>JAJTHK010000089.1 GCA_021298895.1 Luteolibacter sp.
CCGCTTCAGAGGATTATGAATTTTCTGGATTGGCGCAATTAGCGAAGCGTGATGCGCATGATCCGCTGAGCAATTTGATATGCTCTGGCGGATGATGAAATCGAAAGTGAGCACGGTTGCTTAGGTCGTATCCGAACAGTCACTTTCCAGCTGGAGCGAGAAATTCGGCGATACGCTCCAGCGGTGATACCAATCCCGCCGGAAATAGAAAATTATGAATACACTAACAAAATGGAACCCTATGAATGAGATCAATGAAATACAAACCAGGCTTTCGAGCTTATTCGGAAAACCCTTAGTATCTAACGGTGAGGACAGATTTGCACTTGCCGATTGGGCACCGCTCGTTGACGTGAGCGAAGACGAGAAGGAATTTTTGATCAAAGCTGAACTGCCTGAGGTCAAGAAGGAAGATGTCAAAGTGCGCATCGAAAACGGTATACTTACCATCAGTGGCGAGCGTCATTTCGAAAAGGAAGAGAAGGGGAAAAAATTTCACCGTGTTGAGAGATCCTATGGTTCGTTCGAGCGTAGTTTCTCTCTTCCCGATACCTGTGAGACAGGTGGAATGGCCGCTAAATATAAAGATGGTATGCTTACTCTACACTTACCCAAGACCAAAGAAGGCATCCCTAAGGCCATCAATGTCAAAGTCGATTAACCAAGACTTGATTCCAGTAAAGCCAGCGGCCGTATATTCCGGTCGTTGGTTTTCTGATATTTGAGAGTTCCTCTCAGTTATGGGAGACTGATTAGCTTAGAAAATGATATTTTAGTGGCGGGTAGGTATAAGCGGTCAGTAAAAGTTAATTATCTATGTGGAGATGGATTACGGATCAAGGGTTGTACATATGCATAATTCACTTAATCATTTCTCCGCCGAGATGATGTCGATGGTGATTTGCCATCTGAGGATCAACCGCAGATCACCGAGTCCGGTGAATGGGCGCAGGCATGCTGGGCAAATGATAAGTATGCGTATACGTTAATCTCGAAGAGCCAAGGTGCTGAGCTAAAGAGTTTTTTTAAGACTGTCTAGGGGAAAGGATGTCCCCAAGACAATCTTGGACTGCAAGTCTAATTTACTTAAGATCTTTCAGCACATCATCCATCGCATCGATGAGTTCTTGCATAGTGGCTTCGGTTTCGTTGCCCATGTTAGAAATTCGGAAGGTAGTGCCTTTGACTTTGCCGTAGCCACCATTGATGAGGAAGTTGTATTTGGTTTTAAGGGCTTTGATGAAACCGCTGAGATCCAAGGTCTTGGGAGTGGCGAAGCAAGTGAGGGCGAACGAGCTGCGACCTTCAGGTGAAAAAAGCTGGAAGCCATGTTTCGCGCCCCATTCACGAATCATTGTGTTGGTTTTCAAATGGCGTGCTTTACGTGCGGCGAAACCTTCTTTGGCGATGTTGCCGAGGATGTATTGCAAGCCGAAAAGAAGTGAGATCGCGGGTGTGGTTGGGGTATTGTTGACGGCATCGTTTTTCGCGAACTCGATAAAATCGAAATAATAGCCACGGTTCGAGTTGGCCTTGGCGCGTTCCATTCCAGTTTCAGAAACGGCAAAGAGTGCGAGGCCAGGCGGAAGTGCGAGAGCTTTCTGAACACCTGCGAGACAGACATCGATGCCGTGCTTATCCATGTTTATATCGACGGTGGAGAGAGACGAAACCGTATCGACGATGAGCATGGTGTCTGGAAAAGATTTTACCGCAGCCGCGATGCCAGCGAGGTCGTTGAGAACACCGGTTGAGGTTTCGGAGTGGATGAAGGTAACGGTATCGAATCCGCCTTCGGAAAGTTTTGCACGGACCGCATCTGGGCTGATGGCTTGGCCCCATTCGACCTGCACGGCTTCGGCTTCGAATCCGCATTTCTTGGCGACATCTAACCATTTATCCGAGAACGCACCGCAGCAGAGGCAGAGAACTTTTTTCTTTGCGAGGTTGCGGAGAGCTCCTTCCATCACACCCCAGGCGGATGAGGTGGAAAGGAATACAGGGCGAGTGGTTCCGAAAATTTCTTTGAGCCCGGGTTGGAGAGAGGCGTAGAGATCTTCGAAATCTTTGCCGCGGTGTCCGATCATCGTATGGGACATGGCAGTGAAAGTTTCAGGTGAGACATCAACAGGGCCAGGATTGAAGAGTTTGGGAGACATAGAATGATAAATAATGAAGAGTGAAGAGTGAAAAGTGAATTGGAAGATCAGACTGATCAGGGCGATTTGAGCGATCTGTCAGATCAAATTGTAAGATTTAAGCAACGTGCGGAGCGCTTGTTGGTTGGATTCTGACATAGGGGCAAGAGGTAGACGGAGTTCGGTATCGCAATGACCTTGCATCGCGACGGCGGTTTTGATGGGGACGGGATTCACATCGAGTGACATCAAGCCGCGCATGAGCGGGTAATATTTTTTCTGCATCGCAAGGGCTTCAGTAAATTCACCTGCAAGGCAGTGATTAACTAGCTGAGTCATCACTTCTGGGATGAGATTGGAGGCGACCGAGACGAGACCGTTGGCTCCAGCAGCGATAAAAGGAAGTGTTAGAGGATCATCACCAGAAAGGATACCGAAACCATCGGGTAGAGCTTGGACGAGTTGATTGACGCGATCGACCGAACCACCGGCTTCTTTGATCGAGGTGATATTTTTGCAATCGGCAGCGAGACGAGCGGCGGTTTCAGGTGCGATCTCGATGCTCGAGCGACCCGGTACGCTGTATAACATAATAGGAAGCGAGGTGGATGCGGCGATCGCTTTGAAATGGAGGTAGAGACCTTCTTGAGATGGCTTGTTGTAATATGGGCAAACTTGGAGTGATCCATCTGCACCTGCTTGTTCAGCAGCTTGGGTGAGTTCGATGGCTTCTGCTGTGGCGTTGGCACCTGTGCCGGCGATGACTAGGCAGCGACCTGCAGCAAACTCAACCGCGAGTTTGATGACTTCGATGTGCTCTTCAGTTCCTAGGGTTGGAGATTCACCCGTAGTACCCACAGGAACGATGCCAGTGATGCCACCTGCGATCTGTCTTTCAATGAGTGAGCGGTAGGCCTCGGTATCAACTTTTCCATTTCGGAAAGGAGTGATCAGGGCGGTGTGGATGCCTGAGAAATTCATAACTCCGTAAGGATGAGTAAAAATCTCCGAAAGTAAACCGTGTTCGTCTCGGAATTTTTTGGGTATGAAGATTTTCACCGCAGAGGCGCAGAGGTCGCAGAGGGAACGCGGAGAAGATGGGGTCTAGGAAGCGTAAGATGTCAGCTCTCTATTTAGAGTTTAAAGTTTAGAGTTTAAAACTTGATCTAAAACCTCTAGGGCTCGTTGGTTTTCTGCGGGGGTGCCGATGGAAATCCTTACCCAATCGGGGAGTTTGTAACCGGACATGGCGCGGATGATAACACCTTTTTTTAACATCTCCTTAAAGACTTGGTCGCCGTTTTGGACGCGGACCAGAATGAAATTAGCGACCGATGGGACGTATTCGAGCCCGCGCTGTTGGAAGGCTGTTTCATAAAAAGCGAGGCCTTGGCGGTTGATTTCGCGGGTTTTTTGGATGTGATCTTCGTCATCCAATGCGGCGAGAGCGGCGGCTTGGGCGATGGCATTTGTGTTGAAAGGTTGGCGGGCTTTTTGAAGAAGATCCGCGATGGGTTTTGGGGCAATGCCGTAGCCGATCCGTAGTGCGGCGAGACCGTGGATTTTCGAGCAGGTGCGAAGCACGATGACATTTTTTCCAGCACGGACATGTTTGAGAACATCCGGTGGGGTGTCTAGAAACTCGAAGTAGGCTTCGTCGAATACAGCGATGACGTGAACGGGAAGTTTTTCAATGAAGCGATCGATCGCTTCCTGTGTGACGGCCGTGCCCGTCGGGTTGTTGGGGTTGGCGATGAAAACGAGGCGGGTTTGATCGGTGATCGCGGCGGCCATCGCATCTAGATCGTGGATAAAATTTGGATCATCAACCTCGACGTATTTTGCCCCGAAAAGGGTTGCCATCAGTTTATAAACAACGAAGGCATGTTTAGCGGCGATGAGTTCAGCATCGCGATTAAGGAATGTGTGGCAGAGGAGTTCGATGATTTCGTTAGAGCCATTTCCCAGAATGATGTTAGAAATATCGAAACCAAGTTTCTCAGCAATGGCGGTTCGGAGTTTATAGCCACCACCATCTGGGTAGATGTGGGCTTGAGAAATCGCATCGCGCATGGCCTCTTGCGCGAGAGGAGAGGGTCCGAGGGGGTTTTCATTCGACGCAACCTTGATGATCGACTTCGGATCGAGACCGAGCTCGCGAGCGGTTTCTTCGATGGGTTTTCCAGGTTCGTAGGCAACGAGGTCACAAACGAAAGAGTTGGCGGAATCGGAAATAGGCATGCCTGAAATAGAATTCAGTTCCATCGGAATGTCGAGCGGAAGGAATGACAGCCATCAAAGTAAAATGAGCGTTACGGACCCCATTGCCGTCTTTATCAAATTTGCAATCTTTGTCACAGCTGGGACAAAGATTGCAAATGAGTGTCGATCGATAGCGCCCAGTCTGGGTATTGAGAGAATGGGATGGATTTGAAGATCGTCTCTGTTCTGGAATTGAGGAAAAAGCTTTAGTTGAGAGACTTTTTCCAAGTTTCTGGTTGGAAGCCAACGAGAGTTTTGGATTTTGAAATGAGAAAGGGGCGTTTGATCAGGTTGCCGTTATTTGCGAGAAGATCGAGAGCTTGTGCGTTCGAGAGAGTGGAGATTTTTTCCTTTAGGTTTAAGGAGCGGTAATCTTGGCCAGATGTGTTGAAAAGCTTGCGGATGTCGCCATCGAGGTTGGCGAGGGCGCGTTTGAGATCGGCGAGGCTGGGTGGTTGCTCGCGGATAGCGATTTCTTGGTAAGGGATATGGTTTTCAGTAAGCCATTTGGTGGCTTTGCGGCAGGAATCGCAGGTTTTGAGGGTGTAGATGCTGATCATGCGAAGACGCTAGACTTGGAGATGCGAGAAAGGAACCGCGATTTTTAATCGCGACCACGTTGGCGAAATATCTTGGGCTAACGCGGCGGCTGCAGACGCGATATGAAATCGCGGTTCCTTTCATGATTTAAAAATGAAAAATCAGACCGGTTGTCAGACCGTAACCGAAGTCATTGGGATGGGTGATGGGGAAGAAGTAACCCGCGCGGATATCGCAGTTTTGAGCAAGACCGTAGGTGACGCCGACGAGTCCTTCGAGATTGATATCGCCATCGTCTGCACCGTTGATTGGGGTGTGTCCAGTGACTTCAAGGTGAAGGTGAAGCATGCCAGCTGTATTGCATTTGCCGCCTGAATGGTCGTGACCTGCGTGGTTTTCACCGAGGGATTTCACCAAGCCAACGCCGTAGACGAGTTCGGTTTCGTTAGCATCGAAACCATGTTCGACGGCGACGATGGAGTTCAGAGTGAAATGGTTTCCGAGATCATTCCACATGGCGATGCCAGGTGCGATGGCGGTATCGCCACCAAAATTTCTACTGCCTGTGGGGAGGGCGATTTCGGCTTGAGCGGTGAGTAGAAAGCGATCGCTCTCGATCAGGAGGGCACGTGGGACGATGGCGAGATCACCGAAGCCTGATTTGGTCGAAACGCCCTCTTCGTCTTCCCAAGCGTATGGAACTTCGACGATCATGCCGAGGCGCTTGGTGAAGGCCCATTCGAGTTCGATTTCGGTCTCGTGCTCGGTGAAGCCATCACCATCGATGAAGGTGTGATCGATGAACAGATCACGACCTGAGAAAGCTGGCTCGATGCCGAAGGAATGGACATAGGGTGTGCCGTTCTTGCTGGCGTGAATGTGAGTAAAGGGAGCCAGGAATTCAGTGGCGAAGGCACCCGATGAGAGGGCTGCGGATACGATGAGGGATGAGGTGATATTTTTCATAACTGGGGCTTTCTAACGCAACAAAATCGCGTTTCAAGATAAAAATGCGAAAAATATGCGTTAGCGAATTTGTTGTGAGAGAGGGAGTTGAATTTAAGCCATGAGCCCCATCTCCCATTTTGGGAAAGGGTCTGGGAATTTCCTTTCCCAATCGGTGGGTGAAGAGTTGTATTCCTCGGGGGTGAGCAGGGCAGCGTCGAACATCTGGGTTAGATGATTGCGATCCATGTTGGTGCCGATGAGGACAATTTCCTGACGGCAATCTCCGTTGGGTTCTTGCCAAACGGCATCGATGCTTCGGGCATCATCCGGCCATTGTGTTTTTGGGACGGCGGCCCAGAAATGGCCGGCGCATTGGTGTTTGCCGATGGCGCCGGCTTGAGACCAGAAGCCGGCGTATTTGAGGCGTGTTGCTAGCCAGAAGATTCCCTTGGAGCGAATGACTCCCGGCCATTCTTGATTAAACACATCGAAGATACGCTGGGGGTGAAAGGGAATGCGGCTACGGTAGACAAAGTTGGAAATCCCGTATTCTTCGGTTTCCGGGGTGTGTTCAACGAGAGAGTCAAGCCAACCCTCGTGTTGTTCAGCGAGTTTTTGATCGTAGAGGCCGGTGTCCATGACAGCGCTTAGTGGCACTTGCGAATGGAGCGTATCGTAGATTTTCGCTTGGGGATTGAGGGCACGGATCATGCCGTGGATGGTGTGAAGTTGCTCTTCACTGACGAGATCGGTTTTGTTCAGGAGGATGACATTTGCGAAATCGATTTGATCGCTGAGCAGATCGACGATGGTGCGTTCGTCCTGTTCACCCATGGATTCTCCACGATCCTTGAGTTTATCGATAGCACTGAAATCGCGAAGGAAATTCAGGGCATCGACCACGGTTACCATCGTGTCGATTTCCGCGATGTCGCCGAGGGATTTTCCGGACTCGTCCTGGAAGGTGAAAGTTTCCGCTACTGGCATGGGTTCGCTGACCCCTGTTGACTCGATGAGGAGGTGATCAAAGCGGCCTTCGCGGGCGAGTTTGCCGACTTCTTCTAACAGATCCTCACGCAAGGTGCAACAGATGCAGCCGTTGGTCATTTCGACCATTTTTTCCTCGGTGTGGGAAAGTGCGGCGTCGCCATTTCTAACAAGATCGGCATCAATGTTGACTTCCGACATATCGTTTACAATGACGGCAACGCGTTTGCCTTCACGATTGCGGAGAATGTGATTGAGGAGGGTGGTTTTGCCTGAGCCGAGGAAACCGGAGAGGACGGTGACGGGTAGTTTGCGGGTGGAGTGCATGGTTTTGGATCGTTTAGAAGATGCTGAATTTTTGGATGGGTTGAAGGTTACTAAAGCTGTTGCGTAGGAATTCTTCTTTAAGGCCGGGTCCGATGAAAACGACGGCGGGCTCCATGCTTTCCTGAGCGTCGGTTGTGATGATGCGAGGGGACTCGAAGGGGTCGTCGGTGCGGTTGAAGTAAGCCATTTCCGTGTCTGAAATGCGGGCGAGACCTTTGATGCGAAGGATGTCGCGTGGGAGGGATAATAGCCATTGTCGGAGATGTTCCAAACTCATGGTTGGCGGAGTCAGATGAATTGCGACGTGGTGGTGAATGTGAGGGATGGGATTTGATATATTTGGAGATGGTAGGTTGGGTTCAGTGATTTCACGTAGCAGGAGATCGACAAAAGAATCCAGTTCCAGCAGTGGGGCGCGTGGATTAAGCTCCATGAGGTTGTCACGCAATTTGCGCTTTTGTTTGTCTGATGCACGTTCGCTGCGATTTGTAAGGATGACGCTTGCTGTGCTTGCTTGGGCGCGTTCTGTTCGTTTGTCTCCGGGTAGCAGGCGTTTCCCCCATCGGGACTCATTAATGATAGTGGCTTGCAGAATTGCGCCCACGCGTTTTTTCAGAGAAGCTGTTAGGGTTATTGTTTCAATAAGGCGGTATGGATCGGTGGTGCCGTTGGCTTCGATGATGATCAGAGGACGGATCGAGCTAGGGACACGTAGAATCGCGTCTATGAGACTGCCCGTTTCATCACAACAGACGCAGCCTGCTGCGAGTCCTTTGATTTCAGCACCAAGTCCTTTGAGTGATTGTACATCGATGGAAGCGTTCACGAAATCGTTGAGAATCACGTATGGGGCGTGTGTTCCGTTGGCTAAAAGAGGCAGGAGATTGCGGATAAAAGTGGTTTTTCCTGCTCCCAGAAATCCAGCTACGATGAGAACTGGGATGCGTTCGGTTGTATAGTTCATACGGGTAATGCGCATTGCGCGCCGAAGTGGGATTGAGTGATGGAGAGTATGGATTTTGGATCGATGCCTGAGCCGATGAAGATGGCGGATGCCGGGACTTTTTCGCTGATGGGCACTTCGAGCGGGTAGGGGATTTCATCGTTTCCGATGCGCTCCATGAGGTGTCTCACCTCTGGTGATTCATGGAGTGAGACGAGGGCTTTGGCCCGGATGACTTCCGGGGGTAGATCCAATAGCCATTTGCGCATGGAGGCTCGCTTGACAAGCGGTGGAAGGAGAATGCGGCAGCTGTTGAAGGCGTGGGTGAGCTCGTGGCCGTGCTTCTTGTGATTATGGAGATCTTTTTTGATAGATGAGAAGGATCCGAGTGCACGGACAAGCGGGCGAGAAGCTGCGACGGCTCGTGCGATGTCTGAGGCCAGCATAGGGGTGAGGATGTTGCGGGCGTTCGGGCTGATTTTTCGGACGCGTTCGCGCACTTGAGTCAGACGCTTTTCGTCCACTTCATCAGGATGGCTGATGAGGTAGTGGGTTGCGGTGGCGAGTTGGATGTCTTCAAGGTTCTGCCAACGGTTGCGGCGTCCGAATTTGCGAGCATCGATAACGGTGATCTGCCAGCGCGGGCGGAGGTGAATTTTTTCGTCTAACAGAGTAAAGGTTTCGATGAGTGGGACGGGGTCGGCAGTGCCGTTGAGTTCGATGAGCAGGCAATCGGCACGGCTGTCTTGGGCGGCTAGGGCGAGGTTGACCATTTCTTCGAGACCGCCGCAGCAGGCGCAGGAAGCGGATAAAGGTGAGATGGCGGAGGCTTTGTCGCGCAGGGTTTCCGCGTCGAGTTCGGCGTTTTCGTAATCGTTCAGAATGACATCGGAGGTGATGTCGTACTCCTGCAGGGCTCCCAACAAGTTGCGAAGGAGGGTGGTTTTACCTGCGCCTAGAAAACCTGCAATGACGAGTTGAGGTCGGTGACGGATGACGACGGGTGGGGGAGGTAGGGTGCGGATGGAGGGCATGTTATTTATCCATTGGCATGACGTGCTGCTTGATCGAACCAAGAGACAACGAGGGCTCGGTAAGTTTCGCCGTAGGCTTCGACGAAGGCTTTGGTGGATGGTTCGGCGGGGTTGTTGAGTGCGCGAACGCGGCCTTCGCAGTAGTCTTGGGTGAGGGTGATTCCGCAAGGTCCGGTGATGGCGGCACGCCATTGTTCAAAAGAGTTGAAGAGGTTCATGATTGATCTGTTAGGGGCAGTAGGTTTTCTCCATGAGGTTGAGGCATTCGTTCCAGAATGAGGGATTCATGGCATCGTAACGGGTGGTTTCCGGGCCGGTGATGGTGGTGAAAAGGATGTTGCTTGGTTCTTCGACAAGTTCTTCAAAGAGGCGGGTCAGGACATGGGCGTGAATTTCGTCACGAGTGTTGGGCATAGGTATGCCTGTGCCGCCTTTTGCGTGATCTCGCAGAGCGGAAATGACAGAGCGGAGGTCTTCGCCGTTGAATTCGATGCCGAGGGGGATGGCTGAAAGGCGGTGTTCCTCAACGATGGCTGCGAGGCGTTTGACGATACGTTTCGCTTCACCTTTGCGATCTTCGAATTCCTGCTCTTTCTCCGAAATGATCGGTTCAAGAGAATCTTTATCAAAGAAAGCAGGAATGTTAGGAGGTAAAATGGGGTGGGTCATTTAAGCTTTTGGTTCGCAGGTTTTGCAGCGGCGGAAATAGCAAATATTTCCGAGGTGGGTAGCTATGAGAGCGATGCCCCCAAGGGTGGTGACGATGCTTGCGAGCGGGATATGCAATCCGATTTTGTTGGAGTCTGTGCCTGCAACCAAAGATGGGCAGCAGCTATCGGCGCATTCGTTGTTTTGTGAGAATGTCGCAGTATTTCCTGAGCCGGACCATAGAGTTTCCCAAGATGTGTAGTGTTCGATTTGTATGCCTTGATTCGTTAGATTGCTGTAGGGGATGACGGCTCCGATCAGGATGAGCATGATGCCTGACACGCCGCATGCGAGGATCCATTTCCGCTGATGGATTCGATAGCCTTTGAAAAGCATGTATGCAGCTATGGGAATGACGATGAGTGCAACGATCCAGTGAGAAGCGGGATGAGCCCACATGCGACTGAATGAGGGAGTTAATACGATGAGTAAAGGTGTGAGCAGACAGTGAACGGCACACAGCACGGAAGCGATCACGCCGATACGGTCGGGATCGATTTTCTGGGAATCGTTATTTTTGATAGTGAGGCAAGTGTTGGTCATCTTGAATCAGCGGGAAGGAGGACGTAAGAAGTGTTTTGGACGTGGTGTGATGGTGGGATTATCGATTAGTTGGCATAGCCATGCGATGGCATCGGTGGGAGGGAGCCAAGGTTTTGACTTGGAGAGGGATTTGTAGTTTCGGTAGCAGTTGGCGCGATAGGCGCTTCCCATTTCTGCGGCGACGCAGGCCTCGTGATGAAGCCACCAATCGAGAAATGGACTCATGAAAGAGAAATCCTCTACTAGCTTGGCATTAGATAACTTTTCTTTATCCCATTCGCCTGGGATTGGCGGTTGTGTATCATGCCATAGAAAGCATTTGTTGGCTGGTCGGATATAAATGAAACCGGGATCGCCGTTTTTTGGAATATACCCGACGCAGGCGCCGTGGAGAAAAATTTCGCCGTTCTGCCACGGATAGGAGTAGCAACTGGTGCCTTTGAGTCCAGGAGAGGGGGTTTTGGTGAATCCACTTTTCTGGAATAGGTTTCCCGATGAAATGGCAGCGTCCATGCCCCAGAAGAACATTTGCTGATTAAATGCAGCATTGAGATCGCGAATGTTGGCCGTTGCGGAATTTGGATTCTTCGTTTGAGTCGCGGTGCTATTCATTTAATGCAAATTACTTGCGTTAAATACTAATGCAAGTAATTTGTGTTAAATGAGCTTTAGTGTATATCCTTTTGATGGAGGGGCTGAATTTTTTTGGATAGGGATGAGGCGACTGCAAATCCCCTAGACCACTGGAACAAAATGTTCCAGCCACATACTGGGACTGCAAGTCCCAGCCACGTCACAGTTTTTCTAACAAGGAAGCATGAAAGCCGTCGAAGCCGGTCTCGGAGGGGAGGAGGTTGTGTTGGGAAATAAGGCGGTATTGGTTGGGGCGGTTTTTGAGGAATTTGGCGACTTGATCTTGATTTTCCGAGGGTAGGATGGAGCAGGTGGCGTAGAGAAGTTTTCCGCCGGGCTTGAGCATGCGTGGGTAAGTGGCGAGGAGTTCGGCTTGGATGGAGCGGACGCGATCAAGGGCGGCGGGTTTGAGTCGCCATTTGAGATCGGGCTGGCGTTTTAACGTGCCGAGGCCGGAGCAAGGGGAATCGATCAATAGCGAATCCGCGATGTTTTCGAAATCGGTGGGTGTGGTTTCGTTGATGACTTTGGGAGAGATCTCGGAAGCTCGGGCGTGCTTTGCACGGGTTTGTAGAGAAGCGAGTTTTTTAGGATCGACATCCATGGCGAAGATTCTGGCTTCGTTGTTGGAGAGTGCGCAGAGGTGAAGTGCTTTGCCGCCGGCGCCAGAGCAGGCATCGATGATGCGTTGACCGGGTTTGGGGTCTAAAAGCGGCGAGATGAATTGGGAGGACGGATCCTGGATTTCGATGCGACCATCGAGTCGCAGCGATTTGGGTAACATTTTCCCGGGAGGCAGGGCGAGGGCGTCGGGGTGATGGGGGAGGGTGGTGGTTTCGACGTTGTTTTCAGCGAGCCATGCTTGGGCTTTTTCGCGGGTGGTGATCAGGGTGTTGACGCGGAGGAATACCGAGGGTTTTTGATTGAGGGCTTCGAGTTGTGCTTCCCAGAGATCGCCGAGTTCGGCTTGGCCGACTTGGTCGAGCCAATCGGGAATCGATTGGCGGATGGCACGGGGTTGGTCTGCGAGGAGGGGTTGGTGGGCGAGAATTTCGTCGGCGGGGCGGCCGTTGTAGGTGTGCCACTCGGGAAGTTCGTAACCCATCAGGAGCCATTGGGCGGTGAGGAGGGAGTTGGTTTCCTCGGAATCGACGAGAAACGCAAGTGCGCGGCGCCAGCGGGTGGTTTCAAATAAAGACTCGGCGACAAAAGAGCGATCGCGCTTGCCCCATTTCGGGTTTTGATCGAACGCGGCGGCAAGTTCGTGATCAAGGACGCGATGGTGAACCAAAACCGCTTTAGCGATGTCGAGGGTGGAGGCGCAGAGGTGGCGGTGAAGTTTCATGAAATTTTAAATTTTAAACTCTAAACCTCAA
>JAJTHK010000055.1 GCA_021298895.1 Luteolibacter sp.
CTGCCGCGAGACGCGGCAGCTACCAACAAAAAGCCCCGCGGTGATTATCACCGCGGGGTTTAAAAGTTTGGGCCGCCGTCGCCCCGAATCCGCATCGGGGGGGATGCTGAGCGGTGGCCACCCTAAAAGCTGTTGTTAACAAAATTTTATACGGGCGGCTTTTTCGGGAGTCTTACATAAAATTTGAAATTTTTTCGACACCCAGAGATTAGATCTCCTGGACAGGCAAATTGGAGACCTCCTCGCGTAGTTTCTCGGCAAGCGGGGTTGAAAGGTAGCGCTCGCTGGAAGAGCAGCCTATCGTAACGATGCGCTTGCCTTTGAATTCCGGGCGTTTGGCGACCTGCATCGCCGCCCAAACGTTGGCTCCTGTGGAAATACCTGCTGGCAAACCTTCTTCTTGTGCAAGAGCTTGGGCGGTTGCGAAAGCATCTTCGTTGGAGACTTGGATCACCTCGTCGACGATATCGACATTGAGGTTTCCTGGGATAAAGCCCGCACCAATTCCCTGGATCATGTGCGGACCTGGCTGAATCGGCTCGCCAGCTTTTTTCTGAGTGATAACAGGACTGTTAACAGGTTCGACGGCGAAAGTTTTCATCGCGCAACGCGATTTCAAAACTTCGGAGACTCCTGTGATAGTTCCACCTGTGCCGACACCTGCAACAAACGCATCAATTTTTCCATCCGTGTCGCGCCAGATTTCTTCGGCGGTGGTTTCGCGGTGAACTTGTGGGTTGGCTGGATTATCAAATTGGCTCGGACCGTATGAACCTGGGTTTTCTTCGATGAGCTTTTTCGCCATCGCAATCGCACCACCCATGCCTCTAGCACGTGGAGTGAGAACGATTTCCGCACCTAACAAACGAAGCAACACGCGGCGCTCAACCGACATGCTCTCTGGCATCGTGAGAATGCAGCGGTAACCTTTCGATCGTGCGACAAACGCGAGGGCGATTCCGGTGTTTCCAGAAGTTGGCTCGATGATGAGGCCACCTGGCTTGAGTTTCCCCTCGCGCTCACCGGCCTCAATCATCGATTTACCGATACGGTCTTTCACGCTGAAGAGAGGATTGAAAAATTCTGCCTTCACGCAGATCTCAGCTTCGAGACCTTTGGTGATGTGGTTTAGGCGAATCAGTGGGGTGTTGCCAATCGTGGCAACCATGTTTTCTGCGATATTCATAAGGTTTGGAGTCGTTATAAGTTGCCGCAGCTTAGGTAAGTCCGCGCGACCCCGCCAGCGGAAATCGACCCGATAAGGAAAAATCCCATTTCACTCGACCCAGCAATCATGCTTTGGGGCGAAGAAATATCCCCACTTTCACGATAGTATCGTTTTTCATGGCAGCTTTTCTCCGGATCAATCCTTCACAGGCACGATCCAGATGTTACGAAAAAAGACTGGGTTGCCATGATCTTGTATATTGACCGGGCCCTCGGCATTCACGAGCGGAGTCGAAATTGGTGCGGCAGTGGTGAAGTCTTTGTTCAGCTCCAGATCTTCATGCACGAGCACGCCGTTGAGCCTCACGGTGATGCGTGGCCATGTGGTTCGTTTGCCTTCGGCATCGAATTTCGCAGCCGTTAATTCCACATCATAAGTCTGCCATGCAAGTGGCGGCAGGCACATGTTGAGTTTCGGTTTTGAGACCGAATAAATCCCTCCGCATTCGTTGTCCTTGCCATCGAGCCCAAAGGAATCAAGCACTTGGGTTTCCCACCGACCACTGTGATAAATACCGCTGTTGCCGCGACCCTGTCCGCGAGCGGTGGGCTTATAGGGCGTGCGGAATTCTAAGTGAAGACGGTAACTTGCGAATTTTTGTTTTGAGGTACATCCCGAAGCGAGCAAACCATTTTCGACTTTTCCCTTTTCCCACTGCTCTGCCGAACTTCCATCAAATAAAACCACCGCATCCTTCGGCGCAGCCATCCCCAGAGTCGGACTCTTACGCTCGATGCGCGACAGTTCCGATTTCTTGCCATCTTTGTCTGTTAGAATCCACTTGCCACCTTGAATTGTGGCAGCGATCGATTTGTCAGAACTTTCGAAAACGATTTTATCTTCCTGGCGGGCACCTTTCAGAATGGTGCGCTTTTTATCAGGAGTCCACCCCAAGCCCGGCAATCCTCCTTCTAACAGGCAAGCATCAAACAATCCACCACCAAGTGCTACAACCTGAACCCCCTCACTGGCGCCCCCTGCTTTTTCACCTCCATATTCACCTTGAATAGAGAAATCCGGATCTTCTCTAATAGCGACTTCAGGATCGGTCCAGGCCTTGTCTTGCTTCTTTTCTGCCGCACGAACTTGGCAAATGCCCAAGACGAAGAATGCAGACAAACAATGGAGGAGGAAAATTGGTTTCATGGGTTTATTTGCTTTTAAAATACCTCTACGGCTTGAGTAAAATGCATACTCTATTGACGAAATATAAAGTCACCTAAATCTGGAAATCCGAAGTGTTCGACTCCTGGTGCAGTCCGCACTCAAATTTCTCGCCGTTGAAGCGGGTGCCGTTGGTGGTGCCGTCTTCGGAGGGTTTAGTACTGTGCCAATCGCCCATGGTAACGTAGCCCTGTTCGGCGAGTGGGTGACGGGGAAGTTGGTGTTGATGAAAAAACAGATCCACCTGTGCATCAGCCCAATCGAGGATGGGATAGACTTTGAGCGTTCTCTTTTGTTGCTCAGCGAAAGGTCGATCCTGGCGCGTTTCGGAGTGTGAGCGCCGCAAACCGCTGATCCAAACATCGCCGCCAATCTCGCGCAACGCACGATTCATCGGCTCGACTTTTGTTAGAAGCGCGTAACGATCCGCGCCTTCTTTACCGTTTTCCCAAAGATTCCCCCAAAGCGCCTGAATGCGTGCGGCGGAAAGGGTGGGTTGGTAGATTCTGTAATCGAGCGGAAATTTCTCCATCAACTCTTCTGCATAGCGGTAGGTCTCGGGGAAAAGGAATCCGGTATCGATGGAAACGATAGGAATTTTCGGTGCGTGATCGTGGATGAGCTTGAGCATCACCGCCGCTTGAAGGCCGAAGCTTGTACTGGCGACAAGGCGGCTACCGAGGCGCTCATACAACAACTCAAGACGCTTCCCCGCACGAAGATTCACGAGTTCAGCGGAGAGCTGAACCGGATCTACGACTTGCGCGTCTTGGGTGTTGTTCTTCAGAGCTTCCATGAAAATGCGTGATTAAGCTCGTGCTTCTTCTTTAATGTTCTTGTGGAAATCCTTGCCTTGCTCGGTAGCGCTCACATAGCCCGCACGAATACAAAAATCGCCGAAACGCTCACCTTCTTTACGCTCTTTGGCGTAATGCTTGATGATGGGACCGAGGAGCGATTTAACTTCACCACCAGGGAAATTCTCTCGGAAAAGTTTCGACAACCGCTGACCCGCAAAACCACCGCCGAGATAGACGTTGTAGCAACCGGGTGAACGACCGACGAAGCCGATCTCTGAAATATAAGGGCGCGCGCAACCGTTCGGGCAGCCGGTCATACGGATAGTGATCGCATCGTGGCGGAGGCCGGCTTCTTCGATGACTTCCTCAAGTTCTGTTAGAAGCTCGGGCAGGTAACGTTCCGCCTCGGCGAGGGATAGAGCACAAGTCGGCAACGCCACGCAAGCAAGCGAGTTCAAACGCAGGCCGCTTTTCAAATGGCTGTCTTTGATACCGTATTGTTCGAGAAGCTTTTCGATTTCCGGACGTTTCTCTTTTGAAACGTTGGCGATCATCAGGTTCTGGTTTGCGGTGAGGCGGAAGTCGCCATCGTGAATTTTTGCGATTTCACGCAAACCCGTGCGCATCGGATAGCTCGGCGTGTCGAGCACACGACCGCCTTGAATGAAAAGGGTGAGGTTGAATTTTCCATTAACGCCTTCGACCCAACCGTAACGATCGCCGTTATCCTCAAATTTGAATTCACGAACCGGACCAAGGTTATAACCGAGGTATTCGTTGAGTTTTTCAAGGAACCACTGAGGGCCGTGATCGTCCACGGTGTATTTCAAACGCGCATGTTTGCGCTCCGTGCGGCAACCGAAATCGCGCTGCACAAGAACGACTTTTTCAGCGACGTCGTTGACTTGCTCGACCGTGCAGAAACCGATCACATCCGCCAGGCGCGGGTAGGTTTCTTCAGAGCCGTGGGTCATGCCCATGCCACCGCCGACTGCGACGTTGAAACCGACGAGTTTGTCATTTTCAACAATGGCGATGAAGGACAAGCAGTTCGCGTAGATGTCGACATCGTTGGATGGCGGCACCGCGACCGTGATTTTAAACTTACGTGGAAGGTAGGTTTTACCGTAGATCGGCTCGACCTCTTCTTCGCTGGATTCGATTTTCTCACCATCTAACCAGATCTCGTGATAGGCACGAGTTGCAGGCGTGAGGTGATCGGAAATCTGTTGGGAAACTTTTAGTACTTCCGCGTGAACCGATGAGAGGTAAGGGTTCGGGTTGCACATCACGTTGCGGTTCACATCGCCGCAAGCCGCAATCGTATCCATCGCCGTTTGGTTGATCTCTTTGATCGTGCGCTTGAGGTTGGATTTGATGATGCCGTGAAATTGAAACGCTTGGCGTGTGGTGAGCTTGATCGTGCCGTTAGCGAACTGCGTCGCCATGCGGTCGGTTTCGAGCCACTGCTCAGGAGTCGCGACTCCACCCGGCACGCGAATACGGATCATGAACGAGTAGGCTTTATCCAACTTGTGTTTACGACGGTTCGCACGCAGGTCGCGATCGTCTTGTTGGTATGTGCCGTGGAATTTCAGCAACTGCTGATCGTCCTCGCTCATCGAGCCAGTGGACGTATCGGCGAGACCTTCCTTGATGGTTCCGCGGAGGTAATTGCTGCGAATCTTGATGTATTCGTTAGCGGCTAGTTTTTGATCGGACATGATGATTATAGGGAAAGATGGGTCGGATTGGACTGATCGGTCGGATCAGACGGATTTTCTTCAATAAACGTCGCGCTGGTAACGCTTGGATTTTTTGAGGCTCTCAACGTATTCCTCGGCTTGTTCGCGGGATTTCGCGCCGTGGGTTGAAACGATGGAAATGAGTGCCTCGTGAACATCGGCTGCCATGCGACTCGCGTCGCCGCAGACATAGAAATGCGCGCCTTTTTCTAGCCATGCGTAAAGTTCCGCACCCTTTTCTAACATTTTATCTTGGACGTAGACTTTCTCGGGTTGGTCGCGCGAAAAGGCGAGGTCGAGTTTGGTGAGATTGCCGTTTTTGAGAAAATCCTGCCACTCGAGTTGATAAAGGAAATCGTAGGTGTAGCGCTGATCACCGAAGAACAGCCAGTTTTCTCCGGTCGCTCCGGTTGCCGCACGGTGTTCAACAAAGGAACGGAATGGAGCCACACCTGTGCCCGGACCCACCATGATGATGGGCGTCTTGTCATCGGCTGGAAGGCGGAAGTTTTTGTTAGGCTGCACGAACACCGGAACATTTTCACCGATCTTTGCGATGTCGGAGAGGTAGGTGGAGCAAACGCCTTTGCGAGTTCTACCGTGAGTTTCATATCTCACCGCTGCAACGGTGAGATGCACTTCATCTGGATGTGCGAGCGGGCTGGAAGCGATGGAATATAAGCGCACTGGAAGTTTGCGGAAAATACCAGCAAGCGCATCGGCGGACAGACCGTTGGGCGCGAAGTCGATGATCGCATCGATGATTTCGCGACCATCCATATATTCGCGAAGCTGGTCTTTGGCTTCTTCTTCAAGAAGAGCGGTGAGCTTTGCCGTTCCTGTAGCTTCAGCGAGCTTTTTCAAAACCGCTTTGGAAAGCGCGGTGATATCGAAGTCTTCGCGTAAGGCGTCCGCCAAAAGCTTTTTGCCCTCACCTTTCACTTCGATCTCTTCGATACCTTTTAATTTCGCAGCAGCAAGGATGTCTTTGACCATCGCTGGGCAATTCGTTGGCTGAACCGCTAGCGCATCGCCGGGTTCGTATTGCAAGCCACTACCTGTTAGAGAGAGTTCAACATGAATAGTTTCTTTTGTGGAGCCTTCGCCGTTGAGAAGAAGGTTTTCGATCACTTCGGAAGGGAAAGGATTTTTCTTTCCAAAATCGGTGCTGACAGGAGCGGCATATTCGTAAGCGGCAGGTGCAGCAGCGGCGGCAGCAGGAGTGATCGCCTTGAGTGCGATTGCGAACCACTCGGCAAACGTATCTTCGTAATCGACATCACAATCCGCACGTGGCGCCACTCGAGTCGCACCTAACGCTTCAAGTCGGGCATCGAACTGTTTTCCGATTTCGCAGAATTTTTCGTAAGAGGTATCGCCGAGTCCGCAGACGGAAAATTTCACGCCAGTGAGTTTCACATCCTCGGACATGAAGGCTTTATGGAAACTGACAGCGGTTTCAGGAGCTTCGCCATCGCCCCATGTGGAAACGATCACGAGCAGGTTTTCGACTTTCGCGAGATCCGCCGGAGAAATGTCCGACATGTTTTTCATCACGGCTTTGAAACCTTTTTTCTTCGCTTCTTTGACGGCGCGGTCCGCGAGTTGCTCGGAGTTGCCGCTTTCCGTGCCGTAAAGCACGGTCAATTTACCAGCCGACACAGCAGCAGCGGCGGGCACGACAGCAGACGAACTGGCCGCAAGGAATCCACTGAGCCATCCGCGCTGAAGCGCATCCAAGCCAGCAAGCATCGAATCCAACGACTTGCGCTGGTCTGGGGAAAACGGGGAACTCTCGGGAAGCATAATCCTTAGTAATTTACCTTTCTTTGTCAGGTTTCAACAAAAACCTGCATTCTCATGGGCGAATTAGCAACTATTATTTCAGAAAAATCGCCACCAACCCCTTCACCACCCCTCCCCAACATCCACCCCGAAAACCACCAAATTTACAATCTTTGTCCCAGCTGTGACAAGAATTGTAAAAAGCGATGGGCGGTTAGGCGACGTTGCCTTGGTGGGTGAGCTTATTATTTAAGCTAATCGGCTCATAATTTAGTCTTTTCATGAGCCGGATCTTTTCCTGTCTCCGGTTACGGAAATATAATCTGCCGCCGGTAGCCGACGGCCGGGTCCAGCAGATGGTAGATCGGTTGGAGCACGAGATCCGTGCCTTCGACCAGGAAATCACGCTCGCCTCGACGGCTGAATCGCGCATCAGGCTTGACGGACACCGCCTTCGGTCCCGAGTAGCCCAGCATCAGCGGACCGTAATGGAACGTGCGATAGTCAGCGCGGTCGGCACCGTTAACCCGGTTAATGGGCGCCTTGGCCGCGACGCTCTGCTCGAATGACAACTCCACGACGTCCCCCGCCTGCCAGCGGCGCGAAACATTGAGGAATCCACCTTGGGGGGTTAACGATACCATTGAGCCATTGAGCTTGAGGACCGGGCGCTCAGCCCAAGAGGGAGTAAACAGGTTCAGGGTTCGTGGCTCATCGCCTTGGGCAGCGGTTACCTCAAGCCGCACGTCGCCCTGCCACGGATAGCCCGTCTTTTGGAGGAGCGTGAGAGATTGTTTACCCCAACGCAAAGTGGCCCGGGCATCCTGGTAAAAGGGCACGATCACGCCCGCATCGCTCTTGAAAAAACAATACTGCGCCGCCTTGGTCAGCCCGTCGGCACCCCGCATGGTGCAGCACTGGGTTGCCTCCTGGGATACAATGGTTAGAAAGGGTTTATCCACCGAGGGGCAGCTGTTACAGCCGAGGCCGCCATTGCTTCTCTGATTGACGCTCAGCCCGTTGTAGTAGATCCGGTGGGCATCCTCGAGGTAAGTGGCCTCGCCGGTGTAGCGCCACAACTGCACGGCGATGATGACCGCGTCGGGCGGCATGACCGGCCCAAGGTAGCCCCGGGCGTTGACTCTGCTCGCATACATGTCGAGGCTCGCCCCAAGGTTCTTGGCTGGTCTTCCAGTGACCTGCTCCAGCAGAACGAGTCCAAGCAAGGTGCGTCCCTCTTTGTCTCCAGGCCATCCGGCGTTGGGGGAGTCGAAGAGCGCTGGGGGAGAGTAGTCTTTTTTCTCGAGACGATCGAAGCTCGCCATCAGCCGCTTGGACAGCTCGCCGGTCATCCTCACGTCGGCGAGTTCCACGGCGACCGGCCAAGGGCATTCAGGCGGTGCCACCCCCTTGTCCCGGGCAACGCCATCCGATGCGGACGCGAGCGCCGGAAGCAGCAGGAGAAGGGCCCATCGAAAGGACGGAACGAATGGAGCGGATAGGAATTTGGCCTTCAACTTACTCATAACGTATCTAACATGGCCTTTTGCGACCCAAAAAACAATGGTAGCCTATGCCAAAAATATGTATATTCTTGCATTTTTTGATAACCTGCGGAAAATGCTGGAGTGAATCGAATTTTGAATGAATTCATGTGGTCTGAGCGTGGCGGTGGCATCCCTGCCTTAGGTTCCGCCTACGAGTATTGTGGCGAACATGTAAAAAAAATCGGTCGTTATCGATGTGGTTTGTGGGTGCTTGACTATGCGTTTGCGCCTCATGGAATCGTCCGTGTCGGCTCAACGCGGAGGCCATGGTGTGTGCGACCGGCGCGGACGGCACATCTCTATCCGCCGAATACCCGCTACTGGGAGGACACGCGAGTGGAAAAGGGGCCGCGCCACAACGGCTATCTGTTATTCGCAGCCGGCGAACAGACAGGCCTAGCCGACTGGGTGGATCCTGTCTCTAAGCACGCGCGCTTTCTGGATCCTGAAGGCGTCCTCGGAAAGCTGATCACGACAGCGGCGCGCGCGGGCGCTGAAAGCGGCGAGGCGGTTTTCTGGGATGCGCAGGCGGCGTTGTGTAGCGCATTGCATCTGCTGGTCAATGCGGCGCGCTTGGATGCAGGGATCTATCGCGTTGGTCCGGCGACCATGAGCGCCGAGACTGATTTTGTTAGAGAAGTCAACCGGCTCTTGGGGCTGGATCTAGCCACGCCGCTTAGCCTGGCACAGGTCGCTGCTGAGATGCACGTAAGTCTGTCCGCCCTATCACACCGCTACAGGCGAGAGGCTGGCATAGCTCCCATAGCCGCCTACCGGGCTTTGCGAATTGAACGGGCAAAGGCCTTGCTGCTGCGCGGCATCCCGCTCCATACGATTGCCGAAGAACTGGGCTTCAGCGATGCCTTTCACCTGTCCAAGGCATTCAAGCAGGTGCTTGGACTCGCGCCGCGCTATTTCCTTCGCGACTATCAGCAGGGTAAACCCAGCCAAAAATAATTTGAATAGTTGGAGGTCGAAAATAGCGGGATTACTTAATATGTGTAGTCGTCGCTGTCGCTCCTCAACCCCGCACTAATTTCTTAGATTCGACTAGGATCGCAAATGGTAGAACAAGCATAAACCACGAATCCTCTTTTACAGACGCCATCATTGACCTAAATTCTTGATGTGAAACGATTCACCTCACTACAAACCATCCCTGAAATTCAAACGATTGAGGGATCTTTCCGTCCGCACTATGAATACCAATGGCCGGCTGACCTGCCGTCTCATTGTGAGATCTGTGGAAACGAATTTCGTGTCAGTGAAAATCTTCAATTCGGACCAAAACGCTCATCTGTAATCCTAAAAAAAATTTCCCTGCTTTCGATACTTGCTTCTACTGCAACTTTGTTACTCGTAGTCGCACCAGTTGCGATGTTGAATTTTAACAACTCATACATTGATATAGGGATTACCTTGATTGCCGTTCTCGCTTGCTTCGTGTTCATGGCCGCACCAGTGCTGTTTTTCATATCCATCTTTTCGCCAGATATCCGCCACTTGAATTGTAACAAATGTAGCTGGAATCGGGATTATCGCCTCCAAAAAACCCAACTTAAGCTATCAAAGTAAGTGACCTTTTCATGAACCCTACCAATTCAGGGTTTCCTAATTGAGGATTTAGCTTTAAACCTCCCGCATGCCCACCGTCCAAGTCGCACTCGGCGATCGTTCTTATCCTGTCATGGTTGAACATGGCTTGTTGTCTTCTGTTGCTGAAATTCTGAAGCAGCAGGGGCTTTCGCATCTGCGGCCGGCGATCATTTCGGACGAAACGGTGGCCGCGCACCACGCGCAAACGGTAATCTCTAGTTTCTCTGAAAACCCACCCACCCTGCACACGGTTCCAGCCGGTGAGGCTTCGAAATCCCTTTCCCATGCCGAAGCGATCTGCCGCGAAATGATTCGCGCGGGTCACGACCGACGCTCGCTCATCATCGCTCTCGGTGGTGGTGTGGTTGGCGATCTCGCGGGATTCGTCGCATCCATTTTCTACCGTGGCATTCCTTTCGTGCAGATTCCAACCACGATTGTTTCCCAAGTCGATTCCTCGGTCGGCGGAAAAACCGGCGTGAATGTGGCGGAGGGAAAAAATCTGTTAGGAGCGTTTCATCAACCAAAACTGGTGATCGTCGATCCAGAGACGTTGAAGACTTTGCCGGCGCGCGAGTTTCATGAGGGATTTGCGGAAGCCATCAAGCATGCGGCGATCCGTGATGCAGCGATGTTGGACGATTTGTTAGCGATTGATCCTGAAAAGCGCGACGTGCCAGCGGAGTTGTTGGCACGCAACATCGCGATCAAAGCCCGCGTTGTTGAAGCGGATGAATACGAAACCAAAGACATCCGCGCTTTGCTGAATTTCGGCCACACCATTGGACACGGGATCGAGGCTTCATTGCCTTATGGTCAAATGCTTCACGGCGAAGCCATCGCGCTCGGGATACGTGCGGCCTTGGTGATTTCCGAAAAACATTCGGGGTTGAGCTCAGAAGCTTCTCAAAAAATTCTCAGCCTTCTCGCACATTTCCACCTTCCACTACAACTCTCGCCAAGCATCCCGACCGCAACCGTGATGGAGAAACTGACTCGTGACAAAAAATTCAAATCCGGAAAAATTCGTTTCGTGACCCTTTCAGATATCGGCAAATCCCAAGTCATCGAGACTGTGACCAGTGCGGATTTAGAAGCAGCGATTGAGCATCTGCGCAGCTAAAATTTCAAAATTCGAATTTCAACTTTGAAAAAAACTCGCTGCGCTATCACTATTGTTTCTCTTCCTTGAACTTTGAAATTTGAAACTTGAACTTTTAAACGGCGATTGCCTGAAAGTCCTCCCTACGCTCGATGAGACATTTTTCGATCTTGTGGTGACCTCGCCGCCATACAATCTCGGGATCAACTACTCGACCTTCATAGACACCGCTCCTCGCGAGGAGTTTCTTGCCTGGTGCAAAGCGTGGGCCGCGGAAGTGAAACGCGTGATGAAAGATGACGCATCGTTTTTTCTTAACATCGGCGCCGCGCCATCGAATCCGCTTCTCCCCCATCAACTTCTCCTCGCCCTCACCGATGGATCTGACCCTTTGTTCGTTTTGCAAAACACCTTTCACTGGGTGAAATCGATTACCGTCACGCCGACCAGCGGCGAGCCAATTTCTGCTGGGCATTTCAAACCGATCAATTCGAATCGCTACGTCAACGACTGCCACGAGTATTTGTTTCAACTAACAAAAAATGGCGATGTTCCACTCGATCGCCGCGCCGCTGGCGTACCTTACGTCTATAAATCGAACATCGCTCGCTGGGGGCACACCGAGGGCGAAGACCTACGCTGCCGGGGAAACACTTGGTTCATCCCCTACGAAACCATCCAGTCCCGCAAGGGCGAGCGCCCCCACCCCGCCACCTTTCCCGTTGCTTTGGTCGAGCAATGCATCAAAATCCACGGAAAAGCCCAATCCACCCGCCTGCTCGACCCATTTCTAGGTATCGGATCCTCGGCTTTAGCGGCCAAATCCCAAAAAATCTCCCATTTCACCGGGGTCGAGCTGGATGCGGATTACCTCGAAGTGGCGGCGGATTTCATCCGCCAAGCCGATTTTTCTTAACAAACTCAATTTGGATTTTAGTCCAAACTGATATTTTTTACGTAAGATTTGTATGTGAAACTAGAAATATGAAGGGTTTGGCTGGGCGGATGCAATCCGCCGCCACGGGGCTAAATCGCAAAAAATTCCCTCTCATTTTGCAATTTTCATCCACCAATCCCAATAATCTCGTAAATCCATGGCATGGCGGATAAAAACCGCCGCCACATCCCTTTATTTTAAAGGATTTTTCATTTCGGATGGGTAATTTATTAACTTTTGCCGAATTTCAGGCTTCCCATTTCAGAAATTTTAAATAATTTGGCGATGTCCTAAGGATTTCTAAGTTTTTTTTGAAAAAGTCCCACCAATCTTCGCTGATGTAAATCAGATGAGTTTGGATTTTCAAAAGACGACGAGGAGGTTCTCCCATGTCCCAACATGAACCTTACAACCAGCCAACATGAAAAATACATCACCTAGTGCCGCAGGCACCGTGGCGAAAGCTGACGCTGATCGCCTCGCAGACTTCGTGCTCTTCACCCAGCGCAGCTGCATCCTCAACCTATCTGGAGAACTGAACAAAGGAAACGTTTCCTTCTCTCAGTTTTTCTTACTCACCTATTTATCCAGCGAAGAATACCTCACCATGTCCGACATCGCAAAGAAAATGGGCCACTCGACCGCAGCTGCGACTGGCTTGATCGATCGTTTAGAGAAACTCGGTTATGTCGAGCGTGTGAATGCGGCGGAAGATCGTCGTAAAATCATGGTTCGCATCACCACCAAAGGAGTCGAGCTCGTATCCAGAATGCGTAAGGAAATCGCGACTGACCTCGCAGGTATCCTTGCTGGAATGGATGAAGAAGAGGCGGAAACCGTGGAACACACGAACCGCGCTCTGAAAAACCGCTCGCTAGTCTAATTTTTATTCATACCAAGCGAAACCCGCTTGGCGAATTCGATGTGCCTCCGTTACGATCTTAGTCGTGACGGAGGTGTTTTCTTTTCTAGACCCACTGCGAGAGCTGCGAGAATTCCAGGCATCATGGATTCCAAGGCTGGCGGGTGTGGATGTTTTGGGTGATCGCGAATTTGCGTTGAGC
The DNA here is from genome assembly GCA_021298895.1 of Luteolibacter sp. Classification (GTDB taxonomy): domain Bacteria; phylum Verrucomicrobiota; class Verrucomicrobiia; order Verrucomicrobiales; family Akkermansiaceae; genus Luteolibacter. The sequence goes on from JAJTHK010000055.1 coordinate 12,969, forward strand.
AATCTCGCGCCGCATCACGATCGCTGGATTGAGGAACGTTTCCCGAAAATTTCCACCCGCCATCATGCCGAGCAGATTCATGGGAATCAAATCGCGGTCATCACAGGCACTTCCGAGCAATCAACCATCCAATACCGTGGAGTCGATGGATTGGTCACAAATCTACCCAACCAGTTGCTTGCGATCTACGTCGCCGACTGTGCCGCGATCTACTTGGCTGATCCCGTCACTCGTTCGATCGGGTTGTTACATTCGGGAAAAAAAGGAACCGAAGGCAACATCCTACGTGAGGGGGTCATGCAGATGCAGAAAAATTATGGCACTCGTCCAAGCGATCTGGTCTGCGTAGTTTCGCCGTGCATTCGTCCTCCAGATTACGATATCGATTTTGCGGCAACCATTCGCAAACAGGCGAAGGAGTTAGGAATCGTAAACTTTCAAGATACCTGCGAGAACACCGCAGCGGATCTGGAGCTGCATTACTCATATCGCATCGAAAAAGGCCAGACAGGCAGAATGCTCGCCCTACTATCGCTTCAATAACATCTCCCATTTGACTTCACTTCGTTCCCTCTAAGCTTTAAATAGTGAGTGTTGAAGAGTGAATAGTGAAATGATTGTGATTATTGCCTACTCTTCCCTCTTCCCTCTTCCCTCTTCCCTCTTCACTATTCACTATTCCCTCTTCCACCATGCTCTCACCTGCCAAACTCAATCTCTCGCTCCGCGTCCTTTCGAAACGTCCGGATGGTTTCCATGAAATCGAAACCCTGATGGTCAAGCTCCCGGGTTTGGCGGATGAAATCACCATCCTACCTTCTGATCAGTTTTCCTTCACCTGTTCGGACCCAAGTTTGCCGACCGATTCGAGAAACCTAGCAGTGAAAGCCGTCGAAGCACTGGCTGAAAAAACAGGACATCCCCAACATTACCAGATCCATTTGGAAAAGCGCATTCCGCACGGTGCGGGTCTCGGTGGAGGTTCGAGCAATGCCGCCACCGTGCTCTTGGCTCTCAACTCCCAACTTGCCAATCCTCTCTCTCCGCAGGAGCTGCACGAACTCGCCGCAACCATAGGATCCGACGTTCCGTTTTTCCTCTATGCTGGCGCAGCATGGTGCAGAGGCCGCGGTGAAATCATTGAGGCCGCCCCAGCACCGCCGGCTCTACCCATCGTTCTGTTCAAACCCGGTTTCAGTGTTTCAACCGCAGATGCCTACCACAACTGCTTGGAAGCCGAACCGCTCCCGGGCATCCGCTACGACCCCTATACCTACGAAGGCTTGGAACTGGTGAACGATTTGGAAAAACCTGTTTTTACCAAACATCGCTACCTCGCCGAATTCAAAGATTGGTTGCAAAACCGCCGCGATACAAAAACCGCTCTAATGACAGGTTCAGGATCAACCATGATCGCCATCCTCCGGCCCAAAGGTCGGGCGGACAATCTAATCTACACCGCTCACAAATATTTCGATGCGAATCTGTGGACGTGGAGCGGGACGCTGTGAAAGCTTGTTTTTTCCAGCCCTCCGTTCTCTCCGTTTCCTTCTGTAAAAAGATTTCTTCACAGAAGGTAACAAAGGAAACGAAGGAGCTCCGCGCTTAACTTTAACTTCTAGAATTTTTGTAATTGTGATGCGATAGCTGGGTTGTTCCAACCCTCCGTTATCTTCGTTGCCTTCTGTAAAAAGATTTTCTTCACAGGAGGTAACAGAGGAAACGGAGGGGCTTAGCACTCAGCTTTCGATTACATTCCTCTGCATTAAATATTTCTCAGAAGAAGAGTAAATTAGAGGTGATAGCTAGGTTGCTCCAGCCCTCCGTTATCTCCGTTTGCTCCTGTGAAAAATATTTTCTCATCATCTCATTAATCCGCGGATACAGATTTGATGACAATAGCCCAAGCCCCTTTCAACCAGCCTCATTTGAACTTGGCTGTACCTAAGAATTTAGGAACGTTATAACGTCTCCACAGCATCCAAAAACGAAGGATATTTCGGCTGCCAACCAGTTGCTTTGAGCTTGGCGTTGGAAACCTGTTTGTGGGTCCAACCGCGTTTACGGTTCAAATCACGCGGTCCACTCGGCGGGAGAGGTTTGCTGAAAATTTTTGCCAGTCCTTGATAAACTTCCAGCTGAGTTAAACTCTCCGAATCACAGATGTTAAAAATTTCTCCTGCTGGAAATTTTGTTAGATTAAACAAATGCAACAACGCGCTAGCTGCGTCATCGCGGTGGATCTGATTGATGAAACGCCGACCGTCTTCCTCGATGACTGCTTCATCGTTTTTAAACTTACTCAAAAGCACACTGCGATTCGGCCCGTAAATTCCTGCGAGCCTTGCGACCACGCCGCCGGCATCTAGCACGATATTTTCCGCAGCTAACAACAACCTGCCCGTTTCACGATCTGGAATGGTTTCGGATTCCTCGTTCACCGTCTCACCGTTGTGCTGAGCATAAACCGAACTGCTGGAGGTGAAGGCAATCTTGGCTTGAGGGAATCGACGGACGAGATTCTCGCAGCCTTTCAAATAAACGTTACGATACGCATCCTCACCACCACGTCCCGATGCCGCACAATGAATCACCGCATCCGCATCCGGAAGCGCGGCAACCGATTCCGAATCACTCACATCACAGGCGATCAGATTTTCTCCACCGCTCAGTGATACACCTGTCGCTTGCCATCCTGCGGCTTTGAACTGCCGCAAAATTTCCTCGCCCAAATACCCAGCTCCTATCACCAAAAGTTTATTCATATCTACGCAACTAATCGTTTTTCCGCGCCACAAACCATAGCAGCAAACCGCCAACCGTAAGTCCGCCGAAAAAGATCAGCCAGAAAAGCTCATGAACAAAATCCGGTAAATTCACATTCATCCCAAACAAGCTGCCCAATGCAACCACGGGCAAAAAGAAGCCAGTGACAAGGTTGAGCTTAAAAAGAATTTTTCCCAATCGATCTGAGGATCTCGCATGTTCTTCGGAAGCCTCTGCTTGCCAAAAGATCAAGGTTTCGCGCGCATCACTTTGAAGAAGTTCAGCCGCTCGTTCAAGTTCTCTTGCGCGGTCGCGGAAGGATAGGATTTCACGATCTTCAGGCTCTTGAGCGAGAGCATCCTCAAGCGCATGAACCAGATTTCGACTGCTTCGCGTAATAGGCCCTGCATGTCTGAGGATTTTGAAAACCAGCTCCGTGGACTCCGTTTTTTCTAACAATTCCTCGTTCAGATCAATCGCCTTCGCGTAGCGATCTAGTAAAGAACTAAGCTCACTCAGGCCCGACCCATTGGGCTGCAACCAGGTTCCATCGCGCCGCCTCCAAAAGAAAATCGCCTTACGTTCGGGGATACCTGCCTCTGGGACCTCATGCACTACCAGCAGCAATTCACTCTCCCCCACCACACAACGCTGATGCCCAGGCCGACCGCTGAGCTGCTCCCTCAACGTGCGCTCAATTTCAAAAAGTGGCGGCAATATCAGTAATTCCTCATGCATGACTTGATGATTTATGGGATTTTTTACATATCCGCAACCTTACGATTGGCCGTGCTTGCATATCCGCCCAAATCAAGCTAATTACTTCGCATTCATGAAATACTTTGTCCTATTCGCTTGCTCGATGCTACTGATTTCCTGCGTCGATACCAAACCTCCAGGATCCGATTATCTCGCTGGCATTGGCGGTCCAATCCATCGCCCAACCTCTGGCGGCCCTCACCATCCTGCCCCAGCTATCCCTGATGATGTGTCCTATTGGGAAGGCGATGACGTCAAAGGTCCCTCGGTCATCAAAATTGTGCGCTCCCAACAAAAGGCATTCTTTTACAAAGGCAACAAACTGGTAGGGGTTTCCAAAATCTCCTCCGGAAAAGAAGATTCCGGCACCCCTCCAGGAAAATACAAAATCTCTCAGAAAAATAAAGATCACAAATCATCCCTTTACGGCTCCATCAAAGACAAGGCCACCGGCCAAGTCATCAACGACAATGCCGACATCCGCGTCGATCAAGTCGGCCCAGGTCAGGTCTTTTACCATGCACCCATGCCTTACTACATGCGCTTCAACAACGCCATCGGCATGCACACCGGCTACCTACCCGGCTACGCCGCATCACATGGTTGTGTTAGAATGCCCCACCACATGGCCGAGAAGTTTTTCGAAAACGTAACCGTCGGAACGCCGGTGATTGTTGAGTAACTCAGCTAATGACATGTCTTTTAGCGCTCGCGCAACTGCTGATAGCAGGTTGCAAGAGTCCTCGTCAACGGCCATCCATCAGCAAGCATTCGTGTTATTCGAGAAATTCGTAGTTAAATTTCTTCATCTTACGATTTTTACGTCAGAAAACCTACCAGCAATCATTTGGTCGACGCTGCCTAACTTATCGTTTATCAATGGCGCATGGGAACACCTGCGTTGAAACGGATCGATTGTCATGTGCATTTGTTAGGAGACGGCAGCTCCGGTAGCGGGTGCTGGCTGCAGATGAGGACGCCGCTTCATCAGTTGATGGCTCGTTTTATCGTGAAATCAACAGGCTTACCAGCGGGTTGCTTGGATACAGGACTGGATGAGGCGTTGTTGGATCGACTGGTTCACTTGGTGCGGACCTCATCTTTGGATTCCGTGGTGCTGTTAGCTCAGGACTTGCCCTACACCGACGACGGCATCGCCATGCCGGAGAAAGGGGCTTTCTATGTCCCTAACGAATATCTGCTGAAAGTCTGCGCCGAGTATCCGGATCTTTTTATCCCTGCCGTCTCCATCCATCCATCGAAACCCAATGCCATGGAGGAACTGGACCGCTGCATCGCCGCAGGCGCGCGGGTGCTTAAATTGCTGCCGAACTGCCTCAACGTCGATTACTCAAATCCAAAACATCAACCGTTTTTCAAAAAAATGGCCGCCGCCGGAATGATCCTGCTATCCCACACCGGCGGTGAAATCTCTCTGCCTGTCATCGATCCACTCCTCGCCGATCCTCGCTTGTTAGAATATCCGCTTGCTTGCGGTGTCACCGTGATCGCCGCGCACTGCGCGGGTCGCTCAGGATTATGGGATGCCGACTACACAGACGACCTCATCGAAATGTTTGAAAAATGGCCGCGCTTGTATGGCGACAACTCCGCCCTATGCAGCCCCATCCGCTGCCAGACTCTACCCAAAGTCCTTCCTGAAAACGTACGCAATCGCATCATCCACGGCAGCGACTTTCCCATCTCCGTCAATGGCTTCGGCCCATGGCGCATGCGCTTGATCGATTTCAAAACCTGGCGCGCCGCAGACCGCGACCCCAATGTCCTTGAACGCGATGTCTTCCTGAAAACCAAAGTCGGCTTCGATGATGCGCAGCTAACACGCATGGCGGAAATTTTGGAATCTTCTAAAATCTAACCACGAATTTCACGAATTGCACAAATATGAAGACAGATTAGCTGATGTTTATTCGCAGCGAACATCCATCAGCAAGCATTCGTGTTATTCGTGAAATTCGTGGACAAAAAATACCTCAGCGCTCGAAGAGTTTTAAACCACCGAACGCACGGAACACACGGAATGTGTGTTACTACACTGATCTTTGAATTTTCAACTACGCAGCGAACATCAAAGCACCAATACAGCGCTTTAGCTCCCACTCCGTGCGTTCCGTGCTCTCCGTGGTTAATTTCATATCAACCCCAGCTATTCCTCTTATTTTTCTGCCGAAATTTTCTATCTGAGGTCTTCTGCTCCTATGAGTGATGCCCATATGGTGGGCGTTGAGGACAGTCTCACGTCCGTTAGATGAATCGCGCGTTAAGATTTTTGAAGTGGGTCGACTCAGCGAGGCGACCCTACCGTTTATGAAATCACAAAAAAAAGCGAACCTCATCGGCTCGCTTTTCTCTATTTGAAATTTAAAATCTCTTACCGACGACGACGCAGAAGTCCGAGAACTCCCAAAGAAGCTAACAGGAAGGTTGAGGGCTCGGGGATGGCGACTAAATTGTAAGCTGGAACTGCAATTGTTCCTCCAAAAGAAGTAAAAGTATGCTGAAAGTTATTGTAACCACCTTGTACCAGCGTTCCTGCTGCATTCTGTACGTTAATAGTATCGGTGGATGGCTCCGAAGATGCAAACGTCGATGGTTTACTCCAAACTAAAAACTCAGTTGCAGCAGTGACACCTAAAGCTGTGAACCCAGCGGCAGAATTTGTAATCACCAAATAAAGGGGCTGACCTGCATATGGAGCAGCCAAAGGCGTGCCACTAATATTACCACTAAATATACCATTTCCATCTGCACCAACAAATCCAGCTCCAAAATTAAGAAGATTACCGTATGGGTTAAACGTACTTACTAACGTTGCTAGTGAAGCACCTGGCACATCAACAACCCCACTAAAATAACCAACTTGAACGGAACCAGCGCCATTGGCAATCAATGTTCCGTTAGACAATGTAATCGCATTAGAATCATTTGGGTTATTTACATTGCCGACTGTGAACGTTGCGGCATTAGCAAAACTTGCTAGTATGATCAAAATTAGAGGCGCGAACTTCATATTACTAAAAATCAATTATTTGTAACTGTTTGACTAAATACCATTAATTAGCAGTTAGAGTCACGTTGTAAGCAGACTGACGACGGTTAATGATAATTGCTGGTGTTAGTGGAACAGCTGCTTGATTTGTGGAACCCCCGCCGACGAGCCGCCAACCGACTCCAGCGAATCCACCGTTTGAATAAAAGTAAGTTAAGTATCCACCAGATCCATTTGGCATCATAATTAAATCAGCTGTATTTGAATTACCTTGTAGCACCGAAGCCGCCAAGCCACTGGTAGCTAAAGTAGGGGCACTGCCAAAAACCGTTGATATATACTCATAAGTCTGAGCGATGCCAATCTTTGTTTGATCCAATTTAACCTCACCATTTAATACTAAGTCCAGATCCGTTAGGCCCCTACGCTGGATGAAAATCGCATCAGTATACACGATAGGATCTGCTGCAAAATTTGTCGATCCACCTCCAACTTTTCTCCATCCGATACCTGCAAACCCACCGGTAGAATAAAAATATGATGTAAATCCCCCAGAACCGTTAGGAATAAGTATTAAATCAGCAGTATTCGAATTACCTCCGAGCAATCCCGATTGATTAGTAGCTCCAAAGATTGAGGATAGCGTTGCTGCAGGTCTGATCCTGTATGGCTCGTCGCCCGCAAGAGCCGCCACGAAAGAGGAAGGCAACCCTTGGATCTCGGTGGCGGTAAATGTAGTAAACTCCTGAATAGCTCCTGAATTTGGACCTGAGCCCGTTATCTCGATAATATTGACCCCAGATGCAAGAGATGAAGTGAATGTAGCTTCAGTATCGGCGATACTTGTTGAAGTCGGTTTAGAGTTAAGTATTCCTGAAAAGACTGTTGTTCCATGTACGTTAAGCCCTATTAAATTATACTGACCTGCCTTAAGTGTCTGAGTCGTGTATCCTACCGGCGTCGTATAAACCTGAGCAAACGCAGCATGCGAAACTGTTAGGCAGGCGAGCGCGAAAATCGTAGTCGTTCTCATAATTGGATGTTTTTTTGAGGGTTTGGGTTTTTGGGTGACGGATGTGTCACCAATCAGATGAGCCATACTAGTAAATCCCCTATGACTGACAATCCAAAAGTTGGATATTTTTCAGGGAGAACCATACCTGAAAATAGGTAGGTTTGACATTGCGTTATTTAAGTTAAGTTAAGGGTTATTAGGGGGGTGAGTCAGGATGGGAACATCCTTATGGATGAAGGGATATTGGGGTTTTTGATCACCCATTAACCCTGTGATAGCGCATCTGAATTGGTCAGCCTGATTGACGATTGATGATTGTTGAGGTTTGATTTTTGATTTGGCCCTCATTCGCCTCTTCTCAGACTCTCCATTAACCTGGCCAATGGGTGAGATTTTTGAGCAATTTCAGGCGATTTTCGATGTCTTCTCTGGAAATATGGGCGAGGCGATTGGCGGAAAAAGCCTCGCAGGTGAAGGAGGCGACGAAGAGAACGAAGGATGTTCCAACCCCTTTTTCTCAAATTTCCTGCCAGAGAAATGCAGAAGCCTAGACAAGGCCGATGTGCGAAGCTCCTTCGTTGACTTCGTTACCTTCTGTTTAAAAAATCCAAGAATTTAAACAGGAGCAAACAGAGATAACTGAGGATGTTCCAAACCATTCATCACAGCCCTTTCTCCTGAATTTAAGATCAAAAGAATCGAGCAACGCCCCTCCGTTTTCTCCGTTACCTCCTGTTCAAATTCTTCTTATTGGACTCTAAAGCCGGCCGGAGGCACGGCTCTCCAGCTACTCAGGCCAATGGGTGAGATTTTTGAGGAGTTTCAGGCGATTTTCGATGTCTTCTCTGGAAATATGGGCGAGGCGATTGGCGGAAAATGCCTCGCAGGTGAAGGAGGCGACGACTGAGCCGTAGACCACGGCTTGGCGGATGTCGTCGAAGGAAAACTCGCTTTTTCCTGTGGAAGCGAGGTGACCGGCGAGGGCGCCGAGGAAGGAATCGCCCGCGCCCGTGGGGTCGGCGACCTCGGCGAGGGGGAAGGCGGCACAGCGGAAGAGGTCGAATTTCGTGCCCGGGAGGGTGAATTCGGTGGCAGGTGAGCCATCGGGGTGTTTGGAAAAGAGGATGGCGCCGAATTCGCCGAGTTTGATGATGACATTGGCGGGGCCTTTATCGAGAAGGATTTGACCAGCGACGATGAGGTTGGAGGTTTTGCAGAAATCGCGGGCCTCGGATTCGTTGATGACGAGGAGGTTGATTTTTTTAAGGACTTTATGAAGGTCGTCGTTGGCGATGGTGATCCAGAGATCCATGGTATCGGCTGCGATGAAAGGCTTTTGAGCCGTGAGCTGATCGATCATCTGGAGTTGATTGATCGGGTGCATATTGGCGAGCACGACGACTTGGGAGGAGGTCATTTCCGCAGGGATTTTCGGGGTCCAGTTTTCTAGGACATTGATCGCGACCGAGAGGGTATCGCGATCGTTCATGTTTTCATGGTATTCGCCGGACCATGAGAAGGTATCGCCTTCTGAGCGCTCGAGGCCATGAGTGGAAATGTTTTTTGAAGCGAACAAATTCAGGTGCTCTTGGGGGAAATCCTTGCCGATGATGCCGATGAGATGCACTGGCGAGGCAAAATAACTGGCGGCAATCCCCGTGAAAGAAGCGGAGCCACCGAGGAGGTTTTTCCCTTCTGCGACGGGGGTTTTGATGTGATCGATGGCGATCGAGCCGCCGATAAGGACTGAAGATGCTACTGACATGCAGCGGTTCTAAGTCTCAAAATTCAAAATTCAACTTTCAAATTCCAATTAAGATTTAAACGGAGGATCGGAGATAACGGAGAGAACTGTTAAGATTGCTGATGATTAGACCTTAGACAGAAAAATAAGAGGAATAGCTGGGGTTGATGTGGTCTAAACCACGAATTTCACGAATAACACGAATACACGCTGATGAATGGCCGTTGCGAATAAACATTAGCTAATCTGTCTTCATATTTCTGCAATTCGTGAAATTCGTGGTTAAATTTTTAAATTTTCACCCGCAAGTTTTCTGACAGCGGTCTCCAGCTAATCCAATTACCCTCTTATCCGTTTCCTCCGCATCTCCGATCCTCCGTTTAAATCTTCTCTGTAATTTGGAAGTTGCTGAAAACGTAGGGAAGTGATGCATTTCACAAGTATGAAGTTACCTACTCTCCGTCATTGTTTCATGGGCATTTTAGCGACTGCGTTGGTTTTGCCGATGGCTGCTTTTGCTGAAGGCGAAAAACCCGCTAATAAGAAACTTATCCTAATCGCCGGCAAACCGAGCCACGGACCTGGCGACCACGAATTCAATGCTGGCTGCATGCTTTTCCAAAAGTGTCTCAAAGACATCCCAGGCCTTGATGTGGAGGTGCATAACAATCACTGGGTGAAAGACGATGCGGTTCTGGAAACAGCCGATGCGGTGGTCATTTATTCCGATGGTGGAAAAGGCCACCCCGCACTCCAGAGTAACCACAGCGAACTTCTCCAGAAGGTAGCGAATCGCGGCGGCGGGATCATGATGATGCACTACGCCGTCGAGTGTAACGCTGGTGAAGCTGCAACTGGCGATCTTTTCCGTAGCTGGATAGGCGGTGCATATGAAAGCAATTTCTCCTGCAATCCGATGTGGGAGGCCGATTACAAAAAATTTCCTCAACATCCCATCTCACGTGGAGTGAGCCCATTTAAAATCCGCGACGAATGGTATTTCTCCATCCGTTTCCCCGAGGGTATGAAGGGTGTGAAATCGATCTTGGTTGCAACTCCGACAGACGAAACCCGCGATGGTCCTTACGTTCACCCAAAAGGTCCTTACCCACACATCCAAGCTAGAAAAGGCGAGGAAGAAACCATGATGTGGTGCATTGAGCGTCCTGATGGTGGACGTGGCGTTGGTTTTACTGGCGGTCATTTCCACAAAAACTGGGCAGACGACAACATGCGCAAAGTCGTGCTCAACGCCTTGCTTTGGATCACTAAAGTCGAGGTCCCTGCAAACGGAGTGGAGTCCAAGGTGACCGAGGAAGACATGGCAGCAAATCTCGATCCAAAAGGCAGCCGCAAGAAATGAGCGGAGGCAAAGGCATGCTCGTGGCATTGCCCGAGCGCTGGGATGAAGCCTGTTTTGCAGTTCCTGCAGTGCGGGCCTTAGAACGCAGCGGATTGATCGGCGCGTTGGTTTACCATGAGGAACAGGAAAATTTCTGGAAGACGGCCAGCTCTCTGCCGTGTTTCACGTTTTCTAACAAATCCAGTGCAGGACAACTCGCAAAATTGTTAGGAAACGATTGGGAAGCCTCGCTGACATGGGAAGACGGGATTGCCGCGAGAGCCTTTGCCAAAGCCAAAATCCAGCGCAGACTCGGCCCCGCCAGCGCGAACTTAAAAAAGCTCATCACCCACCCGCTTCAAGCCCACGAAGCGCCCACCGAACACCGTGTGCGGCTTTACCTCAACACCTGCGAGGAAATGGGGATTTCCGTAAACCATCCCGAGCTTTTTGTTCCCGCTTCCTTGGGCATTCCCGCAAAACCGCAATCCGTCCTGCTCTGCCCGGACTCCGACTACGGCCCCAGCCACGAATGGCCACTCGACCGTTGGCAGATGGTCGCTGAACATTTGTTAGAAAAAGGAAAGCATCTGACTGTCGCGGGATTAGTTGGCGGTCGCAACCTTGGAAAAATTCTAACAAGTCGGATCGGCGGCGATATTGATTTTTTCCACGCCAACCCGCTCAATGCTATCATCCCAACCCTCTCCACCTTCCAATCCGTCATTGCCGCCGATGGTTTCCTTCCCCACCTCGCAGCTTACACGGGATGCACCTGCATGACTCTCTTCGGCCCCAACGATCCCAACTGGAAACGCCCTCTCGGCAAGCAAAACGTCGTCGTCAAACATCACGTCGAATGCGCGCCGTGCCTTTCGCCGCAATGCAAGATGGACAATCGTTGTCAGAATGAGCTGCGGGTTGCTGATATATTGGAATTTTGTTCCTAGTTCCTAGTTCCTGGTTCCTGATTCCTGGTTGAGCTTCGCGCTACAGCATAATCGAACTAAGAACTAAGAACAGCGCCGAAGGCGCTACCCCTTAAACAACATCTTCGCGCCGATGACAAGTAACACGACGCCGAATATTCTTGTTAGAGTTTGACTGGAAAGTTTATGCATGAGATCGGTGCCGAACCATGCCGCGATAGCCGATGCTATTCCGACAATGGCGACGATTTTCCAATCGATCAAATGCCCTGCTTTGATTAGATTATTCGACGAAGCGACCAAAGACGTGATCACGATCACTGCCAAGGATGTCGCGATCGCTTGTTGCTGCGTGAACCCCAGAGCCAGCACAAAGGCCGGAACCATCAAAATCCCTCCCCCTACTCCGCACAACGCACTGATCAACCCCGCGGCCAACCCAACAACAATTGCAATTAAAATGACTTTCACAGCCCCAAGCTGAATGGCGCGCAGGAAAATTTCAATAAATGAGTTTGGTTGTGACCGTTAATACAGGAGATGCCCTGTAGGGGTTAAGATAAACTCGCGCAAAGCCGCCAAGACGCAAAGGAAGACCTGCGATAGAAAAATGGGGGCAGAAAAATATAAAAATTTAACCATATCAACCCCAGCTATTCCTGTTTTTTCGACGTGTACTCTTCTATCTTTGCGTCTTGGCGGCTTTGCGCGAGACATTATCTTTTCAAATTTAGAGTTTAAAGTTTAGGATTTAAAATTTAAACCCCCTCTATGCGTTCCGGACTCATCCTCAAACTCTCCTCTCCCGACCAACCAGGAATCGTGGCAAAAATCGCTTCTTACGTTGCGACGTATAACGGCAACTTGATTGAGTTCAGCCAGTTTTCCGATCAGATCGGGAAGAAATTTTTTGCACGCCTTGAGATCGATACCACGGAGCTCAATGTCGATGTTGAAGTTTTCAAATCGAACTTCACTCCGCTCGCTCACTCCCTCGATGCAAAATGGCATTTCCGCATTCTTCCCTACAAAATGCGCACGGCGGTTTTGGTGACAAAGACCGATCACTGCCTCAATGAAATCATCTGGCGCTCCGAACTCAGCGAGTTGCCCATCGAAATCACTTCCGTCATCGGCAACCGCAACAACTGCCGCGCCATCGCTGAGCGTTCCGATCTACCGTTTCACCTCATCGAAATGGACGGAGGCAAACGTGAAAGCGGCTTCGAACAAATCCGCGAACTCCTCATCGCTCAGGATGTCGAGCTCATCGTTCTAGCGCGTTTCATGCAAATTCTTCCTGCGGATTTTTGCGATGAATTTTCCGGAAAAATCATCAACATCCATCATTCATTCCTGCCCGCCTTCATCGGTGCAAATCCTTACCGCCAAGCCTACGATCGCGGCGTGAAGCTGATCGGCGCAACCTGCCATTACGTCACCAACGACCTGGACGCTGGGCCCATCATCGAACAAGAAGTTGAACGCGTGCATCATTTCCATTCACCTGCCGACCTATCACGCCTCGGCCGCCAATGCGAACGAATCGCCCTCGCCAAAGGCATTCGCTACCACGTCCATGACCGCACCCTCATCGACGGCAATCGAGCCATCGTATTTCCAGATTAAACTTTAAATTTTAAACTCTAAACTTCAAGAAGAGTGCTGCACACGTCTTATCTCTTCCTTGAAGTTTAGAGTTTAAAATTTAAAGTTTACCTCGGCGCCGGCCCTATCGTCCCGCCTTCCACAAACTCCGCCAACGCTAAACCTTGGCGCTTATCCACCACTCCGCGAGCAACTTGGTTCGTCCAGTTTACCACTCGCCTGACAATGGGTTCATGATTCCAGCGGATATGTGAAATCGCTGGATCACACCACGAAAACGCTTGATCCGGATCGTCACAAACCAAAGAAATATCGCGTGGTGCAATGATCCCTTTCTGCGCAAAATAATCCTTTGCTGAGATAAACATTCGAGGCTCGCATATGATCATCGCCGTCGGTGGCGTGTGTTTGAAAAGCGAGTCAAGACAACGATGATATCCCGCGACACTCTCCTCCCACTCAGGAAGATGATATGGCCCAGTTTTAATTCCATGTATCTCTAACTCATCCAAAAACGCCTGCTCAAAAAGAGCTGGTTTCGGTTTGCGTCTTTCCTCACGGGCGATCATCACGATTCGCTTGTGACCTAAGGCAATCATTTTTCTAACAGCCTCCCTCATAGCTGGAGATTTTCTAACACCCATCCCAGCGATAGGTAGCCCGCTCGGCCTACCGAATTGCGCAATAATTGGAACAGGCTGAGTCGCAAACCACTCCAAAATCTCCCGTGATCCCGATATAATCACCCATGCATCCACTTTGGATTTTCTCGCAAATTCCGCGACACGACCCACATTCATCCCCAGTTCTTGTAGAGTCTTTTCCGCAAAAAACGGAGCGTGTCCCGCCTGTTCCAAGCGATGCAATAAATCGACCTTATCGGTCATAACCCGATCCATAGGCTCATAAAGCAATATGCCTACCCGCAGCACCGCTTTGCTTTTTTCAACCTGCGGCGTGATCTGGCATCGCCTCCGCTCACCTTGCCCACGCAACAACCCCTCATGCTCCAACTGCGCCACCGCCGCGATGATTGTCTTCGGACTCACCGCCAGCTCCTTCGCCAGACGATTGACCCCAGGTAGGTTTTCCCCCATCGAGCCAGCGATAATTTGCTCACGCAAATAGGCAGCAAGTTGCTCGACGGCAGTGAGGGCGCGAAACGGTTTCATGACAAATAAACCTGTTACCCCAGCGGTAACAGATGTCCAGCAGGAATGAGCTCAAAGCTCCATAATCAGATATTTCGTTGCCAATCCCACCCTTCCACGCCTAGCTTCGCTCCCCCTAAGTAGAACATTCATGAATATTGCCGTAGAAAAACAGCCAAAATGCATCGCTATCTTAAACGTTGAGATCCCATCTACCGACGTCGCAGCCAAACGCGAATCCATCACCTCATCCTACGCTTCTCAGGCAAAACTACCTGGCTTCCGCCCTGGCAAAGCCCCCAAAGCCGTAATCGAAAAACGTTTTGGAAAACAAATTTCCGAGGAGCTCACCGAGTCCCTCTTCAGTGCCGCTTGCGACAAAGCCCTCGAAACAGAGAACCTCAAAGTCCTCGACTTCGGCTTCCCAGACAACATCAACGAACGCCCAGACGGCTCGATCGCTTTCGCGACGCGCCTCATCCTCGCTCCGGAATTTACCCTTCCAAATTACAAAGGCATCGAAATCAAAGCCCCATCCACTGAAGTGACCGATGAGGAAATCAACACCCAACTCGAAAGCATCCGCGAGCGTCTAGCTGAATTTGAAGAAGTCACCGACCGCGCTATTCAGAACGACGACATCGCAGTTGTCGATTTCACCACCACTCTTGATGGCAAATCGCTCACCGACGCCATTGGTGAAAAAGGCCAATACCTCGCCAAGCGCGAAAACCATTGGCTGCCCATCAAGGAAGGCTCTTTTCTTCCTGGCTATGCCGAGCAACTCGTCGGTTCCAAGCAAGGGGATCAAAAAGACGTCACCATCACCCTCGACGACGCATTTCCATTCGAAGAACTCCGCGGCAAAGCCATTGTCCTCCACACCACCGTGCAAGGCATCAAGGCCCCAAAACTCCCTGAGTTGAACGATGAGTTCGCAGAGAAACTCGTTCCTGGAAAAACCCTCGATGAGATCAAAGCCATCATCCGCGAGAATATGGGGATCGAGAAAACCAAGCAGATCAACGAACTCAAAGTTTCCCAGATCGTGGAAAAACTGAACACCGCTGTCAGCTTCGAACTCCCAGAAGAAATCGTGAAACGCGAAGTTCAGAACCAAGCCAACTCACTCGTCGAACAAGGCAGCAAACAAGGCGCTTCCGATGAAGACATGTTGAAACAACAAGAGGAAATTTTTTCAGTCGCCACCAAACGCGCCGTCACCAACCTCCGCACCAATTTCCTTCTCCAAGAAATCGCCCAGGCGGAAAAAATCACGGTTTCCGATGCGGATCTCCTCGGTCACATTTCCCAGATCGCCCAGCAACGCAAGCAACCGATCAAAAAAGTCATCAAGGACCTCCAGAAAAACCGCCAAATCCAATCCATCCGTAATTCGATGTTGATCGGTCAAACGATTGACTTCCTCGTTGAACAAGCGAATGTGACTGAAGTCTCAGCCGAAGAATTCGAGGCCAACCCTGCTTAATCCATCATGAATCTTTTTCCTCCCTCTAACAGCTCTGGTTCCAATCAGTCGCCAAAGAACAGTTACTACGTGCCCATCGTCATCGAATCCGATGGACGCGGCGAACGCTCGTTCGACATCTACTCACGCCTTCTCAAGGATCGCATCATCTTCATCGGCACAGGCATTGATGACTACGTTGCGAACTCGGTGATCGCCCAGTTGCTTTTCCTCCAAATGCAGGATCCGAAAAAGGACATCCACATTTACATCAACTCCCCCGGCGGTTCCGTCACTGCCGGCCTCGCGATGTATGACACCATGCAATTCCTCACATGCGACGTGAACACCTACTGCATCGGCATCGCCGCTTCCATGGGTTCCGTGCTCCTCACAGCAGGCACCAAAGGCAAACGCTTCTGCTTACCTAACTCACACGTCATGATCCACCAAGTTTCAGGCGGAGCCCAAGGCACTGCTTCCGACGTCGAGCGCACCATCGGCTTTATGTTCAACCTAAAAAAACGCCTTAACGGCATCCTTGCCAAACACACCGGCAAGACCATTGAACAAATCGAACACGATTCCGACCGCGACAACTACATGTCCGCTGAAGAATCGGTTGCCTACGGCCTCGTCGATAAAGTCCTCGAATCCCGCAAACAACTCCCGGATGCCGTCAAAGAAGAACTCGATAAGAAAAAGTCCTGATCCTCCATCCTTCGAGTTTAAAATTTAAAGTTTAAAGTTTCCATGGCCCGCGCTTCCAATCTTACTATGTGCTCCTTCTGCGGAAAGAGCCACTCCGAGGTTAAAAAACTCATCGCCGGCCCTGGGGTCTATATTTGCAACGAATGCGTCGATGTCTGCAGCAACATCCTCGAAAAAGAACTCAATCAAGCCAATCCCACAAACGGCAAAAAACGCAAAGGCAACACCACACGCACTCGTGAGGAAATGCCAACCCCAGCGGAACTGCTCGCAGAACTGGACCAATACGTGATCGGTCAAGAAACCGCCAAACGCGTGCTATCGGTTGCAGTTTACAATCACTACCTGCGCCTCAACCAAAACAATCTCTCGATCTCCTCTGAACACGACGATGTCGAGATCGAGAAATCCAACGTCCTCCTGTTAGGCTCAACGGGTTCCGGTAAAACCCTTCTCGCCCGCACTCTCGCACGGGTGCTCGATGTGCCATTCTGCATCGTCGATGCCACCACCCTAACAGAAGCGGGTTACGTTGGTGAAGATGTGGAAAACATCATCCTTCGCCTGCTGCAAGCCGCGGAATTCGATGTCGAACGCGCCGAGCGAGGTATCATCTATGTCGATGAGATCGATAAGATTGGCCGCAAAACCGAAAACGTTTCCATCACCCGCGATGTATCTGGTGAAGGTGTTCAACAAGCACTTCTCAAAATTCTCGAAGGCACTGTCTGCAATGTCCCACCTCAGGGCGGTCGCAAACATCCTCAACAGGAATACATCCAGATCAACACCGAGAAAATTCTCTTCATCTGCGGTGGCGCATTTGTCGGACTCGAAGATATCGTCCGTCGCCGCCTCGGAAGTAAAACTTTGGGTTTCCACTCCGACAACTCATCCAACGACCTCGATGAAAAAACCTCGAAAATTCTCGAGAAAGTCCTCCCTGAAGACCTCCTCCACTTTGGCTTGATCCCAGAATTCATTGGCCGACTCCCCGTCATCACCGCCCTGCGCAAACTCACCGAGGACGAACTCGTCAAAATCCTCACCGAGCCGAAAAACGCTCTGGTCAAACAATACGCCAAACAACTCGCGCTCAATAACGTCAAACTCAACATCACCCGCGACGCTCTCCGCGCAATGGCTCACATCGCCGTCGAACGCGGCACTGGCGCCCGCGCCCTGCGCTCGATCCTGGAGAAACTCATGCTCGACGTCATGTTCGAAGTCCCCTCACGCGGCGATATCGAAGAAGTCACCATCAACCGCCAAGCCGCCGAAGGTTCCAAACCGCCAACCCTCCGTCGCCGCAAAGCAAAAGATAAAGAAGACGCGGCTTAGACTCAAGTTTGTCGCGCAAAGTCGCGAAGACGCAAAGGAAGAGGTTTTTGACTGATAAGCATCATCTATTGATTGAGATCGGTGGTTCTTTTTTCGTAACTCGTGTGCTTTATCCTTAAACATCCGGCGTTACATGGCTTCATATCAAGCCCCCTTAACTTTGCGTCTTTGCGACTTTGCGCGAGACGGACATCTTCCACCCCGCATTTTTCCGAAAATTTTGTAAACAAATCTCAATTCCGGTGTCGCAAATTTGTCAGTTACATTTAAAAACCCTGCCAACCCATCTCAATTCAGCCATCCCTATGATCGAAGTCATCAATATCAGCAAACATTTCGGCGCCAAACTTGCCGTTGATAACCTATCCTTCACCGTCAAAAAAGGTGAGGTGCTAGGTTTCCTCGGACCCAACGGTGCAGGAAAATCCACTACCATGCGCATGGTCACTGGCTTTATCCCACCCAGCTCCGGAGACGCGAAAGTCTGTGGTATTTCCATCACCGAAAATCCCTACGAAGCGAAAACCAAGATCGGCTACCTCCCAGAATCCGCACCGCTATACAACGACATGACGGTCATCGGTTTCCTGAAATTCTGCGCAAGCGTCCGCAAGTTATCTGGTTCAGCGAAAAATGATGCTGTGGAAAAAGCCATCGAAACCTGCTTCCTCACCAGTGTCGCCCATCAATCCATCGACACCCTCTCCAAAGGCTACCGCCACCGCACCTGCCTCGCCCAAGCCCTCCTTCATGATCCGGAAGTTCTCATTCTCGATGAGCCCACCGATGGCCTCGACCCCAACCAAAAATACGAAGTCCGCCAACTCATCAAACGCCTCGGCAAAGACAAAGCCATCCTGTTTTCCACGCACATCCTCGAAGAAGTCGAAGCCGCTTGCACCCGCGCGGTCATCGTCGATCGCGGAAAAATCGTTGCCGACGGCACACCCGCCCAGCTCATCGCACAAGCTCCGCACGGCTCTCTAACAGAACTCTTCCGCAAAGTCACCAGCACCGACACCGCCGCGTAAAGTAGCGGCGATCACTGGTCGCCGTCTTCCAAAAAAAACAATTCTCCCGACTCCCGACTCCCGACTCCCGACTCCCGACTCCCGACTCCCGACTCCCTTCCACCATGAACACCCTCACCATCTACCTTCGCGAATTAAAATCCTACTTCGCACAACCCACCGCCTACGCGATCATCGTCATCTTCGTATTTCTCTCACTCGGCATGACATTCACTTTCGGCCAATTCATGCGTGCCGGTGATGCATCGCTGTTTTCCTTTTTCTTCTGGCACCCATGGCTCTACATGCTGCTTGCTCCAGCCATCGCCATGAAACTTTGGGCGGATGAACAACGCAACGGCACCATCGAACTACTCGGCACGTTTCCAGTTTCCACATGGTCAGCGATCGCAGGAAAATTTCTCGCCGCTGCCACAGTTTCGCTCGTCGCTCTCTTGCTGACTTTCCCCATGGTGATCACCGTCAACTATCTGGGAAACCCTGATAACAGCGCGATCATCTCCAGCTACATCGGCTCCTTCCTCGTGTGCTGCACTTTCATCGCCATCACCATGCTCGTCTCCGCATTCACCCGTGACCAAGTCGTCTGCCTGATCGTATCCGTTGCAATCTGCACTATCATGGTGCTCTGCGGTTATGAGCCCGTCACCACCGAACTCGCAAAAGCCACTTCTCCAGGCACTGTTGAGGCCGTTGTTTCTCTGGGCGTATGGAGCCACTTCGCCTCACTCGACCGCGGCATGTTCCGCCTCCAAGACTTCATCTGGTTCGCCAGCTTCATCAGCATCAGCCTCCTCGGCACATCCACCATCCTCAGCG
The DNA here is from genome assembly GCA_021298895.1 of Luteolibacter sp. Lineage (GTDB taxonomy): Bacteria > Verrucomicrobiota > Verrucomicrobiia > Verrucomicrobiales > Akkermansiaceae > Luteolibacter. The sequence continues at coordinate 32,663 of JAJTHK010000055.1, forward strand.
CCAAACGCGCCTAATATTCAACTCCAGATCTCTAACTTCTAATCCAAGTAAAGCATCCATTCATTTCTTCCTTTTGATGGTTGAAATTTGAAATTTGAAATTTATGAAAACTCCCATCGCCCGCGCCACCTTCGGCATCATCGCTCTTGTCGCCATCGCTGTTCTCGCCAACTGGCTGATCTCTCTAACACCTTACGGAAACAGAGGAGCCGACTTCACAGAAAATAAAATCCATACGCTTTCCGATGGCACTAAATCCATCCTTAGCGAACTCGATACCCCTGTCGTCATCCGCTACTATGCTTCTCGTAGTAGCGATTACATGCCGGAGCAATTGAAAGTTCATCTCCGCCGTGTCGATGACCTACTCAAAGAATACGCCAATCTTTCCAATGGAAAATTGCGCATCGAATACCTCGATCCACAACCTGATACCGATGCGGAGGACTCCGCCAACCTTGATGAAATCTCCGGACAGCAGATCAACGAGGACAACCTCTTTTTCGGTATGGCAGTCACCGCTTTGGATAAAAAAGTCAGCCTACCTTTCCTCAATCCACAAGAGGAAACCATGTTGGAATACCAAATCTCAAAAGCCATCGCGGAAGTTTCAACTCCCGTCAAACCAGTGATCGGAATCATTTCAGGAATCGACCTCGCAGGCGCACCCGCCATGATGCCTGGCCAACAAGGCCAACAACCTTGGGTTATCTATCAACAACTCAAACAATCCTTCGAACTGGTAGACCTTGGAATGAATCCGGAAAAAATCGACCCGAATGCCATCAAACTTCTTCTCGTTTTCCATCCTGCAGGAATTTCCCCTCAAACCGAATTCGCCATCGATCAATATCTTCTTAACGGAGGCTCCGTTGTTGCCTGCCTTGATGCTCATTCCGTCGCCGCAGAAATGACTGGCGGCGGAAACCCCATGATGGGACAAGCAGGGTCACCTACCTCATCCACCCTCCCTACTTTGCTCAATGCGTGGGGCGTGAAATTTAATTCACAGCAAGTCGTTGCCGACCCAGTTCACTACACTTCATTCGGTGACGGTCGTGGTAGCGTTACCGTGTTAAATCTTCCGCAAACTGCTATGCCTCAAAAAGATAGCATCATCACCAAAACTCTTACTTCGGTAACTCTCTATCTACCTGGCGCTTTTGAAAATACAGGCAACAGCGGTGTCTCCGCAAACTCGCTGATCCGCTCGTCCACATCCGCTGGCTTCGTCGATCCAATCAAGGCTTCACAGCTCGACCCATCGATCGAAAAAAATATCAAAGCTGGCGGCAAGGCGCTCGATCTCGTCACTTTCCTATCTGGAAATTTCAAAACCGCCTTCCCCGATGGTAAACCTAAAAGCGAAACACCCGAAACCCCTGAAGGCGAAAACAAGGACGCTCCGAAAGAGGAATCTCTCAAAGAAGCCATGAAACCCGGTAACGTATTCCTCATCGCCGACATCGATGCCTTTTACGATCGCTTCGCTTACAACGTCCAAAACTTCGGCGGTATGCAAATGGCAACTCCTACTAACGGCAACTCCGTCCTGCTATTTAACATCATCGATCAAGCCATCGGCTCAAAACACCTCATCGGTTCACGCTCGCGCGCCGCTACTCGCCGTCCTTTCACTGTTGTCCAAGAAATGGAAACGAAATTCAAAGAGCAAGTCGGCCAAAAAGTCGGAGAATTTGAAAAGAAACGAGAAGAAGCCCAAGCTAAACTTCAAGAACTCCAAGCCCAAAAAGCCCGCGGCAAAGAGCTTTATCTCTCACCTGAGCAGGAGGCTGAAATCGCCAAACTCACTCAACAACAGGTCGAATACTCACGCCTGATCCGCGAACAAGAAAAAGACCTGCGCCGTAAGAAAGACAGACTCGCTGGAAACATCACTCTGCTCAACGTCGCAGTCGTCCCATTGTTAGTCATCCTCTTTGGTCTCTTACTCCACTTCATTCGCCGTGCATCGACTCGCGCCCGCTGATTTAACCCTATCCTCATTCTTTAATCCTCAATCTCTAACAAAAAGATGAAACCACGTACCGTTATCATTCTCTGGATCATTGCCCTAGCTCTTGGCGTTTCCGTTTATGCCGTCAAAAAAGCCTCTGGTGACAACATCAAAACCACCACGCAACGTTCTGCCGGACAAACACTCATCGCTGATTTCCCAGCCAAAGATATCAGCTCCATCCACATCACCGATGCCGATCTATCCGTCACACTTCAGAAAAAAGACGGCAACTGGATCGTTGTTGAACGTGATGGATTCAATGCCAACTCCACAGAAATCACAGGATTCCTCCGCACTCTGATCGATCTGAAAGTCACTCAAGGCATCGAAGCTGGCCCATCCTTCGCATCTCGTTTCGGGATGGATGAAAAATCCTCCGACCCCACTCAACGCGGAGTCACCGCAGAGTTCAAAGACACTTCCGGCAAATCCCTCGCCACGATCTCCTTTGGGAAAAACCTCGACTCCACCGCATCCTCCTCACCCTTCGGCGGCGGCTCGGTCGGACGCTTCGTTCGCAACCACGCCGATGAATCTGGATTCTATGCCGTCTCCGAACTCTTCCCAAGTCTTTCTGCCAATCCTAAAAATTGGCTCTCTGAAGAATTTATCAAAATCGAAAAAATCCAATCCATCTCCCTCACCCAACCCGGCTCAGATAAAAATGAATGGGAACTCGATCGCGATAGCGAAGAAGCCGATTTCAAATTCACTTCAGCTTTCCCTGGCGTGAAAATCGACAAAGCCGCTGCCGATCCTCTCAAGTCATTTTTATCATACGGCAGATTTGACGACATCGTCCCGACCGCTGAAATCGAAAAACGCGCGAGCCCTGATAAACTCCAAACCGCCACGATCAAAACCTTTGAAGGAATCACCTACGTTCTCGCCCTCCAGCCATCCAAATCTAACAGCGAAAACTATCTTCTTACCTTCAAAGTTTCCGGTGAACTTCCGGAAAAGCGCAAAGCCGCCGAAAACGAAAAACCTGAGGACGCCGCTGCTGCCGAAAAAGCTTTTGCAGATCGTCGCAAAGCGCTCGCGGATAGCATCGCTCAAACCAAAAAACTTGAGCTCATCACCTTCGAGGTCAGCAAATTCACCGTCGACGCCCTACTCAAATCCCGCACCGACCTGATGGACAAAGGCCCCGGCCCACAAGCCCAGCCTGCTCCAGGCGAGGGACTTGGTCCTGTCTTCTCACCTCCCGTCTCCATCCCACAACAGTAGGTTTTACGGCGTTTCTGAACTTGGAGTCTGACGCTTCATAAGCTAAACTCTTCTCCAAGTTCATTATGTCGAATCCACACGACCATCCCACCGCCCTCAGAGATCTCCAAGATTCCATCTACCGGGAAAAAATCCTGCGTGCCCGATCGATGACAGAAGAGCAGCGAATTTCAGAGGTTTTCGAGCTTTCAAATAGACAATTTAAAATAATGCTCGCTGGTGCTATGGCAAAAATTGGCACTAATGATAAAGAACTCGGCTGGCAGGAGGTCAGTAAAAACATGGATCGCCTTGATCGCATCCGTGATTTCGGTCTCTACACCGCTGAAAAGCCCGCTGAGATATAAAACTCAAATTCGAGTTCATTTGGAAAACTGACAAAGCTCAAACTGATTCCAAAGAAAACATCACTCTTTCTCTGCGTCCCTTTGCGACCTCTGCGCCTCTGCGGTTAAAAAATAAACCCTAACTGCAGATTCGACCCTAAAACCGACACCCTGGCCCGTATCCCCCCATTGTGAGCTCAAAATCCGTCACTTAAAACTCGCCAATTCCCGTCCCGCAAGTTTCCATATCCACCCCGTGACCAAACACCGCACAGACGACCTCCGTATTTCCGGCATCAATCCCCTGATTTCACCGGCAGTCCTCGCTTACTATCTTCCCATCAACGAACAAGCCGCTGAAGTGGTTCACTCCGCGCGCGCGCAGGCCGATGCGATTCTCTCACGCCAAGACGATCGCCTCATGGCCATCGTCGGTCCCTGCTCGATTCACGATCCGGAAGCCGCGCTCGAATACGCCGCCAAACTCAAGGCTGAGGCGGATCGCCTCAAAGATGACGTGTTCATCATGATGCGGGTCTATTTCGAAAAACCCCGCACCACGGTCGGCTGGAAAGGCTTGATCAATGATCCCGCCCTCGATGATTCCTTCGACATCAACCAAGGCCTGCGCGTCGCGCGCAAACTCCTGCTCGACCTCGCCCACATGGGGATGTCCTCCGCCACCGAGTTCCTCGATACCATTTCCCCCCAATACATCGCGGACCTCATCTCCTGGGGCGCGATCGGTGCCCGCACCACGGAATCCCAAATCCACCGCGAACTCGCTTCCGGCCTCTCCATGCCGGTCGGTTTCAAAAACGGCACCGGCGGCTCCATCCAGCTCGCCCTCGACGCAATCCAATCCGCCTCCCGCTCACATCATTTTCTCTCCGTCACCAAACAAGGTGTCTCCGCCATCGTTTCCACCACCGGAAACAAATCCTGCCACCTCATCCTGCGCGGAGGCAAAACCGGCCCGAACTACGAGGCCGAGCACGTTGCCGAAGTGGAGAAAATGCTCACCGAGCAAAACCTGCCGCTCTCGATCATGATCGATTGCTCACACGGCAACTCAAACAAGGACTACCGCAACCAACCGCTGGTCGCGAAAAACATCGCCAACCAGATCGCAGCAGGCTCAAAAACCATCACTTCGGTGATGATCGAGTCCAATCTCGTCGAGGGCAACCAGAAGCTCCAGCCAGACCTTTCCAAGCTCAACCGCGGCCAGTCCGTCACCGACGCCTGCATCAACTGGGACGACACGGTGGAGACCCTCGAAGTACTCGCCGAAGCCGTTAGAAAACGCCGCGGTTAATTTCAGCAAAAAATGGTAGGGCGGTTTTGACAAAACCGCCGCCGCGCAGCCAAGCGCCACAGGCTCTGGAATCACGTGCTTTTGCTATAGATAAAACCACTAGGCTCCGTATGCTGCGAACGGCCCACTTCGGTTTCTCTTACCATGAAAATCCATTTCTCCATCATTCTCTTTTTATCCATCCAACTGGGATTTGCCGCCGAGAAAAAACCCAACATCCTCGTCATCATGACGGATGATCTCGGTTACTCGGATCTCGGTTGCTATGGCTCGGAAATCGACACCCCCAACCTCGATCGCCTCGCCGCAAACGGCGTGCGTTTCTCCCAGTTCTACAATACCGCCAAGTGCCACTCTTCACGCGTCAGTCTTCTCACTGGCCGTTGGTGCATCCAAGCGGGCGAGAAGTCGATGAAAAAGGCGGTCACCATCCCGGAAGTCCTCGCACCCGCCGGTTACTCCACGATGATGACAGGCAAGTGGCACCTCGACAAACAACCCACCGACTTCGGTTTCCAAAAATTCTTCGGCCACCTCTCCGGCTACTGCAACTATTTCAGAGGCGACGACACCTTCCGCCTGAACGGAGAAAAATGGGAAGTCCCAAAAGAAGATTTCTACACCACCACCGCCAATGTGGATTACGGACTCAAATTCATCTCGCAGGCCCGCGAAGAGAAAAAACCATGGTTCCTCTACATCGCCTTCAACGCTCCTCACGAACCACTCCAACCCTTAAAACAAGATTACGAAAAATACCGCCATCGCTACACCGGCGGTTGGGATGAAATGAATCACTGTCGCTTCGAAAAACAAAAAAAAGTTGGAGTGATGCCCAATGAAACCCAACCCTCACCCCGCCCCGCCCACATTCCCGCATGGAAGACTCTCTCCGCTGAAATCCGCGATTGGGAATCCCGCCGCATGGCGGCTTATGCCGCGCTCATCGATCGGGTCGATCAAGAACTCGGCCGCATCATCACCGATCTCGAAGCCAATGGCGAACTCGACAACACCCTCATCGTTTTCCTCTCCGACAACGGAGCCTGCCCCTTCGACCGTCAAAACATCGGAAAAGATCTGGAACCTCACGATCCGGAAAGCAAATGGACCGACAGCACCGGCTGGGCTTGGGCGCGCAACACTCCGTTCCGCTTCTACAAACAAAACCAGTTCGAGGGCGGCATCGCCACCCCCGCCATCTTCCACTGGCCCGCAGGCATCAAAGCCACTAAAGGCTCTGTGACCACCAGCCCCGCACACCTCGTCGACCTCCTCCCCACCCTTGCGGAAATTGCAGGCGCGAAAATTCCCACCACCTTTCCCGACCGCCTACCTACTCCTCTTGCCGGCGTTTCACTTTTCCCCATTCTCGCCGGAGAAAAACGAGAATCCCGCCCGCCCATCCACCTACTTTACGAAAAAGACCGAGCCCTGCGCGATGGCGATTGGAAACTTGTTTCCTTCCGCAGCGGCCCATGGGAACTCTACAACATCGCCAAAGACCGCACCGAGCTGAACAATCTCGCCGCCACCGAACCCGACCGCGTCGCCGCGATGTCGAAAGCTTGGCACGAAATCGCTCAATCAACCATGGACAAGCCCTTCGAACCTGTTTCCGAAACAATCCTCCATCAAATTCACCGCGAATGGTCGGACTATTTTGGAAAAAGAGAAAAAAAGAAGTGAGCCGATTCTTATTTCTGCTTTTGAGATAGATAAAACGGTTTCGCCCCGTATAATGCTAGCGATCTCTCCCCCGAATTTTTTATATCCATGAAAGGTTATTGCTCCATTCTCTTTTTTCTAGCACTTCAGCCAAGCTTTGCGTCTGAAAGAATGATCTCCTACTCGCGAGAGATCTTGCCGATACTCTCGGACAAATGCTTCTTCTGCCACGGCCCCGATAAGGAAAAACAAGAAGCCGACCTCCGCCTCGACATCCGCGAGGATGCGATCGAAGCCTTCGCCTGGGACCCCGAAAACCCTCCCGAATCGGAAGCCCTGATCCGCATTTTTTCCAAAGACCCCAAGGAGGTCATGCCTCCACCGAAGTCCCACCTCACCCTCACGGAAAAGGAAAAAAACCTGCTCAAAACCTGGGTCGAGCAAGGAGCCGAGTATGAGGCTCACTGGGCTTTTGTCGCGCCGCCAACAGAAGTTCCCATTCCAGAAACAGAGAATCCAACCTGCGGGACACATCCCATCGATTCATTCATCCTCGCCCGTCTCGAAAAAGAAAAGCTCCAACCCAGCCCACCAGCCTCTCACGAGCGTTGGCTACGCCGCGTGACGTTTGATCTAACAGGCCTTCCACCCACCCAAGCCGAGATCGATGCTTTTCTGGCAGACAAATCCCGCGGCGCAAAAGAAACCGTGGTCAATCGCCTGCTCGCCTCACCCCGTTTCGGCGAACGCATGGCGACCCCTTGGCTTGATGTCGCGCGCTACGCGGATTCCTTCGGCTACCAGGCCGATATCAACACCAATGCCTGGCCCTACCGCGATTGGGTGATCAAGGCTTTCAATGAAAATTTACCGCTCGATCAATTCATTATCCAACAACTCGCCGGAGATCTTTTACCCAACGCCACCCGCGATCAAAAACTCGCCACCGCGTTCAACCGCATCCACCGCAAAACCAACGAGGGAGGCTCAGTGCCTGAGGAATTCCGCCAAGAGGGTATTTCAGACCGCATCCACACGATCAGCACCGCGTTCATGGCGCTCACCATGGAATGCGCCCGCTGCCACGATCACAAATACGATCCCATCTCCGCCAAAGACTACTATTCGATGGGAGCGTTTTTCAACAGCATCGATGAGTTCGGCCTCATCCAGGGTGACTCCACTCGCGGCGGGGTGCTGCCGCAACCCGCCTTGTTGCTTCCCACCCCGGAACAGGAAGCGCAACTCGCGAGTCTGGAAAAAAACATCCAATCCGCCGCCAACGAACTGACCACCTACACCCAATCCGCAGAAGCCGCTTTTCAAACATGGCAATCGTCTAACAAAAAATTTCCTTCCCCCGAACTCGTCGGAAAATTTTCCTTCGAAACCGAGGACAAGGATACTCTCGTCAACGAAGTTGATCCGAAAAAGCCAGCCAAAACCGGCGGCAACAAACTCGCTCCCGGAAAGCATGGCAATGGCGTCCTTGCTGATGGCGACAGCCGCACCAATTTTCCTGATATCGGCATCCGGCACGCCGACCAAGCCCTCTCCATCTCTCTCTGGCTAAAGCCCGGCGAGAATTACAAACGCGCCGTTGTATTCTCTAACACCTCATCCTTCGATATCCCGTTTTCCGGATACGAGCTCCTGATGGAAGAAGGTCGTCTCACATGGAATTTGGCGCGCGAGCTCCCGGGTTGCGCGGCTTCCATCACCACCACCCAAACCATCCCCACCGGAGAATGGACCCACGTCACCGTCACTCATGATGGCTCACGCAAAGCGGCTGGATCGAAAATTTTCATCAACGGAAAACCTGCCGAAACAACCATCGTCCGTGATAACCTCACTCGCGATTACAACATCGGCGGCGGCTTGGGTTTCACCGCACGCGGGCGCGACATCGGATTACGCGGCGGAATGATCGATGAAGTCCACATTCACACCCGCGCGATCTCGGCACTCGAAGCCGCCGCGCTTCACGCCGGCAAACCCGCATCCGAAATTTCCGCCACTCCCCAAGAACTCCGCGAGTTTTATTTTTCCGCCATCGATCCAAAAGCCCGCGAACTTTCCAATAAATTATCCGCCGCGCGCGCGGCTTATCGCGACGCGGAAAAGCCCGTGCGTGAAATCGTCACGATGCGCGAATCCGAAAAACCCGTCCCCGCCTACATTCTCGCCCGCGGCGACTACACCTCGCCCACCAAACAAGTCGAGCGCGAGACTCCGGATTGGCTTCCTCCATTCCCCAAAGACCAACCCCGCAACCGCCTAGGCTTCGCGAAATGGCTGACCTCTCCCGATCATCCGCTCACTGCACGCGTCATGATCAATCGCATCTGGCAGGAAATGTTCGGAACCGGCCTCGTCGAAACTTCCGATAACTTCGGACTGCAAGGCTCTCAACCCAGTCATCCGGATTTGTTAGATTGGCTGGCTCGGGATCTGATGAATCACGGTTGGGATCAGAAACGTGCGATCAAACAAATCGTGCTCTCCGCGACGTATGGTCAAGATTCCAGAGCTTCCGCCCAGCTCCGCGAGCGCGATCCCGCCAACACGCTCCTCGCCCGCGGCCCCGCGCGCCGGCTCACCGGAGAAATGCTTCGTGACTCGGCCCTCTCTCACTCCGGCCTGCTTGCCCCAACCATCGGCGGCCCACCTGCCCATCCTTACCAAGCCCCGGGCTCGATGTGGAAGGACATCAACAATTTCCTCCCGGAATACAAGCCCGACAAAGGCGAAGGCCTCTACCGCCGCTCCCTCTACACATTCTGGCGCCGCACCACCACTCCTCCGAACATGACTTTATTCGACACCTCCACCCGTGAAGTCTGCTCCACCCGCCGCATGCCCACGAACACGCCTCTCCAAGCCCTCGTCATGCTCAACGATCCGCAATTCATCGAAGCTGCCCGCAAGCTCTCTGAACGCATGATCCGGGATGGCGGCACCACCGACGTAGCCCGCGCAACATGGGCCTACCGCGAGGTCATCGGCAGCGCACCCACCCAAGAACAAGTCAAACTTCTCACCGAACTCATCACCGAGCAACGCGGCTTCTTCACCTCGAAATCCTCCGACGCCGAGGCGCTACTGAAAATTGGCGACTCACCCGCTGATCCCAAGTTGGAAAAAACCGAAATCGCCACCTTCACCACCCTCGCCCAAGCCCTCCTCAACCTAGACGCCAACATCACGCTGCGCTGAATGGCTAACTTGCTTATTTATCCTTTACAAAAGTATAAATAATACTTAATTTCTCCTCTATGAAAGGAGAAATTAAAGAGACCTTGCAACAAAAACTCAACGACGCTCTCGTTGCAGAAATACCTCACCTGACGCGCCGCGAGATACGCCTTCCGGCGGTCCAGGACAAAGCCCATGCCGTGATCGGTATGCGCCGCAGCGGCAAAACTTGCTTTTTGTCCCAATGCATGGCGGATCTGCTCGCATCTGGAGCACCGCGAGAATCCCTGATTCTCATCAATTTCGAAGATGAGCGCCTGAGCGGAATCGATGCCACTGATCTTTCCTCTCTTCTGGAAATGTATTACCAACGCCACCCAGAATTCAGGGATCATACCAAGATCACTTTGCTGCTCGATGAAATCCAACTCGTCCCCGGTTGGGAAACTTTTGCTCGTCGCGTGCTCGATACCGAAAAATTATGCCTGTTTTTATCCGGCTCCTCGGCCTCCATGCTCAGCCGCGAAGTCCATACCAGCATGCGCGGACGGGCGATGGAAACTTGCGTCTATCCGTTCAGTTTTCGAGAGGCTTTAAGCCATCGGAATCTGCTTCCTAACCAAGAGTGGAAAACTCTGCCAAAGTCACAGCGTTCAGTGATTCAAAAAGCATTCCTCACTTATCTTGCCGAGGGAGGTTTCCCAGAAGCGCAGGGCATCGATCCGCGCGATCGCCGCCCACTGCTTCAGAGCTATGTGGATGTGGCTGTCTTGCGGGATATCATCGAGCGTCATGGCGTTTCCAATCCAATGGCGCTCCGTTGGCTTCAGCGACATCTGTTAGGAAACCCCTGCGCCCCCTTCAGCATTCAGAAATTTTATGACGTGTTAAAATCTCAAGGACTTCCTGTATCCAAGGACAGCCTTCACGCGTTTCTCGGTCATTTTGAAGACGCCTTCCTGATCCATACCGTTTCCCTGTTCAGCGCATCCGAACGCCAGCGCATGGTCAACCCACGGAAAGCCTACCCCATCGATCACGGACTCATTTCAATCTATGAACGAGCTGGCCGCGACAACCTTGGGCACACTCTGGAATCCGCTGTCTATATCGAGCTCCGTCGGCGGAGTTGCGAGGTTCACTACTTCCGCACCAAAGAAGGCAGTGAAGTGGATTTCCATGCGATGGATCTATTGGGCAAGGTTTCTCTCATCCAAGTCTGTGCCAATGCTGACGATCCCACCACACTTCATCGCGAACTGCGCTCCTTGATCCAAGCTAAAGCCCAAATCCCCCAAGCCAAAGCCCAATGCATTCTTCTCGAACCGCTTCACCCGAATACGGAAATTCCAGCCGGAGTTGAAATCATTTCGGCCATCGAATGGTTTCTTCAAGAATAAGAAAATTTTCTAAAATCGCGGCACCGGCCCAATCGTTCCACCCTCGATGAATTTTGACTCGGTGCCGATTTGTTCGCGGTCTTCCTTGCCCCGCGCCACGTGATTTGCCCAGCGCACCACTCGACGCACCACCGGTCGATAATCCAAATGGATTTCGGAAACCTCGGGAAAGCACCACTCGAAACTTCTATCACTTTCCGCCACAACGAGTGATACATCCCGACGTGCGACTATCCCCCGATCCGCAAGATGCAAACGGGCAGCGATAAATAGCGATGTTTCCTGAAAAAGGATCGCTGCCGGAGGACTGAAACGAAAGTGCTCGTCGGTTTCCCCATGGAGGCGGATTCTACACACACCACCATTCGCATAGGGTATCGCTGCGACGTTAGCGATACTCCTCGTCGCCAAAAAAAATTTGCAAGAGCCTCAATCCTTGCAGCCACATCTGTTGGCTGGTGTTACTATCGCAAAGGCTTCTTGAGTTGCAGAAATAAATTCACCTTTGTTCATCATCCCACACATTTTCACACTGGCGCAAAGACACCGCCAACTCCACATTGACAAGCCGCTGCTATGGTGCGCAAATGAATATTCCTGATTTATAATTGTGATTTCAAAACAACTATGAAAATAAAAATCATCCTGACCGCAGCGCTGCTGTGCATTCTCTCGCCGCCCTCCTCCGCCAAACCCCTCAAGGTGTTCATCCTCGCGGGTCAATCTAACATGGAAGGTCATGCGCAGATCAGCACTTTCGACTACATCGGCAAAGATCCGAAAACCGCGCCCTTGCTCAAAGAGATGCGCAATCCCGATGGAACTCCACGCGTATGCGACAAGGTCTGGATGTCCTATCTAACAGGTCCTTATGACGGCAGCGCCAATGGCGAGGGACTGGGCAAGTTAACCGCGGGTTTTGGTGAACGAGGAGGCAACCCGACTCAACTCAGCAGCAAGATCGGCCCAGAATTCACCTTTGGCATCTTCATGGAAAAAGAACTGAAAGAACCTATTCTCATCATCAAGACCGCTTGGGGCGGCCGATCGCTCAACACGGAATTCCGTCCACCGAGTGCCGGACCATATAAACTACCTAAGGCGATTCAGGATGTGTGGGATCAGCATCCCCAAGGAGCCCACGGAGTTCCTAAACTTGAGGAGCGGAAAAAATGGCAGGATGATAAGGATGCCGCCTCAGGAGTATTTTACCGCATGATGATCGACCATGTGAAAAAAGTTCTAACAGATCCGAAACGGGTATGTCCGGAATATAATGAGAAAGATGGTTATGAAATAGCGGGTTTTGTCTGGCTTCAGGGTTTTAACGACTTGGTCGATGGAACGACCTATCCCAATGAAAACTATGATGAATACTCACGCCTGTTGTCACACTTCATTCGCGATGTTCGCAAAGACTTGTCGGCCCCGAAGATGCCCTTCGTGATCGGTGTGTTGGGAGTTGACGGTGATAAGAATGTCAATTTCCGCAAGGCCATGGCCGCGCCCGCCGCCATGCCCGAGTTCAAGGGCAATGTGGTTGCCGTTGATACCGCGCCTTTCTGGGATCATGACATTGCCGCAGCAGAACCTAAACAGGGTCAATACAATGAGATCATCGGTATCTCTCAAACACTCAAAGAAGATGGCTCGATCAACAAAGATTGGAAATGGGGGAATTTCTGGAAACCCATTGGCAAGCCTCTCCCCGAGGAGAGAACTTGGCGCTACGCAACGGTGGATGCCACCGAAAAGAAGGACATATTGGAAAAATATGACGGCAGACGTTTCCGCGAAATCACTCTTCCAGCCGGGATGGAGAATTGGCACAAGCCAGACTTCGATGACAGCAAATGGACAACCGGCAAAGCACCCATTGGCAAGGGCTCATGGAAACATAACGGAATCACCTTGGACAAATTTCCCTCGCCATGGGGCAAGGGCGAATTCTTGATCATGCGAAACACCTTTGAAGTCGAAGATCTGAACTGCGAGTCGTATCGCATTGCGATTCTAGCAAGACAAGGTTTCAAAGTTTATCTGAACGGCAATGAAATTTACACCTACATCTGGTGGCAGGATCATGCGCGTTACAGCACCATCGTCCTCAATGAAGATCAGGTCAAATATCTGAAAAAAGGTAAGAACGTTTTAGCGGTCTATGCCAATGACCAATACGAAGAAAATTCTCCCGAACGCTATGCCGCATTGGACTTGTGGGTGGAAGGCATCACCAAAGCAGACAAGCAGAAGCTCGATCTCGCCTTAGAAGAAGTCCTTTCACAAAAAGACAGAGAAGCCCTCAAAGGCGCTTCCAATGGCGGTTACCACTATTTCGGCAGCGCGAAGATCTTTGCACAAATGGGCAAAGCTTTCGCTGAGGCAAACCTCAAAATGATGAAGAAGCCCTGAGCGATAATCCAAAATACAATCAGCTCGTATGCATTGCATCCGCAGGTTGGTCCACTCACTCGTCCTTCGCCGGTCTGATCGCCCAGCCCACACATCCGCATCCACATCCACTATCTCCCCCGTAGTGTTTGCTGAAATAAATCAGCGTTTTGCTTGGACCTTCCTCAAATTAAACAGGTCCAAGCCATTACGATTATTGATAATAAATCAAAATCCTCCCTGTAGTAGTCTAGCTGACCCATACTAGGTCATTCAGAGCACGAAATTTCGCTATTCGAGTAAGTCTTGATCTAGTAACAACCACTTTCAAACCTGCATCATGACAATCCCTAACCTAGATCATCCGATCAGAGGCACCATAAAGCACATCGCCATTATTAACCCGTCGGTGCGCGCCGTAAAGCGACTCGGCAGTTCCTTTCGCCTTCCCCAGATGTTCCTAGTGATACTCTCCTATTCAGCATTAACCCCGTTGCTATTAGGACAGCAGCCGGAAATACGCTATGGTCGAGACATCCGTCCTATCCTTTCTGATAAGTGCTTTTTCTGTCATGGTCCGGATCCAAAAACCCGTGAGGAAGATCTGCGGCTCGATATCCGCGAGGACGCCATCGCCAGCAAAGCTTTCATTCCCGGAAATCCGGAAAAGAGTCGTTTGATCAAACTGATCAACGCGACCGATGAGGACGACATCATGCCTCCTCCAGCGAGCCACAAGGTGCTGACCAAGACAGAAAAACAACTGCTCCATGACTGGATTAAAGCAGGTGCTGAATACGAACCCCACTGGGCCTATACCCAACCTGTTCGCAAACCCGGGGAAACGATTGATTCGCTCGTCGCCAACGATTTGAAGCGACGCAATCTCGATTTTTCCCCGCCCGCCGATCCCTCCACCTTGTTGCGTCGCATGCACCTCGATGTCATCGGCCTGCCACCAAGTCCCGAGCAAGTCGCAAACTTCCAGAAGGCACACGCCGAAAACCCTGCTGCGGCCGTCCGCCAAATCGTCGAGGAACTACTCGCCTCACCCCATTTCGGCGAACGCATGGCCTTGTCTTGGCTTGATGTCGTACGTTATGCCGACTCCGTTGGTTACCACGGTGACAACGAACGATCAGCCTCGCCATTTCGTGATTACGTTATCGAATCATTCAACTCCGATAAACCCTTTGATCAATTCACCATCGAACAATTAGCTGGCGACTTACTTCCGAATGCCACGCTTCAACAGCAAATCGGATCTTCATACAACCGCCTTAACCAACTCTCTGAAGAAGGCGGAATCCAAGATGCTGAGTATCTCGCAAAATACCAAGCTGAGCGCGTGCGCACAACCTCCGCTGCCTGGCTCGGATCCACCTTGGCCTGCGCCGAATGCCACGACCACAAGTTCGACCCTTTCAAAGCCAAAGACTTCTATTCGTTCGCAGCTTATTTCAGCGACATCCTCGAAAAGGGCGCCTGGAACGGCAATGGAAAATATCAGGAAGATATCGCAAAATGGACCACCCTTGGCATCCCCTTTAATAAATGGGGACCTGTGCTCAATGTCCCGACCCCAGAGCAGGAGTCTCGACTTCGAGAGATTGACCAAAAAATACTTCAGCTTCGAGCGCAACTCAACGCACCCGCCGAGACCGACCAGAAGGAGCTGGATACTTGGATCACTGATCAGAGAGCCCTGCTTGACTCTAAGGAACCATACGATGCTCCGCTGTTAGATGAAACCTTGCCTGAACCGGCCTCGATCGACGACACCAAACTGGTCGACCGCTCGGTTGCGCCCGTGCAATCCGGTAGCCATTCGCGCAAACAGGAAGCCGCCGGGCTGTATCAACACATCGCCAAACTTAAAAATCCGGCGGCCGTCCACGAAGGTGACCAATTATATCTCTGGGTCTATCTCGATCCCACGAAGCCACCACGCGCTTTGATGCTGCAAGTAAACGTAAATGGCAAATGGGAACACCGCGCCTACTGGGGCGAGGCTGTCATCGAATACGGTAAGTCCGCCGGCGGCCACGCCTATCACCACGCTGGCGCACTACCCAAAGCCGGCGAATGGACCCGCCTCAGCGTTTCTGCCGCTTCGTTAGGTATAGCCCCAAAAGCATTGATCAGCCAACTCGCCTGCGCGCAGTTCGACGGCTTGGTCTACTGGGATAATGTCGGAATCCACAGCACGAATCCGGCCCGCCGTCTCGCCCACTTACCGCCGGAGGCAATCACACAACTTAGCGCCGCAGTCACCGACAAGGCCAAGCTCGCGCAAATCTATCGCCGGACTACGCCCGCCTGGAAAAAACTCTCGGCGGAGATAACCTCTTTGGAAAATGAGCGCGCCGGTATCCTTAAGACGACGCCCTCCGTGCCCATGACCATTTCCGCTAAGCCGCGCGAAATCCGACTCCTCAACCGCGGCGACTGGCAAGACAAGTCCGGTCCTATCGTTTCTCCCGCCACACCTGGTTTTCTAACAACAGCGACCAGCACTAACGACCCTTCAACTCGGCCGACTCGCCTTGACCTCGCGAAATGGATAGTCTCCAAGGAGAATCCACTCACCGCCCGCGTCTTCACTAACCGCATTTGGGCGCGGTTGTTAGGCACCGGACTCTCTAAGGACACTGGCGATCTCGGACTGCAAGGTGAATACCCTAGCCACCCAGAGTTGTTAGATTGGTTAGCTCTCGAGTTCATGGAAAATAAATGGAGCTCGAAACACCTGTTGCGCTCCATCCTGCTTTCACGCACCTACCAGCAGTCCAGTACACCAAGTCCGGCCCTCGCCGAGTCTGATCCTAACAACCGCTTACTGGCGCGCCAAAGTCAGCTCCGACTTCCTGCGGAACTCATCCGCGATAATGCTCTTGCCGTTTCCGGTCTACTGCATCCCGAGATCGGCGGACCCAGTGCAAAACCTTATCAACCTTCCGGATACTACCGCCACTTGAACTTCCCAGCGCGCGAATACAAAGCGGACACGGGATCACAACTTTACCGCCGTGGACTCTACACCCACTGGCAACGAACCTTCCTCCATCCGATGCTTAAAGCCTTCGATGCGCCGTCCCGCGAGGAATGCACTCCCGACCGCTCCTCCTCGAATACCCCGCTGCAAGCACTCAACCAACTCAACGACCCAGCCTTCACCGAAGCCGCCCGTGCACTAGCTGCCAAACTGTTAGAAGAACCGGAAGGAGAAACCAACCTAGTCGCCCGCGCCTGGATCCGTTGCCTAGGCCGCACTGCGACCGCCGAAGAAATTCGTATCCTTGGCGAATTTCACGGGCAGGAACTTGAACGCTTCACCGCCAACCCAGCTGAAGCCACCACATTACTAAAGGTCGGCCATTCCCCCGCACCAGCGGCAATTCCTCCCACCAAACTCGCCGCCGCAACCTCGATGGCCCGCGCCATACTCAACCTTCACGAAACCATCACCCGCTACTGATCGATCCCATGTTCCACCACTCCAATCGCCGCACCTTCCTCGGTCAAGGCCTCACCGGCCTCGGCACGATCGCTCTATCACGTCTGTTAGGAGCTGAAATTGCCTCTGGCCCCGCCCCTAAGTTACAACCCAAGGTCAAACGCGTCATCTTCCTCAGCATGGCGGGAGGTCCATCCCATTTGGAAACCTTCGATTTCAAACCGAAGCTCCGCGAACTACACGGCAAGCCAATGCCAGAGTCCTTCACCAAAGGCCAACAACTCGCGCAACTTCAAGGCATGACTCTCAACTGCCTAGGTCCTCAACACGATTTCTCCCGCCACGGTAAATCTGGGTTAGAGATCAGCAATGTCTTCCCCCACATCTCGAAACACGCTGACGAGATCGCGGTGATCCGCTCGATGCACACCAAGCAGATCAACCACGATCCCGCCCACACCTTCATGAACACCGGTTCGATCATCCCAGGCCGACCATCGATGGGAGCCTGGGTGCTTTACGGACTCGGCAGCGAAAGCCAGAACCTGCCGGGTTTCGTGGTGCTCACCAGCGTCGGCGGCGGCCAAGCCCAACCGATCTCGTCGCGCCAGTGGAGTAGCGGCTTCCTCCCAGGCCACCTGCAAGGCGTCGAGTTCCAATCCGCCGGCGACCCAGTACACTACGTCCGGACTCCTCCCGGCAACACGCCCGCATCCCAACAACAACTCATTCAAACCGTCAACCGCCTCAACGCGCTCAACTCACCTACAACCCGCGATCCGGAAATCGCCACCCGCATCCAGCAGTATGAACTCGCCTTCCGCATGCAGGCCTCCGTGCCGGAATTGATGTCCTACCAGGATGAGAGTAAAGAGACACTCGAAATGTATGGATGCACCCCGGGCGATGGCTCTTTCGCGTCGAACTGCTTACTAGCGCGCCGTCTCGCTGAGCGCGGCACTCGCTTCATCCAAGTCTATCACCGCGGCTGGGACCACCACGGCGGAGTCAAGAACGGCGTCGCCACTACCGGAAAAATTGTCGATCAAGCGACCTCCGCCCTACTCACCGATCTCAAGCAACGCGGTCTGTTAGAAGATACGCTGGTCGTCTGGGGCGGTGAGTTCGGCCGTACCCCGATGGCCCAAGGCGATGGTCGAGACCATCACATCAAGGCTTTCTCCATCTTCCTCGCAGGCGGCGGCATCAAGGGCGGCACCGTGCATGGTGAATCAGATGAACTAGGTTACGGGATCGCCCGCGACCCTGTCTCCGTTCACGATCTCCACGCGACCCTGCTTCATCTGTTAGGCCTCGACTACCAGCGCTTCTCATATCGCCATCAGGGACTCGACCAGAAGCTCACCGGGGTCGAGCCAGCATCAGTCATCAAGCAAATCCTCGCCTAGGGAAAATCCTTTCATTCAAACCAAGAGAAGCCCTCATAGTCACTTCTAATGGCAGCAACCCCTAATTCGGCAGCGCAAAGATCTTCGCGCAGATGGGAAAGATTTTGCTGAAGCTGATCTCAAGATCAGCAAGTTGTCTTGCCTGTAATCTTTACAAATCTGGCATAAAAACTAATATCAATCGAATATAAAAAACCACCCGATACGATATCGCATGACCAAGAAAATGAAAAAACTCAAAATACTTGTATCCAGCCGCTTGATGACGGCTGCCTTTGCAACGCTAATCCTCACAGCAGTCGACGCCAAAACATGGACCAGTGCCGACGGAGCAAAATCCTTCGAAGGCGAACTCAAGTCCTACGACGCCGAAAAGGGCTTAGTTACGGTAACTCTTCCCAACGGTAAGCCGATTAACTTCTCAGAAAAGATTCTTGCGCCAGCTGACATTGCTTACCTCAAAGAAAATGGAAGTAAGATCGCTGCTGCAGCGACAACCGTTGTAAACACCAAAGACATTCCCGATGTTTGGCCTCCTACAGACGAGAAACCCTACAACGGCAAAAATCTTAAATCTGAATACGCGGCCGAACTGAAGTCTCTGTTAGCTGATCTCTCCCGCTCACTACCTAAGGTTGGAGGCAACGGATTTGCAGAACTTGAAACAGCAGTCAAGGCTAGCGCCGAAGCAGAAGCAAAAGCGGAAGCTGCGCAAAAAGAGTTCGGCCAAATCGGTGGAGCTAAGGCATTGATCGACCACGCCAAAGGCAAATGGATCGGCGGCGCGAACAAAAACATAGCAGATGCGCAAGCAGCTATCAAAAATGCAAAAAGCCCAGCTGAAAAAAGCGCTGCAGAGAGAAGCCTCGCCGATGCAAAGAAAAACCTCGCTGATGGAGAAGCCGCCCTCAAAGAACGCACAGAGGCCTATGAAAAAGCCAAGGCCAACGAAACAACTCTCAAGAAAAACCACGAGCAAGCACAGGCAGTTTTGGCCGAAGCTAAAAACCGTGAATCAGATGCCGCTAAAAAACTGATTGGTTCCATGAGTTCATTTCTCTCTAGCAACTCACTAGACGGAAAGCTCGCTAAGGCATTTATTCTAACAGTATCTACTCCAGATGGACTTGGCGCTTTCGCCGATAAAAGCGTTGTTAATGCTGCCGCAGTCGAACAACTACTAGCCAATGATGAATTGATGATGGAGATGATGGTAGCCGGTGGCGCGCGCTACGGAAAATTCGGCGAAGCCATGAAGATTTTCACCACGATTCAGAAAATCAGCCCGCAGGCAAAAGATGGAGTCTTACGCCGTTTTGCCCTAGCCACCAGCCTAGAACACGGGCAGCCAGTCAAAGCAAATCTGAGCCCTAACGTCGCAGATCAATCTCCAAATATTCACCCCATCAAGCGATATCTACAATACGAAAAAGCTTACTTAGCTGACGAGCTGGACCCCGCCTTCAAAACGCTAAACACATGGGAAATGCGCTTTGTCGCAAACAGTGAGGATCCCGATGAAATCCTTGTCTGGGGTCGTGAAATGCTGCGCACCTACCGGCCGGACCACATTTACAACCCGGACTATGGCTGGCGCTACGTTTCCAGCGTGAGGACCGAGGTCCCTTATGGATCGCAGAATGTGAAGTTTGACGATCCATCAAATCATCAACACCAGAACATCATCCGTAACGGAGGCGTCTGCGGACGCCGGGCATTTTATGGCCGTTTTATTCTTCGCTCCTTCGGGATCCCCACCTGGGGTGTCACCCAAAAAGCCCACGCCGCCCTCAGCCATTGGACACCCAAAGGCTGGGTAGTTAACCTTGGCGCCGGATTCCAACACAGCTGGTGGGACAAAGATGAGGAGAAGCTCAGCGGCAGCCAGTTTTTGTTAGAAACCCAGGCACGCGCCCACAAGGACGAATACATCAAAATTGTGCGGGCGGAGATGGTGAGCCGCATTCTCGGAGAAAAGGCCTATAACGAACGCGGCAATGAGCAGGGCGGGCATTGGAGCAATGTCGCCCTCAACCTGTCCCGCCTCCTCGCTTCCAGCACCGCCGCCCTCGGCCCGCTCGGCCAAGAACTCGCCGAGGCCAACGAAAAAGAGCAAGAACTCCAATCAGAGGCTACCTCAAAAGAGGATCTTGAAATCCAGGAAAAAGGCGGCGTGATCACCGTTCCGGTCATCGCCCACAAATCAATCTCCGGCAAATCGGCATCCATGCGCTCTTTCTCGGGCGGCATGCAAATCCACGCCTTCGGCGGCTTCAATGCGGAGTATAAAATCCAAGCGCAACGATCAGGAGACTATCTGCTGACCGCCAAGGTTGCCACAGCTCAAACTGGCCAAGGATTCGTTTACACCGTGAATGACGCGCAACCCGTTCAACAAGCCGCTCCCTATACGATTGGTGTCTGGAAAAACTCCGAAGCTATCCCGGTCAAACTCAAAAGTGGATCAAACACCCTTCAATTCCAAATCACGGATGGCAGCCGTGGCGTAACCCTCAAGGAATTCACCCTGACTCCGGCCAGGTAATTCTCGCTTCCAAGGAATGACAAACCGTCGTCAGGGATATGACGAGGGTTTGTCGGCTTTTAAAAAAAAATTGAAAATCCCGAGCTTCCCCTCACGTATCAGGAACTATCACTTGCGGCTCCACCCCACTCACCCTTGATTCCATGTTCGAAATCACCCGTCGTCATTTTCTTTCCAAGCTCTCCACCGGAATCGGTGGGGCAGCTCTAGCATCGATGTTGCCTCAGCGCGCTTCGGGCGCCAATGCGTTAGCAGAGAAACTTCTGAGAGACCACGCACCCAAGGCAAAACGGGTGATCTACCTGTTCATGTCCGGCGGTCCTTCGCACATGGATCTTTTTGACTACAAGCCCAAGCTCAACGAGCTCAATGGCCAGCAACTGCCTGACTCCGTCCGCAATGGTCAGCGCCTCACCGGCATGTCAGGAAACCAAGCCGTGTTGCCGCTTGCGGGCTCACAGTTCAAATTCGCCCAATATGGAAAATCCGGCGCCTGGGTCAGTGAATTGCTACCGCACACCGCAAAAGTCGTGGACGATCTTTGCTTCGTGAAATCCCTCTGGACAGAAGCGATCAATCACGATCCCGCGATGACCTTTTTTCAAACCGGCTCCCAGATCGCCGGCCGCCCTTCACTCGGCTCATGGGTCACTTACGGCCTGGGCTCGGAAAATGAAAACCTACCGGGTTTTGTGGTCCTGGTGACAAAAAAACCTACTGACCAACCGCTTGCCGCCCGCCTCTGGGGCACCGGCTTCCTCGACTCTCGCTACCAGGGCGTGCGTTTCTCCTCCGGAAAAGACGCGGTGTTCTACCTCTCCAATCCCGATGGGGTTTGCCAATCGGGCCGACGCGCGCTCTTGGATAAACTCTCCGCTCTCAATAAAATGGATTTCCAAAATGAAATCGATCCCGAGATCGAAACGAGGATCGCCCAATATGAAATGGCTTATCGCATGCAGACCAGCGTGCCGGAAGTCACCGATATCAGTGGCGAGCCACAATCCATCAAAGATCTCTACGGTCCGGATGCCCAAAATCCCGGCACTTTTGCCGCCAATTGCCTGCTTGCGCGCCGCCTCGCGGAAAAAGGAGTCCGTTTCATCCAGCTCTATCATCCAGGATGGGATCAACATGACAACCTGCCTTCCGCGATTCGCAAACAAACCCAGGAAACCGATCAAGGCTGCGCGGCTTTGATTGCGGATCTCAAGCAACGCGGCATGTTGGAAGACACGCTCGTCGTCTGGGGGGGTGAGTTCGGACGCACCGCTTACTCGCAAGGCACATTAACCAAAGACAACTACGGCCGGGATCACCACCCGCGCTGCTTCACCGCATGGATGGCCGGGGGCGGGATCAAACCCGGAATGACTTACGGAGCGACCGATGACTATGGCTACAACATTGTCGGTGCCGATGGCCAAGCGATCAATCCATCGAAAGATAAATACATTCCCGGTACCGTTCACGTACACGATTTCCATGCCACCATCCTCAACCAACTCGGCATCGACCACACCCGCCTCTCCCACACCTTCCAGGGCAGACGATTCCGCCTAACAGATGTACATGGACATATTGTGAAGGAGCTGCTTTTATAGGAGAGAAATGATTGACGATTGCTGATTGACGATTGTTGATATTTGATTTGAAAGAGAAATCAAAACAGCATCGCTTACTCTTCATTCAACAATCAACAATCGTCATTCAATACAGATCATGTGTTCGCTATTCTCATAGCTATTAAATGATTTATAAAATCCCAGCAACCCACACCATGAAAACCCCACTATTCGCCGCATTACTCACTTTAACTCCCATATTTGGAGCTGAGGTTTTAAAAACCACCGAAACCGATAGCGCCATCACGATCACCCACGGCGAGAATACGGTTCTGGTTTATCACAAAGCTGAGCTCACACCTCCTGAAGGCGTCAAACCCATCTACAAACGCTCTGGCTTCATTCATCCGCTTTGCACTCCAGCAGGACATGCGGTGACCGGCATCCATCCCCCCGATCACTATCACCATCTCGGGCTTTTTCACGCATGGGTGCAAACCAAACATGGTGAGGACAAAATCGATTTCTGGAATCTCGATAAAGCAACTGGCAGAGTGCGTTATACTTCTACGATTTCGGTTACCAAGGGCGAGCAGTCCAAAGCAACGGGTTTCAGCGTGAAGCAGGAACACGTCGCATACAAAGGCAAAGAAAAAAAGGAAACGGTTGTCCTTGAAGAAATTTTCACCATCACCGCCGAGTCTATGGATGGTCACAATGTCATCACTTACGACGTCGCACAAACCAATATCACTGACACAGCTCTAACACTTCCCGTCTTTCGTTACGGTGGATGCCTTGGCTGGCGCGGCCCTCATACATGGAACAAAGACAACAGCACCATACGGACATCCGAAGGCAAAGGCCGCGATGACAGCCACACCACACGCGCAAAATGGATCGCTTATGAAGGCTCTGTAGAAAAAGGCCAAGTCACCTTCGCGGTCTTGATCCATCCGGATAATCATGATTTCCCCCAACGCCTCCGCACATGGACGGCAAAAGATAACAATGGCGCACCCTTCCTAAGCATCTGCCCCGTCCAAGAAAAACCCTGGGAAATCACTCCTAAACAAACCATCAAAATGCGCTACACCCTCATCACCTGCGATGGCACTGTCGAAGTCGCTAAAATCGATGAATGGTGGAAATCCCTAACCCAACGCATTAACAAATAACAATCCCCCTATCTCCCTATCCTCTTTCCCATGAAACTCCTAATCCGCACCATCGCGTTACTCACCGCTATCGCTCCTCTTGCTATCCGTGCTCAGGAAGTTGCTGCGCATCCCGTCAAGCCGCTGCTCTGGAAAATCGAAGGCGGCGATCTAAAAAAACCATCCTACCTCTTCGGCACAATCCATCTTGGCGGCGGCGCACTGAACAAGCTTCATCCCACAGCTCAGAAAGCTTTCGATGAATCCGAAATCTTGCTTACCGAAGTACCCATGGATGCAAAAACTCAGATGGGCATAGCGATGAAAGTCATGCGCAAAGACGGTAAAACCCTCGCGGATTCGATAGGTGCGGATTTATCCAATCAACTAGATGACGAACTCAAGGCGATCAATCCCGCTTTGAATTCAAAACCTTTCCAACCCATGTGCACATGGGCGATTGCCGCTACCTTGCCCATGTTGGAAGCTCAACTCACTGGCGCGACCGCTCTTGACCAAAAGCTCTGGGCCGCGGCCGTCAAACAAGGCAAAAAAACCGATGCGATGGAGACCGCTGATTTCCAAGTGGATCTACTCGCTTCATTCACCGAAGCGGAGCAAGTGAATTTCCTATCTGAAACCCTCCGCTACATGCGCAAAGATCGCGAAGAGGGAACAAACAGCGTGAAAGAGCTCACCGATGCCTACATCAAGGGCGATGCCGAACTCCTGGAGAAACTGATCGAAAAATCGTTTAAAGAAATGCGCGAAGGCCCGCATAAAGAGCTCGGTGAGAAATTTTGCGACAAACTCCTGACCCAACGCGACAAAACCATGGCGGCCACCATCGCCGAGAAGCTCAAAAAATCACCCGACACCATCCATTTCTTCGCCGCCGGCTCAGCCCATTTCACGGGAGACCCAAGCATCCGCAGTCATTTAGAAAAAGCCGGCTACCGCATCACCCGCATCGCGGAGTAGGCTGGGATCAGCTAAATACCCCCAAGCTTAAGCCTTTCAGAGCCTTAATTACTGGGATATTTCACCATTTCACCGTACCACACCCTACTTTGCGACCCCTCTTGCAGCTTCCTGCCCTCGTAGACTCCTTGACCACCATATTTATAGCGACGGCGGGGGCTTAGTGGAGTGCTTTTAACCCGGAACTCAATATGGAGATTCGGGTTTTTACCACAGAGCAGTGGTGTTAGTGTGCAAGTGAAAATTCTGGATTTGCTACAAGTTTATTTAGAACACAGAGCATTTTACGCATTACGGCAACGATCGCAATTTTTGCACTTTTTCCAGATAGGCGCAGGCGCTCGTAAAAGGCTTTTA
>JAJTHK010000059.1 GCA_021298895.1 Luteolibacter sp.
TTACTTCTGGCGGGAGGCTCCTGAAACAGTAGTCGGGCCGAACCGGAGTCCGACCCAATGGCTCTTTCAGGGGGCCTTCACGTCGAAAGCAAATTCCTTGGCGCCAGCCAAAGCCCTGAGAGGCAACCCCCTTTTCCCCTTCCCAGAGCGGCTCTCCAGTGTATTCTCCGTGTTAGGTGAAAAAGCAAATTCCCAGCATTTATTCATTCAAAAATCCCACCGGTGCGACTCAGCTACCCATTGATAGCCTTTGCGGCCGTTGGGGATGATCACGCCGAGGCCAGGCCAGGGGAGGTGGAAGCCGTAGATGCGCTCACGGGTTGCGGCGATTTCTGCGAAGACTTTTTTGCGTGTGGCGATCGCGACTTGCGGGTTGTGATCAAAGTCGATGAACCATTCTGGATTCTCAAACATCAGCACATGGTTGTGCGCGAGGTCGGAAATGTGCAGGAGGGATTCACCCTCGGATTTGATGCGGAAGACCGCGTGACCATCGGTGTGGCCGGGGGCGGAGAGGATCGTGATCGCGCCATCGAGGATCTGGTCGCCGTTCTTATGAATGACGAGGTTGGGCTGTAGGGTGTCGAAGGAATTTCGGACATTTTGAATCATCTTGGGGATGTCGTCGGTGCGGTGGGATTTGGAGAAGTCGGGTTCTTTGGCGCGCCAGAAGTCGAGTTCCTCACGGAGGACGTGGACGGCGGCGTTGGGGAAAAGAATTTTTCCGCCGCTCGCGAGGCCGCCGATATGGTCGATGTGTGAGTGGCTGAGCATGGCGTGGGTGACATCGGCAAAAGTGATCCCGATAGATTCCATCGCGTCGGCAAGCCAGCCCCAGGTCGCTTTTTGGTGTGGGCCGAAACCTGCATCCACGAGAATGACTTCCTTGTCTTTCCGCAGGAGCAGGATGTTTACATAGAGCGTCATGTCATCGGGGCGTTCGCCGAGAGCAGTTAGAGCTTTCGACATCTCGGGTCTGTTGGTAGGTGGCCACATTCTGCTGTTCACTCCCTTGGTGAACGTGCCGTAGCCGTCGCTGATGGACCATGCCTCGAATTTTCCGATTGAGAACTTGTAGATGTATGGGTTGGAAATCGTCTTTTCCGGAATCGCGTTGCCTGCTGCATCGGTTGCGGCCTGTTTGGCAGAGAGGGGTGCAGCAAGGCCGAGGGTAGCGAAGGCAACGCCGAAGCCGCCAATGAAATCACGGCGTGTGGGTTTTGTATGGGGCTTTTCCATGGCAATACAACGTTGGGTGGGTGGTTAAAGTTTCACGGAAGCGTGACAACTGTTATTCCTAGTTTAATTATGAGTATGTTTCAAATTTAATAATAATAGGTTTAAATATGGAAAAATGATCTTGAAAAAAGGGAAATATAGGGTAATGTCTCTACATGAAACTGACAGTTGAAATTGACGATGAAATTTTGGCCAATGCTATGAAATTAACAGGCGAGACCAAGAAGAGTCCGGCGCTGGCAAAAGCTGCCACGGAATATGTGAAGCGGGAGATGGTCAAAAAATTCGCAGCGATGGTGATGGAAGGTCAGTTTGAGGATTATCCAATGACCAATGATGAACTGGAGGCGGTGGATCGCTGAATATGGTGATCATTGATACCAGTGCGTGGGTTGAGTTTTTCCGCAGGGATGGCGATCTGCATGTGAAGATGGCAGTTAAAGGGCTGTTAGATGAATACGAGGGTGCGTTATGCGGTCCAGTGGAGATGGAATTTCTGGGTGGGGCGCGTGAAAACGAAATGCCGCGAATCAAGAAATGGTTTGATCTCATCCCTTACGTTCGCAACGACCTGAAAATCTGGCGCGAGGCGGCTGGAAATTTTGCGAAGCTGAAAGCGAAGGGTTTCACAGTTCCGTGGAATGATATTCTGATTGGAACGATCGCGAAAAACCAGTTGATAAGAGTTTATGCGAAGGACAAGCATTTTGTCGTGATGGCAGAGGTGCTTGGGGTGATGCTGTATCAGCCAGGGTATAACGGGATGTATAATCCGGAGGGGTGAGTGCTCCGTATTTGGATTTGACGGATCTGTCAGATCTGACGGATAGGACAGATCGTATGAATTCCCCCCAGAAAAAGCTCCGCCCCAGCGGCGGTTATAGGAAGACCGCCAGTTTTCAAACTACCACACTGATTTATGATGCTACGGTTTGGTTTTGTGAGAAATTTGTGAGTTCAAAATCCCGAACGGTTGATCAGATGGTGCAGGCTGCGCGTTCAGGACGGCAGAATATCGCAGAGGGGAGTCGCGCATCGGCAACGAGTTCGCAGACTGAGCTGCGTTTGGTAAATGTGGCGCGTGCGAGTTTGGAAGAGCTCTTGCTGGATTATGAGGATTTTCTGCGGCATCGGCGGCTGCCGCAGTGGGAGATGGGCAGTGAAGAGGCATCTAAAGTAAGGGCGGTTCCGCGCAATTTTAAAAAAGATCAGTCTGATCGGACAGATCCGTCGGATCTAACTGATCTAACAGATGCAGAGCGCTGGGTATTATATTCGCGCTGGCTGGATGTGCCGGATGCAGCCGTGCGTGCGAACGCGGTGATATGCCTGATTCACCAAGCGAACTTTCTTCTGGATCGTCAGATTGCCGCTTTGGAGGCAGCCTTTGTGGAGGGCGGAGGTTACTCGGAGCAGCTGGCCACTGCGCGCATGGCGGAGCGGAGAAAGAAAGATCAGTCTGATCGGACGGATCCGTCGAATCTGACTGATCTTAAGAAGATTCCCATGTGCAGACTCTGTGGAGGCCTCATGTCCTTGCGCACTGCAAAAGGCGGGAAGAATCCTGGGAGTCAGTTTTGGGGCTGCGTGGGTTATCCCATTTGCAAGGGAACATCTCCGCTCTAGTTGAGACTCACGTTCCGCAAAATGTGTTTTTCACACATTGCTCAGGGTGCGGTGCGAGTTCCAGATCTGCATACGCCGGATTCTCAGCGAACGGTTTTGTTAGAGCATCGGCTAGGCGATGGAAGAGCGAAAAATCGTTTTGGTAGGCAGCTTGGATCGCTTCTTCGATGCGGTGGTTGCGCGGGATGAGAATCGGGTTTACGGCTTTCATCCTGGTGAAATGATCGTCTGGCTTAGTAAAAGTTTTCCAATGGGTGATCCATGTTTCGGCGGCTTGTGGATCTGAGAAAAGCGATGGCAAATCCGCGCGTGTATCATCGGCCGCGAGCAAAGTGAGGTGTCGGAAGAACAGGGTGAAATCGACTTGGTTCTGAGCGAGCGTGCCGAGGGTGGATTTGATGAAAGCGGCGCTGGCTTCGAGATAGTTGTCGGTGGAGAGGCCAAGCTTATCGCGGAAGTGATTTAGGTAAACAGGTTGGAAATGATGGATGAATTTTTCCAAAGCTGCTTTCGCGAGTTCTTTGGCGCGATCTGGTTCGGGATCGATGATGGGCAATAAGGTCTCTGCGAGACGAGTGAGATTCCAATGTGCGATGGTGGGTTGGTTGCCCCATGCGTAACGGCCATGGCGATCAATGAAGCTGAAAACTTTATCTGGATGAAAGGTATCCATAAACGCACAAGGGCCGTAATCGATGGTTTCACCTGAGATCGCACAGTTGTCGGTATTCATCACGCCGTGTATGAAACCGAGCGGCAACCATTTCGCGATCAGTTCAGCCTGCGCACGAATGACGCTTTCAAGAAAGGCTAGGGCGGGATTTTCCGCATCGGCTGCATCTGGGTAATGGCGGGCGATGCAATGATCTGTTAGAATTTGGATCGCTTCTGTATCTTGGCGGGCAGCAAAATATTGAAACGTACCGACGCGGATGTGGCTGGCTGCCACGCGGGTGAAAACGCCACCCGGTGCGGGTTCTTCGCGATCGACAATTTCTCCCGTGTAAACCGCAGCGAGCGCGCGAGTGGTTGGGACGCCGTATGCGTGCATCGCCTCGCTGACGAGGTATTCGCGTAATACAGGACCAAGGGCCGATTTTCCATCGCCGCCGCGTGAAAAAACGGTTCGACCTGATCCCTTGAGCTGGATGTCACGGCGCTTGCCGTGGATGTCGACAACTTCACCTAGCAGGATGGCGCGACCATCACCCAGTTGTGGGACGAAGCCACCGAATTGATGTCCGGCATAGGCTTGTGCGATAGGCTCTGCGCCCTTGGGAATTTCATTTCCGGAAAAGGTGGCGAGAGCGGCGGGTGAGTCTAGCCAAGCAGGATCAATTCCCAGTTCTTTCGCCAGCGCGGGGTTGCTGCGAATTAAAACAGGCTCTGGAGTACCTGCGGGCTTCTGTTTCGAAAAGAAGCGCGCTGGGAGATGTGCATAAGTGTTTTGGAAGGGAATTCCCATGGCGGGATTATAGTCTGAAAGTCTCAAAGTCTGAAAGTCTGAAAGCAGAGCGAATGGTAATGAGCCTTTTAATACTGGCTCTGCCGTGGTGGCTTGGACGGAACGAAGTGGAGTCAAAGTCTAAAGGTCTATTTTATCCAACCGCACCAGCGGTTCTGGCTTTAACATTCAGACTTTTAGGCCTTCGACTCTTCAAATGCGGTTCTGGATAGACTTTTGACTTTTGACTTAGGTCTGGTGCTGCTTCAACTAGTCATGCCTGAAACCTTTGCGCCCTTATTTGTTTGCGGGGCAACTGCGTCTGGAAAGACCGACCATGCGCTGCGCATGGCGGTGGAGTTGGGCGGGGAGATCGTCAACGGCGATGCGTTTCAGTTATATCGTGGCATAGAAACTTTAAGTGCGGCTCCAAATGAGGAGGAGAAGAAACGTTTCCCACATCATTTATTCGGAGTCTTGGATCCGACTGAAAATTGTGATGCAGGCAAGTATTTTGAAATGGCGATGCCTGTGATTTCCGAAATCCAAGCACGAGGAAAAACGCCTATCGTGGTGGGCGGATCGGGTTTGTATTTGAAATTCCTCACGCACGGCCCGTCGCCGCTGCCGAAAGGGGATGCAAAACTTCGTGCGGAGATGGATGCAAAGTCTCTGGATGAATTGTTAGAAGAGTTGGAAAAAATCGATCCCGTGGAAGCCGCTCAGGTGAACCGGGGTAACAAACGTTATGTTTCGCGTTCGTTGGAAATTTGCCGACTCACTGGAGAAAAGGTTTCGGAGCTCCGTGATGGTTGGGAGCAAAAGACTCGGGAGTTGGAGAAATTGCTCAAAGGAGTTTGGTTGATACGCGAGCGAGCGGATCTGCATCAACGCATCGCGCTAAGAACCAAACAGATGCTGGATCAAGGAGCGATTGAAGAAGTTGTTGCACTTGCGGGTTTGCGAGGCAACTGGGAAAAGGCCATAGGAGTGAGAGAGATACGCCAGTTCCTTGCTGGAGAGATTTCACGCGAGGCATGCGAGGAGTTGATCGTTTTCGCTACGCGTCAGTATGCGAAGCGTCAGGAAACTTGGTTCCGTAGAGAGAAGTGGTTGAATCGAGTGGAAATTTGTTAGGACAATGTTTCCTCATGCGCTTCTTCAAAATCCAACTCTCGCACACGTTTTTTATCGCGGACGGCTTCGACTTCTTTACGTAAAATTTCACGAAGACCTATTGCATCAGAAATCGCAGGAATGGTGACTTGTGGTAGTGAGCGATCTGAGGTTTCCAGATGCAACGAACCGAGTCCAAAGATACGCATCCACCATTTTCTCTCAACCAAGACATCTTTGATCCGATACAGTTCGATCTCGTCGATTTTTTGGTTGAATACGCCATGGCTGATTCTGAGGCGTTGCGAGGTGAGTTCGAAAATTTCACAGCGGATCACAAGGAAGCGCCAGATCATCCAGATCAGTGGGAGAATCAATCCGGCGAAAGCAGGAGGAAATAAGATACCTCCCACGGCGATGCCGGCGGAAAGCAATAGCGCTAAGCTGAACGGGCCGATGTTTAGCCATTGGGATGGGGTTCCTTTCCAGAGAGGAGTCTCGATTTCTTCCGTCATGCGTGCAGGCTAGCATGAATTTTCTTTTGGGAAATGAGAAAGGTGGGGATAAAAAAGATAAGTTCCATATGTCACATAAGACTTATCTTTTCATTGCCCAAGCCTAGACTTGCATCTTGCCAGCTGAGAGGCGATTTAAGGGCATGGACCGTTGGTTTTTGATCGCTTCAACATTGCTCGCCGCTGTGGCAGGTTTGCGTGGGCTGTTGATTTTACGCCACGGCAACATGAGTCGTTGGACGGTTTTTTGGATGATAGCGGTGATGGCCTGTCAGATGGGTTATCTCGCGGTGCGGGGTGAAATGCGTGGGGCTTGCCCGTTACGGAGTATCGGTGAGATCTCGGTGTTCTTGGCGTGGTCGCTGACCTTGTTTTATTTGTTGGTTGGGCCAGTTTATCGGATTTCTTTGTTAGGGGTATTCACTGCTCCGGTGGTGGTGATTTTTCAAGGATTCGCATTGCTGCCTGGGCGCTTGGTTTCGAATCCAGAAAAGGTGATGAACACAACGTTCTGGGGGGAAACGCATTCCGCGATGTCGGTTCTTGCTTATGGAGCACTGGCGTTGGCGGCGGTTGCGGGAGTGATGTTCTTGGTGTTGGATAAACAATTGAAAGAGCATCATTTGAAAAGCGGCTTGTTTCGGAATTTGCCGCCGGTGCGAGAGTTGTTGGTTTCTTTGGAGAGACTGCTTTGGTTGGGGATGGTGCTGTTGACGGTGGGCGTCATTGCAGGGGTGTTAATGCCGTTGGGTGAGGATGCGATCGCGCATTTGATCGCTGCGGTAGGTGTGTGGTTGGGGTATCTTGTTTTAATGGTCACCAAACGGGTGAGGGGCATAACAGGACGGCGGTTTGCGCTGGGTGCAGTTGCACTATTCGTCCTTTCACTTGGAGTTTTTGCATTCGTCTAAATGGAACTCGTTTGCTTGGGAGTGAATCATAAAACCGCGCCTGTTGAGGTTCGCGAGCGTTTCGCTGTGGGCACGACCAAGCTCGGCGAAGCAGCACAGCACTTGTTAGAAATGGCTGGTGCGCCCGAAGGTGTGGTAGTTTCCACCTGCAACCGCACCGAGTTTTATCTGGTTGCTGAGAACGCCTCGGTAGCACTGACAAATTTACAACATTCCCTTGCAGAGAAAGTCCACGGTCACGAAGAACCGTTTTATCATTATCAACAACGCGACGCGGCTCGGCATTTGTGCAAAGTTGTCAGCGGGTTGGACTCGATGTTGTTGGGCGAGACAGAAATTTTCGGTCAGGTCAAACAAGCCTATCAAGCCGCACATGAAGCAGGCGCAACGGGATCGATATTGAACAAGCTGTTTCAAAAGGCGTTCAGCGTTGGCAAAAAAGTCCGCACTCAAACATCCATTCAAGAGGGATCGACCTCGATAGGAAACGTGGCGGTGGAGCTAGCGGAAAAGATTTTTGGACATTTGAAAGATAGCGAAGTCATGGTGCTGGGAGCTGGGGAGATGAGTCGGTTGACTGCGCAGGCATTGGTTTCTCGTGGGGCGAAGTCGATCATCGTTGCGAATCGGACCCATGATCGTGCGGTGGAACTTGCTGATGAAATGGGAGGTCGGGCGGTGCGGTTCGATGAATGGTTGGTTGAGCTTAAAAATGTGGATGTGGTCATTTCATCGACGGGAGCCCCGCATACAATCATTCATCGCGATGAAGTTGAATCGCTCAGACGTGCGAGAAAGTATAGGCCTTTGTTCATGATTGATATCGCGGTGCCGCGCGACATCGAGCACTCGGTGGGAGAGATTGAAGAGGTCTATCTTTATGACATTGATGCCTTGGAGCAACTTGCCGAAGAGGCAAAGGTTAGACGTGTGAATCAGATTGTTGAGTGTGAAAAAATCATCGAGGAGGAGTTGGAGAAATTGGGATTAACATTTACAAGTTCACAATGAATCCGGCGCTAGAGACATTGGTTCTTGCGCTTGCAGAGCACCGAGTTGGAACGCAGAACGTTTTATTTCTCGGAGCCGAGCCTCATCCTGATTTACCAACTCTCACCGCATGGCAACCGCTCAAACCCTTGGCAAATGCTTGTGAACGGGCGGGTATGGTTTTGACTGAATATCCTACGGGTCAATTTCCGACCGTGTTGTTTTTGCCAGGTAAGAGCAAAGAAGAGACCTTGGCTGGATTTGCGATGGCGCATCGTTGCTTGGCAGAGGGTGGAGTTTTCATCACTGCAATGGCAAACACGGCTGGTGCGGCGCGCTTTGAAAAAGAACTGGGAAATGTAACACCACTTTTATTTTCCGTATCGAAACACAAATGCCGAGCTTTCGGGGTTTCTAACAAATCACCATGGGATGGGCAGATTCTGGAAGAGTGGCAAAAGTTGGCTGAGCCGCAGACGATCCCTGAAACTTCTTTCGTCACCCAGCCAGGAGTGTTCAGCGCGAAACACATCGATCCCGGTTCGCTCTTGCTAGCTGCACACATGCCAGTCTCGCTGCGCGGAAACGTCGCGGATCTCGGTGCGGGTTGGGGTTTTCTGAGTTCCGTGGCTTTGGAAAAATCTCCGAACATCTCGCAGATCGATTTATTCGAAGCCGATGCGCGGGCTCTGGATTGCGCGCGAAAAAACGTTTCCGGAAACGTGAATTTTCATTGGCACGATGTGACCACTGGACTGCCAGATGTTTATGATCACATCATCATGAATCCACCGTTCCACACTGCACAGTCCAAGGACGTGGATTTGGGTAAAGCATTTCTAACGGTCGCCGCCGCGGCGTTGAAACGAAACGGAACACTGCACATTGTGGCGAATCGACAACTACCCTATGAAGCCCATTTGCGTGAACTCGGCTTGCGCTCGCGTTCAATCGCCGAGGATCACGCATACAAGGTGATCTTCGCATCGAAGTAGCCATCGATTGATTTCATAGGAGTCAGGAGCCAGGAACCAGGAACCACAAAGCCGAGTAAGCGCTAGCGAGCCTTCACTTTAAGACGAAGTCCTGACCGCTTGGACGGAGCGCAGCGCAGTCAAACCAGGAACAAGGAACAAATTACCTCAATCCGCAAGCGACTGGGCGTAGATATCATCTGAGGAATTCAGGATGATGAGCATGGGCCGACAACAAACTTCACAATCGTAATCGTATTCGGTCGGCATCTCGGATTCGGGTGGGACGGCGATTTCGAACGTCTCAAAACAGGTAGGGCAGGTGACGGGGTAGGTTTCCATTTTGTTTCTGAACTATTTCATTTTTTTATCACGTTGGCGGCTATACGCGCAGTATAAAAAGAAGAGTCCCATCGCTAGAAAGATGACGCCCCAAACTCGGGTTTCGTTTGTGCTGTGGGAAATCATTACTTCAGTGGCGCCATATCTGCCTGTTCCTCCTGAGCTAAAGTAAGCAATCGGAGATGTGGTGGCTATGATTCCACCAATGAGAAACATCGTGCTTAAACCGATAAGGCTCGGAACTCCGCTTTTGAAAAAAGTCTTTTTCCGACGTCTCCTGAATATCTTCATGTGGGAAATGTGCGTCTGGTGCCTTTCGGATATTTGGATCATGCTCAAAGAGAGGAGCGAGACGATCCTCGAACGGCCTGCGGCGAGACGCCGCAGCTACTATCTCTCTAACAGAATCTTATCTCCCAGGATCACCAGGTCGATTCTGCCTTGGAGGGTTTTGTTCAAGAACGGTGTGTTCTGAGATCTGGACTTCATGAAGTCCTTGGTGAAGGTGGAAGTGGCCTCGGTGTTGAAGAGGGTGAAGTTGGCGGTTTGTCCTTCGGCGATGCTTGGAACGTCGAGCGACATGAGTCGGCGAGGCTCGGCGGAGTATTTTTTCACCAAGGTATCCCAGCCGAATTTTCCTTCTTTGATGAAGTAGTGGTAGAGAGAAACGACCGCGGTATCGAGCCCGGTGATGCCGTTGGGTGCGGAGACGAAGTCTTGGGATTTTTCGAAAGGGCTGTGTGGAGCGTGATCGGTGGCGATCAGGTCGAAGGTGCCGTCGAGCAATCCTTCTAACAGCGCTTCGTTATCCGCCTTGGTGCGCAGGGGCGGATTCATTTTGTAATGGGTATCGAAATCGCCGATATCTTCGTCGGTGAAGAGGAGGTGGTGAGGGGAAACTTCGGCGGTGACTTTGACGTCGCCGCGGGATTTCCACCAGCGGATGGTTTCCATGCCCATTTTTGAGGAAACGTGTTGGATGTGGATGTGCGCACCGGTGGCGTGGGCGAGGCGGATGTCGCGATCGATGATGATTTCCTCCGCACAGGCAGGGGAGCCGGCGATGCCCAGTTTGTAGGCGGTCGGTCCGTCGTTGAGGGCGCGCGGGCCGGCGAGCTCGGGGACTTCGCAGTGGGAGGCGAAGAACATGCCGAACTCTGTTGCGTATTGCATGGTGCGGTAGAGGAGGGATGAATTTAGGGTGGTGTCGCCATCATCGGTGAGCATTTTCACTCCGGCGGCGCGAATGCCATCGATGCCTGCCATTTCTTTTCCTTCTCGCCCTTTGGACACACAGGCAGAGGTATAGATGGGGATGCGGGAGTTACGCTTTCCGGATTCGAGAACGGCTGTGACGGCGGCTCCGGAATCGAGTGAGGGAGATGTGTTTGGCATCATCACGAGACCGGTAATTCCGCCGTTGATGGCCGATTCAGAGCCAGTTGCGATGTTTTCCTTATGCTCCTGGCCGGGTTCGCGCAGGTGGACGTGGGCGTCGAAAAAGGCGGGGCAGAGGATCTGGTTTTTGCAGTCGATGACTTTTGCGTTGTCCGTTGCAGTAATTCCTTTGGCTACCTTCTGTATCACCCCATCGATGATCAGAACATCGGCTGAAACGAGGACGGGTGAAGATTCAGAAGCGATGCGAGCGTTGCGGAGAAGGAGGTTCACGGGCGGGGATGGTAAATTTCAAATCCCAAATCTTAAAGCTCAAATTCAGGTCAGTGGAAATGAGATGCTGGGTCCCCGGGGGGAGTATGAGTAATCCCTTAAAATCCCATGAAATTGCTGATCTGGCACGTGAATTGCTGTAATTTTGCTCGACGGTGGGGAGGATGAATGATTTTTTCGTCGCTCTTCACCGAAAAATCAATCGCTAACCACGAACACAGAAACAATAACACATGGCCAAATACAAACTGGAATACATCTGGCTCGACGGCTACACGCCCGTGCCGAACCTACGCAGCAAAACCCAAGTCAAGGACTTCGCAAGCTTTCCTAAGCTTGAAGAGCTTCCATTATGGGGATTTGACGGTTCCTCAACTCAACAAGCACCGGGCGGCAGTTCGGATTGTATGCTTAAACCGGTAGCTGTTTATCCTGACAGCACCCGTAAAAATGGCGCCCTCGTCATGTGCGAGGTTATGATGCCAGACGGCACACCGCACCCATCCAACTCCCGCGCCACCATCTTGGACGATCCAGATGCATGGTTCGGTTTCGAACAGGAATATTTCATGTATCAAGATGGCAAGCCACTTGGCTTCCCAGTTGATGGCTATCCAGCACCACAAGGCCCATACTATTGCGGCGCTGGCTTCAAAGCAGTTGGTGACATCGCTCGCCAAATCGTTGAAGAACACCTCGACCTCTGCCTCGACGCGGGTATCAACCACGAAGGCATCAACGCTGAGGTTGCTAAAGGTCAGTGGGAATTCCAAATCTTCGGTAAAGGTTCCAAAAACGCAGCTGACCAAATCTGGGTCGCTCGTTACATTCTGAATCGCCTTTGTGAGAAATACGGTATCGACATCGAGTATCACTGCAAACCTATCCGCGGTGACTGGAACGGTTCCGGTATGCACGCGAACTTCTCCACCAAACACCTCCGTGAAGTCGGCGGTAAGGCGTATTTCGATGCACTCATGGCACAATTTGGCAAAAACATGGAAGAGCACGTTGCGGTTTACGGACCAGACAACCATCTCCGTTTGACCGGTCTTCACGAGACCCAGTCCATCGACAAATTTACATGGGGTGTTGCTGACCGCGGATCATCCATCCGTGTCCCACACAGCTTCGCAAATAATGATTGGAAAGGTTACCTCGAAGATCGTCGTCCGAACTCACAAGGTGATCCATATCAGATCGCTTCGCGTATTCTTAAGACCTTTTCTGAAGTTCCAACCAAGTAAGGCATTACAAACGGTCGTTTATAAGCCGTCTTCCTTAATCGGAAGGCGGCTTTTTCTATTATGGTTTGATTGATGATTGATGATTTTTGAATGAAATGGCCATTTCAGAGTCACTTCTTCCAAATCAAAAATCAAACATCCTAAATCAACAATCGGCAATCAAACGGGCTTCTGGGTAATAGAATATGAATTCTTCTTTACAGATAAGAGATAGGTCTTGAATCCTCTCGAGATTTATTGGAAACGCTGGGGGTCAGAAATAACAAATGGCAAAGACTGCACAATCCGAAGAACTGATCTTCACTGGAATTCCGGCATCGCCTGGAATTGCGGTGGGTCCGATCCATGTGAGTGCGCGGGGGTTTTCGGCTCCCGAGATCTATGAAATCGCTGAGAATCAGGTTGCAGAAGAGCAGTCGAGATTTCAGGAAGCGGTGAATATCACCAAGAAGCAGCTCAAAGATTTGCAGGAGCGCTTGGAGTCTTTAGCGGGAAATTCGGAGAGCGAAATTTTTGAAGCTCACGTGATGCTGCTGGAGGATAAGTCGCTGATTGAGCGTGTTTTACAGGCGATCGAAAAACGTCAACAAAATGCGGAGTATGCGTTTTACGCAGTGATGCAGAATTTTTTGGAAGCGATGCGTCGTATCCCCGATGCGTATCTCCGTGAGCGCACAGCGGATATCGAAGACGTCTCGCAGCGGGTGTTGAGAAATTTCAAGGTCGATGAGGAAAGCACACATCAGCTGCCGGATGGAAACCACATCTTGTTGGCGTATGATCTGTCGCCATCGGACACAGCATCGATGAACCGCAGGCAGCTGTTAGGTTTTGCGACAGAACAGGGAAGTGTTAACTCGCATACCGCGATTCTAGCACGCTCGTTTGGTATCCCGGCTGTTGTCGGCTTGGAAGCTTCGGTAATCCAAGTCACTGCGCTGACTCCTGCGGTGATTGATGGTTACTCAGGTAAACTGATTTTGAATCCGACGATAGAGACGTTGGAAAAATACATCAATCTAGCAGCTGAAAAAGAACGCCAGAGCGATGAGCTAGCGGCTCGTAAGGATGAAGCGACCGATACCAAGGACGGCAGAGTCATTTCATTATCTGCGAACATTGAATTTTTAGAAGAGCTGCATGAGCTGACAGAAAGTGGCGCGAAAGGCGTGGGTCTTTATCGAACCGAGTTTTTGTTGCTTAACGGTTCTGAGATGCCAGATGAAAATGAACAGGCAGACGCATACAAGCGTGTGGCTGAAGCAGTCTCTGGTGAGATCGTGATCATTCGCACCATGGATGCGGGTGGAGATAAACTACCCATCGAGCCACTAACCGAACCAGAGCCTAACCCTTTCTTGGGTTGGCGCGGAATACGGGTTTCACTATCCAGGCCGGCGATGTTCCGAGATCAGCTGCGCGCCATCTTACGTGCCAGCGCACATGGCAAACTGGCGGTGATGTTTCCTCTCGTTTCAGGACTTTCCGAATTACTCCAAGCTCGTGATATGCTCAACCGTTGCATGGATGAACTAACAAGAGAGGGGATACCGTTTAACGAAAAAATCCCTGTCGGCGTGATGATCGAAGTGCCATCGGCTGCCGTCTGTGCGGATCTGTTAGCACCGAATGTGGATTTCTTCTCAATCGGAACCAACGATTTGATCCAATACACCGTTGCGGTCGACCGCGTGAATCCACATGTGGCGGATCTCTACAAACCCACTCATCCAGCTGTGATCCGACTCATCAAGAAAACGGTCGAGGCAGGTGAAGCTCATGGAATTTGGACAGGAGTCTGCGGAGAGATGGCCGGCGATATCCGCCTCACCCCTTTGCTGTTGGGTCTGGGTGTTGAAGAACTTTCGGTTTCTCCGAAAATTGTTCCCAGAGTTGGACAAGTCATTCGCTCACTCAAATACAGCGAGTGCCAAGCGATGGCAGATGAAGTGATGAAACAAACCAGATCACAACACATCATGGACCTGAGTATGTCTCTCGCGAAGAAGTGCTATCCTGATTTGTTGGATTGAAAAATCAGAATGATTTCCGCAAGTGCGAAGGCAGGATGTTGAGTTGTTCGCGGTATTTGGCGACGGTGCGGCGTGCGATGGTGATGCCTTGTTTACCGAGGGCTTTGGTGATCGCGTCGTCTGAGAGAGGCTTTGATGGGTTTTCTTGCGCGACGAGTTGTTGAATGGCTTCTCGGACGCCTGCGTTGGAAACTTCGTTTCCGCCATCGGTTTGGTATCCGGTGGCGAAGAAGGCGCGCATTTCCATCAGGCCTTGTGGGGTGAGAATGTATTTCCCAGCAACTGCTCGTGAAACTGTGGTTGCGTGGAGCTGGAGTTCATCGGCGATGTTGTTCATCGTCAACGGCCTCAAGTGACGAGGGCCTTTTTCTAGGAAATCGGTTTGTTGATCGATGAGCTTATGAGCGATCGCAAGTATGGTTTCTTGGCGTAGTGAAATCGATCGAATCAAGCTACGGCCATCACGGATCTGATCTCGGAGAAACGCGCGTGCTTTTGCATCCACTCCGGATTTTCCTATCATGTCTTTGTAAAAATCGTTGATACGCAGGGCTGGCAAATGCTCACCGGTTAGACGTGCGGACCATTTGCCATCGTCGTTTTTCTCGATGATGACATCGGGAAGGATGTAAGGATTTCCGGTCGGTTCGAAATCGCCACCCGGGTTGGGGGAGAGTCGGCCGATGTTTGATGCGGCATCGGTCACGCGGTCGATGGTGATGTTGAGAGCTTTGGCGATTTGCGGGTAGCGTTTGCGCGCCAGATCTTCAAGATGATCTCTAACAATTTTGTATTCGATCGTTTCTGTTCCTGAGGCTCGTTCGAGTTGGATGAGCAGTGATTCCGGTATGCCTGAGGCACCAACGCCTGAGGGGTCGAAGGTTTGGATGAGTTTGAGCGCGGTTTTGAGATTTTTCAGGGTTGAGTTGGATTTGATCGAGATGACATCGATGGGATCATCCAAGAATCCGCGTTCATTGATGTAGCCTAAAATTTCCTGAGCTGCGGCGCGTATCGGTGGATCGATGAGTGCGAGGTCGAGCTGTTGTTGGAGGTGTTGTTGCAGGCTCTCTGGAGCGACGATGTTGTCGTAGAGTCGCTGGCGGCGCTCTTCATCTTCTTGAGTCCATTGATTGCTCCGTCCGTCGAGAATAGATCTATCCCGCCAATCGTCCTCGGTTTCGTTTAAATAGTCCAAGGAATCGGCTTCTTCGCCGTCAGGTTGATCTTGGTCGAGCGACTCGATTTCTGTGATATCCTCAAGGGTAGGATTCGTCTCCAAAGCTTGGCGTAAAAGCTGTGATAGTTCCAGAGTGCTCGCCTGGAGAATCTCCAGGCTCTTGCGCATTTGAGGTGCGAGAGTCTGAGACTGGGAGAGTGACTGGTAGAGTGAAGCTTCGGCCATTTGGCAGGGCGAAATCTTGCGCCTACAGGAGACTAATCACAATACACCCAAAAATGAAGCATAATTTGTGCCAAAAATGACATTTGGCGGGATGATTAAGGTGGGGTAAGGAAGATTTAAGCGGAGAGAACGGAGCCAACGGAGGAAACGGAGGAAACGGAGGGACTTTGCACAAGGTTTTCGATTTTAGGATTTTGCTACAGGGTCGTGATAGCTGGGTTGTTCCAGCCCTTCGTTATCTTCTGTAAAAATATTTTCTCCACAGAAGGTAACAAAGAAAACGAAGGAGCTTCGCACTTAGCTTTAGATTACAGTTCGACGTCCTAATTAAGAAGTTTTACCACGGAGAGCGCGGAGTATACAGAGTGAAGAGTGATAATAAAATCTGACAGCAATGCGCGGAAGCAACCAATCCGTGTATTCCGTGCTCTCCGTGGTTCATTTTCCTCCGTTTCCTCCGCTACTCCGATTTCTCCGTTTAAATTTTCAGGAAGAGCAGCCACTAAGAAGCCTACTGGAAGTAACTTACGCCCGCTGCGAAGATGGGTTGGATTTTGGTTCCGGGGATGTTTTTTGCGACGTTATGGGAGTTGCGCTCGGAGTGTGCCATTTTTCCTAACACTCGACCGCACGGAGAGGTGATGCCTTCGATGGCGTGGAGTGAGCCGTTCGGGTTGAACGGATGTTGCATGGTCGGGTTGCCATCTGCGTCGCAGTATTGAGTGGCGATTTGACCGTTGGCGGCGAGTTCGGCGATGACGTTCGCTGGTGCGTAGAACTTACCTTCGCCATGAGAAACGGGGACGGTATGGATCGTTCCGATTTCTTGATTAGTGAGCCAAGGAGAAGAGTTGTTAGTGATACGGGTTTGGACGTATTGAGAAATGTGGCGTGAGATGTCGTTGTGCACGAGCGTGGCCGATTCTGTATCCGTGGCGATGACTTTGCCGTGGGTGGCGAGGCCGGTTTTGATGAGGGCTTGGAAGCCGTTGCAAATTCCGAGAATCAAACCATCGCGGTTTTCTAACAGATCTGAGATCGCATCGGCAACGCGTGGGTTGCGTAGGATGGTGGCGATGAATTTCGCGGAGCCATCGGGTTCGTCACCTGCGGAGAAACCACCGGGAACGAAGAGGATCTGAGAGGATTTGATTTTATCGGCAAGCGCTTGGATGGATTCCTCGATGTGTTTGGCGGAAAGATTGCGGAAGACTTCGATGTGAGTTTCGGCACCGACGCGTTGGAAGGCGCGGGCGGAGTCGTATTCGGAGTTGGTGCCGGGGAAGGCGGGGATGAGGACCGTTGGTTTGATTGACGATTGATGATTGACGATTTTTGATTTTTGATTGGAAGACTTGGGTTGTCCGCTGGCCAAAGCTATGGGCTCTTTGCTGGAGGAATCTGGTTTGGTTGGGTAGATGGGTTCTAGGGTGGATTGCCAGGCCGATTGGAGATCTGTTAGAGAATGGGTTTCGCCGTTTAGGGTGAGGGTGGGGGCTTCGGTGGTGTTGCCGATGATGGTGGACCCTAGAGATGAAGGAAGTTCTTCATGATGCTCAATGATGAATGAAAAGTAGGATTCTTTGAATGGATTGGCTTGGCGGATGCAATCCGCCGCCACTCCGATTTGGTTGCCGAAGCAGCATTTGGCTAGGGCTGCGGCGATGCCTGCGGCACCGATGTGGTGGAGGGAAAGGATTTTTCCGGCTTTGTTGAGCTCGTGAAGCGACTCGGCGTTTTGTTTGAGGGCTTCGAAATCGGGTAGGCCGTTTGCAAGGATAGGAGTTGTTAGAAGAGAAACTGTGGAGTTGGTTTTCTTGAACTCGGGTGAGAGAGCCAGAGATGCGTAGCCTGGCGCGAGGGCGAAAGAAACGAGGGTGGGTGGGACGTCGAGTTCGTTGAATGAACCTGACATGGAATCTTTACCACCGATGGCAGCGAGGCGGAGTTCGTGTTGAGCGCGGAATGCACCTAACAGGGCTGCAAAAGGAAGACCCCAACGTTTTGGATCTTCACCAAGGCGAGGGAAATATTCTTGGAGGGTCAAACGGACATCGCTGAGGCGAGCGCCAGCGGCGACGGCCTTGCAGACGGATTCCGTGACGGCATACGCAGCACCATGGAAAGGAGATTTTTCGGAAAGGTAGGGATCGAAGCCCCATGCCATGAATGTCGCGGCATCGGTTTCACCTTCTAACAGAGGAAGCTTGGCGACCATCGCGTCGGGTGGGGTGAGTTGCTGGGAACCACCGAAAGGCCAGAGGACAGTGTTGGCGCCGACCGAGCCGTCGAACATTTCGCCGAGACCTTTTTGGGAGGCGATGTTGAGGCTCTGAAGAGCCTCGATAATGGATTGTGGATTGTGGATCGTGGATGCAGCAGGGGCTGCAATTTCAACTTTTGCGGATTGAACAACGCCGTTGGTATCGAGAAAGGCTCTGCTGAGGTTGACGATTTCTTTGCCGCGCCAGTTCATGATGAGTCGGCCGGAATCGGTGACGTCGGCGACGTGGACGCATTCTAGGTTTTCTTTATCGGCTTCGCGGATGAAGAAATTGATTTCAGATGGATCGACGCAGACAGCCATGCGTTCCTGGGATTCTGAAATGGCGAGTTCGGTGCCATCGAGTCCGTCGTATTTTTTCGGAACGGCATCGAGGTTGATGATGAGGGATGGAGCGATTTCGCCGATGGCAACCGAGACGCCGCCTGCGCCGAAGTCGTTACAGATTTTGATTTTGCGAGTGAGCTCAGGATTGCGGAACAGGCGTTGGATTTTACGTTCGGTTGGCGCGTCGCCCTTCTGGACTTCGGCTGAATTTTCGAGCGCGGTATCGGTGTGTTCTTTGGAAGATCCAGTGGCACCGCCGACACCGTCACGACCCGTGCGTCCGCCGATGAGGAGGATGACATCGCCTGGAGCGGGAGTGCCGCGGAAAACATTGGAGCGTGGAGCGGCTGCGACCACGGCACCGATTTCAAGGCGTTTGGCGACGTAGCCCGGATGGTAAACTTCTGCAACTTGGCCAGTGGCGAGGCCGATCTGGTTTCCGTAGGACGAGTAACCTTTCGCAGCGATCTGGCAGATTTTTTTCTGAGGAAGTTTGCCGGGAAGGGTTTCCGAAAAAGGTGTTAGAGGATTCGCTGCGCCAGTGACACGCATCGCTTGGTAAACGTAGGAGCGACCAGAAAGCGGATCGCGTATGCAACCGCCGAGGCAGGTGGCGGCACCACCGAACGGTTCGATTTCGGTGGGGTGGTTGTGGGTTTCGTTTTTGAACTGAATGAGCCACTCTTCTTCTTTCGCTTCTTCATTTGGGTTTTTCACCGCAGAGTCGCTGAGGTCGGAGAGGGGCGCAGAGCTAGAGGATTGAGATTTGAAATTTGAAATTTGAATTTTTACGACGATCGACGCTGCGTTGATTTCTTCGGAGACTTCTAGGTTGTCGAGTTCTCCGGAGGCTTTGAGTTCGCGCATGCCGATGAGGGCGATGTCCATCAAGGTGACGGGGCGGTCGTCGCGGTTGAGTTTTTTGCGGACGTCGCGGTATATTTGGTAGGTTTCTTCGATGAGTTCCGAGCCTTCGCCGAACTTGATGTCATCGATGGCTGTTAGGAAAGTGGTGTGGCGGCAGTGATCGGACCAATAGGTGTCGAGCATGCGGATTTCCGTGAGGGTAGGGGGTCGACCTTCTTGGTTTTTGAAATAATCCTGAGTGAATGCGACATCGGCCTCGGACATGGCGAGGGACATGGCTT
Organism: Luteolibacter sp.; assembly: GCA_021298895.1. GTDB lineage: Bacteria > Verrucomicrobiota > Verrucomicrobiia > Verrucomicrobiales > Akkermansiaceae > Luteolibacter. The sequence goes on from JAJTHK010000059.1 coordinate 19,273, forward strand.
TGCGGATTTTCGCGGGGGTGTCGGTGAGGAAACTTTGTAGGATTTCGATATCCCCAGGTATGGATAAATTGGCATGGCGGATGGAATCCGCCGCCACAGGGACTTCATGCGAGTCTACGGCGTTGATGACGTAGGATTTGATTTCGGAGAGTTGGGTGTCGGAGATATTGCCTTTGAGAATGATGATCTGTGATGCGTGGACGGTGGGTTTATCTTTTCCTGTTAGGATTTGGATACACTGGGCGGCGGAATCCGCGCGTTGGTCGAACTGGCCGGGGAGGTAGGCGTAGGCGAAAGCGATTTCATCGGTAGAAACGTTCAGTTCGCGGCTGATGAGATCGGTTTGTGGTTCAGAGAGGATGGTTGAGGCGGCTTGAGAGAAGGCTTCTTCAGAAATGCCCTCGACATTATAGCGATTGAGGAAGCGGAGGGAAACTAGGCTCTGGAGGTTGAGCGATTCGCGGAGATCGTGGAGTAGGTGTCTGGCCTCGTTTGCGAAGGTGGATTTTTTTTCGACGAAGAGAGTGTGAGACATGGAAGTGATCGGTGAAAAAATAGAAATAGTTATGAATAAGAACGGATTTAAGCTTGCTGGATGGCTTAAGCCGGTCGGCGACCGGCTTTCCAGTATTAGCCTTTAATTTCTAACAACATTTGTGGGTTGTTTGGGAATTTTTTGACGAAGTAGAGCAGGCGTTCCATGGCTTCGTATGGGCGGTGGCCGGAGAGGCCGCGACGGATGAGGTGAATTTTGTGCAGCATGTGCTCGGCGAGGAGGAGTTCCTCGCGGCGTGTGCCGGATTTAAAAATATCGACCGCGGGATAGACGTAGGACTCGGCGATTTTTCTATCGAGCACGAGTTCCATGTTTCCGGTGCCTTTGAACTCCATGAAGATGGCTTCATCGGCGCGGGAGTTGGTTTGGATGAGGGCGGTGGCGAGAATGGTTAGGGAACCGGCTTCGCGGGTGTTGCGGGCGGCTGCGAACAGTCGACGTGGAACTTCCAATGCTCCGATGGTGATACCGCCAGAACCTGTGGCGCGGTTGCGTCCGCCTTTGCCGCTGCTCATTGCGCCGTTGTAGGCACGGGCGAGGCGGGTGATGGAGTCCATGAGGAGGAAAACATCTTTACCGGCTTCGACGAGGCGCTTGGCGCGTTCGATCGCGAGTTCGGCGATGCGGGTGTGGTTGCGCGAAGCTTCGTCGTTGGATGAGGCGTAAATTTCCGCACCTGGCAAGGCGCGGCGGAATTCGGTGACTTCCTCGGGTCGCTCATCGACCAACAAAATCATCAGATGGATTTGTTCGTCGTATTTTTCACGAATGGCTTCTGCTATGTGGAGGAGCAGGGTGGTTTTACCTGAACGCGGAGGAGAAACGATGAGACCGCGTTGGCCGCGTCCGACGGGAGCGACGATATCGACCACGCGGGTGGTGTAGCGATCCGAAGTGGTTTCGAAAGCGATGCGTTTGTTTGGGTTGATCGCGGTGAGTTCGTCGAAGTGCGGGAGTTTGGCCGCTTCGTCAGGTGACTGACCGTTTACAGATGTGATCTCGACGAGTTGTGGGCCGCGGTTGCTATCTTGATACGTGCCGTGGATCCACTGTGCGTGACGCAGGGAATGTTTGCGGATTAATTCCGATGAGATGTAAATATCGTCTTTGGCCTGATCGTAATTCGTAGAAGGCAAGCGCAGGAAGGCATAACCTTTCGGGGTCATTTCGATGATGCCATTGGTCTCGACGGCGGGACCGGTTAGAACAGTGGCTGATCGGTCTTCGATCGGTGGGCGATCGTTTCTATCGTTGCGATCATTTCTATCGTTGCGATCGTTTCTCTCATGACGTTGAGGGTTTTCGTTGCCGTTACGATTTCCGTTTTCACCAAATTGTTCGCGGCGACGTTTGCGTTTGTCGCGGCGTTTTTTAGAGCGCGACTCGCGTTGTTGTGAGCCGTCGTTGTTTCCATCGCGCGGCGATTGATGATGGTGATGTTGTTGGGTGGGGCCGCCGCCAGGGACGCGGCCTATGCGTGGGCCATCGTTATTTTCTGAGGGAGGGGCGGAATAAGGAGCGGCTTGCGGATTGGCATACTGAGCGGAATGCGCCGCAGGTGGGGGAGTGAAAACGGGTGCCTCTATGGGTCTGGGAGCGACGATCGGTTCGATGGGTCTTGATTGGATGATTGCGGGGGCCGGTGGCGCTGGAGTTGGAGCGGGGGCTTTCACTTTCGCTACCGTCGCTTTAGCTGTTTTCGTGGCGACCTTTTTGGTGGTGGCTTTTTTAGCAACTTTCGTGGCGGCCTTCTTCGCAACTTTCGTGGCTACTTTTTTAGCCGCTTTTGTTGCAGGAGTTTTTTTCGCGGCGACTTTTTTAGCCGCTTTAGCAGGTTTTGCCACCTTGCTAGAAGTTGAGGATTTTGATGAATCGGCGGTGCTTTTTTTGCTCATTCGGTCGATGTTTTGGGAAAAGGGATATGGTGGTATTTTTGAACCACGGGAGAAAGGGGAAGATGATCGCAATAGCCAGTGATATGAAAATCTACCGGTGATGCCTGAGTTTGGACGGGTTCAGCCTGATGATTTCCCAATAAAACGCCCGTTCTGGAGAGAGGGGTGGAGACGTGGGAGCGATCGCTTAAAATGACTGCCGTGGATATTTCCAAGAGCGGCCAACCGTCGTGTCAACGCAGAGAGATTGTAAGCACTGGGGTGGTTTGGCAATCTAAAAAATAGGGGGAAAAAAGAGATGGGGAGAGGGTGA
>JAJTHK010000051.1 GCA_021298895.1 Luteolibacter sp.
AAATTTTAAATTTTAAACTCTAAACCTCAAGGGGAGGAGTTGTGTTGGGAGAGTTGAGAGAGGGAAGCGGTGTTAAGAAAGAGATATTTTTGAGATTTAAAGTTTAAGGTTTAGAGTTTTCTGCTGAGGATGCGGCGTGCCTAAGGTTCATTTAAAATATCAGACGTTTCATCCTTCGATCTGGCCGAAGATGGTGGGTGAGGTTTCTCGGGATGCAGAGGCCGGAGATTTGGTGGAGGTTTTTGGCAAACAGGGGACACGGTTCGGCTGGGGCTTGTGGAATCCAAAGGCGCGGATGCCGCTGCGGATCGTGAGTCACTCGATGGAGGATTTGGATGAAACGTTTTTTGAAAACGCCATCGTGCGTGCGGGAACACTGCGGCGTGAGGTTTTGAAACTGGATGCCGAGACGGATTGTTACCGGTGTGTGCATGGTGATGCGGATTTCTTGCCGGGGATGGTCGCCGATAAATTCGGCGATGTGCTTTCGGTGGAAATCACGGCGTTCGCGGCGTGGATGCGTTTGGAAAAATGGCTGCCGCTGATGCATCAAGCATTTGGAACCAAGCGGGTGGTTGTGCAGATCGATAGCGATTTGGCGAAGATCGAGGGCATTCCTAGATCGGGTGGGGTGCAGAGCGATGCGGTGCGATTGGTCAAAGTTGTGGAAAACGATGTGAGGTACGAGATCGATTTTTCGCAGGGCCACAAAACAGGATTTTTCTGTGATCAAAGAGATAACCGGAAAAAATTTCGTGGGATCGTGGAGGGGAAAACCGTGTTAGATCTATGTTGTTACTCGGGAGGATTTTCCGTGTCGGCAGCGTTGGGTGGTGCGAGTGAAGTGACTGCGGTGGACCTCGATGAAGCGGCGATCGCGATGGCGAAGCGCAATGCGAATTTGAACAGCGCGAAGGTCAAGCTCACGCATGCGGATGCGTTCACATGGGTAAGAACGATGCTGGAAAATGGCCGGAAGTGGGATGTGGTAATGGTGGATCCTCCCAAGTTCATGTTCGGAAAAGAGGATGAGATCGGCTACGCGAAGTATCATGATCTGAACAAGCTCGCCTCTCAGTTGGTCGAGAAAGACGGGGTGATCGTGACCTGTTCGTGCTCGGGTCAGCTCGGGGTTGAGGCTTTTGAAAACATCGTGACCGGAGTGATTCATCGCCAAGACAAGCGCTTGCAGGTGTTCGACCGGACGGGAGCGGGCGGGGATCACCCGACGCTATCGAATTACCCAGAGTCGCGATATTTGAAGGCGATTTGGGGGAGGATTGTTTAGAAGAGTGAATGGTGAAGAGTGAAATGGGAGACGGAACGATCAACCAAGAACTAAGAACCAGTAACTAGGAACCAGTAACTCATTGTTTGCTTGCGGGGTTGGATTGAAAGGCATTACTTTGCTCGTCCAATCATTTCACACGATGGATTTTCCAATTACAAAAATCAAAGGCGGAGTCGGAGCTGCTAAAGGTTTTCTAACAAGTGCGGTGAGTTGTGGAATCAAAAATCCGGCGAGTGATCGATTGGATCTTGCATTGATTTACTCTGATAAGCCGTGTCGTTCTGCGGGGACGTTTACGACGAACAAAGTCAAAGCCGCGCCAGTCAAAGTGACTCAGAGTCATTTAAAGAAAGGATCGTTACGTGCGATCATAGCGAACTCAGGAAACGCAAATGCGTGCACGGGTTTGCAGGGACTCCATGATGCGACGGCGATGTGCGAAGGTGTAGCGAAGGAGTTAGGTTTGAAGAAAACCGAAATTGGGGTTTGTTCGACTGGTGTGATCGGCTTGCCGATGCCGATGGTGCGAGTGGAGTCGAAGTATGAAGATTTAGTAACTAGGTTGGCGGCGACACAAGGAAATCACGTCGCACGTGCGATCATCACCAGCGACACGCATGAGAAAGAGGTCGCGATCTCATTTGATATGGGCGATCACCGGGTGAGGATTGGCGGCTGTGTCAAAGGGGCGGGAATGATTTCACCGAGCATGGCGACCATGCTCTGCTTCATCACCACGGATGCGAATTTAGCCAAGGAATGCTTGCAGAAAGCCGTCCAGGAATCTGTGGAGGAAAGTTTCAACCGGATCACCATCGATGGCGACATGAGTACGAATGACTCGGTGATCGTCCTAGCGAACGGCGCATCCGGAATGCCTGTGGCGAGAAGAGGCAGGTCTGCCTGTCGTCAGTTTCGTCAGGCACTCGGCTGGGTGATGCTGGAACTAGCGAAAGCGGTCGTCCGCGATGGCGAACGGGTCACGAAATTTGTCACCGTGAACGTCAAAGGCGCACGCACCCACCTCGATGCGAAAAAAGTCGCCGAAGCGGTTTGCAAAAGCGCGCTGGTGAAATCGTCATGGAACGGAGGCGACCCGAACTGGGGTCGGATCATTCATGCAGTCGGTTACTCAAGAGCTAGGATTCGTGAAGAACTGATCGATATCTTCATCGGCGGCAAAGCGGCGTGCCTCGGTGGGCTGCAAGCGGAGACTCCGATGGAACAGTTGCGCGAAGTGGTCTCACATCCTGAGTTTGATATCGATATCGATCTCAACCAAGGCAGCGCAGTTTACACGATGTATTCCAGCGACCTCTCGCCGGAGTATGTGGATTTCAATCGCTCTGAATACGCGTATTGGAAACAGGCGCGGAAGGATGGGTTGGTTTAAAATTCAAATTTCAAGGAAGAGAGATGATTTGATCGCTGCGATTCAAGATTGGCTGCCGATCACGAATCGGAATCGCGTGGCGTTGGGGTTCGCGGGGTTGGCTTTGGTGATGTTTGTGACGTGGAATTTTTTGTTTTATAATAACAGGGATGAAGGTTGGGTTGCTGGAATGGCGGCAATGAAAATTTGGCCGCAAGTGTTTTCTCCCAGTTCTTATGTCGTGGTCGTTGGTTTTTTTGGGTTGTGTTTGATCTCGCGCAAAATCGCAAAGCCGCAAAGGAGGATTTAAAGAGGGTGATCAAAGTTTCATTCCTGATATTTCTCTGCGTCTTTGCGGCTTTGCGCGAGATGACTTTTCCTTGGTTTGTAATTAAACTTCACTAGAAGCAGCGTCTCTTTGTTGACAAATAAACCGTAAAGCTGTATATACGGGTCATGAAGACGACTTTGGAATTACCCGATGCGATTGTTCGTAAGGCTAAAATACTTGCCGCTGAACAAAAAACGACTCTGCGCGAGTTGGTATTGCAGGGATTGGAGCATGTGCTGGATGGAAATCAGGTGAATGCTCGGGATAGGGCGAAGAAATTGTTCGCGCAAATGGATAAGCTGCCTGTGTTCGCTGCTGCTGATCGAATGAACCGTGAAGATACTCATGCGCGCTGATCTTTTTCTGGATACGAATATTCTGCTCTATGCTGCTTCGCGCAGTGAAGCGGAGAAACAAAAGCGAGATATTGCGAGGCAACTTCTCTTGTCCGCTGATGTTGGAATCTCCTCACAGGTGCTTGCCGAATTTTATGTGAATGCGACGTCGAAGTTGAAGCTGCCAGAAAAAGAGGTGATCGGAATACTTGAGGCGATGTCGGACTATCCAACTCTACCAGTCGACGCAGAGTTGTTTTGGGCGGCCCTAGAAATTCGAAAGCGGTATGGCATATCTTATTGGGATAGTGCGATAGTTGCGGCAGCGGTAAAACTTGGATCTTCCACCGTTTATTCTGAAGATCTGAATCATGGACAGGAATATGCTGGAGTGCGGGTGATTAATCCATTTTTGAAATGATGAGAGATACACTGGAAGTAAAGAAAACGATGGGTGGATGATCTCTTGGGTTGTGTTTGATCTCGCGCAAAGTCGCAAAGCCGCAAAGGAGGATTTAAAGAGGGTGATCAGAGTTTCATTCCTGATATTTCTCTGCGTCTTTGCGGCTTTGCGCGAGATGACTTTTCATTAGTTTGTATTAAAACTTCACCAGAAGCAGTGTCTCGGCTGGCTATTTTTTGAATTTCAATTTCCACAAATCAAAGCAGAGTGATGGAATGAACGACACGATAAAAGACTGGCTTCCGGTTACTGCTAGAAATCGCATGGCGTTGGGGATTGCGGGGTTGGCGTTGGTGATGTTCGTGATTTGGAATTTTTTGCCTATCTACGAAGAGAATTACAAGTCCGGTTTATCGCCGAGTGGACCTACATATCAGGGATTGGTTGCGATGCAGGTTTGGCCTGAAATGGTTGATCCTGATAACTACATAATGGTGTTTAAGTCTCCAGATGTGGATGGATTTTTATCGGTCGCGGCGAGTGTTGCGCTTCTCATGAACGGCTTGATTGTTCTAACACTTGTTCCGTTGTGGAAAATTTTACATGCGTCGATCTATCTCCGTTTGCCCATCGCTTTGGTGAATTTTTTGGGCGGTGCGGTGGTGCTTAAATTTTCCATTGAGAGTCTAATCAAGGAACATAAAGATGCGCCGTTTCAAAATTTGACCCTGTTCTTAATCGCGCTCACGATGCTCACGGTGTTTCTAGCGATGATGATTTTTAAAAACGAACTCGAACTTCGACATGAGCTAGAGGTGAAGAAGATGATGGGTGGGGGGGATTAGGCAGGGACGCGTATCCTTACGCGTCCATATCTCGCAGTTGGTTTATCTTAAAAGATGACGCTGGCATTCAATGTTTTGAAATGTCGCTGCGGGACGCAGCTACTTTAGTATCTCCGTGTCCTCCGTTAGCTCCTTCTCTCCGTTTAGGAATAAGCCGGAAATACCAAGCGACTTTGTATTTAAAGCAGCTTCATCATTGGCGCGGTAGATTCATTATTGGCTGTCGCTGCGGGACGCAGCTTGCACGGCCTGCGGCGGGACGCCGCAGCTACTTTAGTATCTCCGTGTCCTCCGTTAGCTCCTTCTCTCCGTTTAGAAATAAGCCGTAAATACCAAGCGACTTTGTATTTAAAGCGGCTTCATCATTGGCGCGGTAGATTCATTATTGGCTGGCGCTGCGGGACGCAGCTTGCACGGCCTGCGGCGGGACGCCGCAGCTACGAAAGCTTCGTCCTACCCCCGTTCGCTTTGCGCATTGGCTCAAAAATCGAGTCCATGCCGCATTCTTTGATTTCGCAAACATGCGCCATAAGCTCACCGAGTCGGCCTTTTGGGAAGGTGCGTTGTTTGAACCAGAGCAGGTATTCCTCAGGTAAATCGAAGATGGGGACGCCGTGGGGTGGATATTTTTCTTTCCCGAACATCCCGAAAGGCATGTGGGTGCGGTGGATTTCCATGAGTAGGTTGCGGAAATCCTCGCGGTCGGTTTGGGAAATATTCATAAATTTGAATAGAACCACGGATGGACACGGATGAACACAGATAAGAAATGTGTTATCAATGCCTGATCCGTTGTCCTTTAAGTGTTTTTTTGATTTTTGGCCGAATTTTAGAATCTGCGTTCATCTGCGTCCATCTGTGGTTTAATTCTCTTATTTTTGGATCCCTAAAATGTTGAAGTGAAGCTTGCGGGCTGGGATGAGTTGGGTAGGTTTGGCGAGTGAAGGTCAGATTTTTACATACTCGCATAAGGGTGAAAAGCTTAGAAGAGTCGATTTCTTTTTATGAGAAATTGGGATATCGGATGGCTCAGCAGAAAGATTCGCCTCAGGGCAATCGTTTGGCATTTATGCAGCTTGAGGGAAATGATGTTTTTTTGGAGCTGACGTGGTCGGCGGATTACGAGCATCGCTGCCCGGAGGATTTGATGCATACGGCGCTTGGGGTTGATGACATCATTGCTTATTGCGATGGGCTGGAAAAAAGCGGGATTGAAATTTGGCCGAGCAAATGGCGGGAAAAATTTTCAAGTGGTGAACGGAAGATGGCGTTCGTTACGGATCCGGATGGGTATGAGGTTGAGATTTTGGAAAACTAAGATGAAAGGTGCTTTTATATATTCGTCAGCCCTATGGGTGATTGCGACGCTTGGTTTCGTGCCGATGGCAGCCCATGCGTTTCCTTTGAATGAAAAGAAGGCTCCTGAAACTCAGGAAGATCTGATGCTGATTCAACAAACTCTGCTCGCCTCTATACCAAAGGCAAAAGCGGCGACGGTTTCCATCGATCTCGGAAATGGCTTCGGTAGCGGAGTGATTGTTTCCAAAGAAGGTTTGGTGATGACTGCGGCGCACGTTTCGGGCGGGGTCGGGAAAAAAGTCACGATCATCATGCCGGATGGTACGAAACATAAGGCAAACACGTTGGGTTTGATGGCGGAAACGGATGCCGCCTTGGTACAGATCACGGACACGGGTGAGTATCCGTTCGTGGAATTGAATCGCACGGGAAATATCAATTTGGGCGACTGGGTTTTCTCGCTAGGCCACTCAGGTGGGTTCAATAAAGAGCGTGGTGCGGTCGCTCGTTTGGCGCGTCTAGTGAGAGTGGCAAACACCACCTACCAGACAGACGGAACACTGATCGGTGGCGATTCTGGCGGACCTTTGTTTGATCTAGATGGTAAGCTCATCGGGATTCATTCACGCGTCGGCCCGCAGCTTCCAGTCAACATGCATGTGCCAGTCCAAGTTTTTATCGATAACTGGGAACCGATGATGAAATCCGAGTTCATGGGCGAAGGTCCATTTGCTCAGAAACCTATCAAAGGAAACGGCATGCTCGGAGTGGCGACGAAGTCGGTTGAAGCTGGTTTGGAAATCACCAAGGTCGGCAAAAAAACTGCGGCTGAAAAAGCCGAGCTCAAAGTAGGCGATGTGATCCGGAAGGTGGATGGCAAGGAAGTTAAAACACGCGAAGAACTCCAAACCATTATCAAAGACAAGTCTGCGGGAGAAGAGTTGGAACTGGAAATTTTAAGAGATGGAAAAGAACGGAAAATCACTGCGGAACTTGCTGAGCGTTAAGTGGATCATCCTGTTCACAGGAATCGCTGGTTCACATCTGCTTTTTGCTCAGCAGTCACTCGAAACCTTGTATCGTCTAACAGGTGATGCGGTGACAGGTGTGTTCGAGCCGCAGCGTGAAGTCATCCAGAATTGCAGCGCGGTGATCTACAACAAGCGGGATGAAATTGCTTACGGTGTGGTTATTTCCAAAGACGGTTACATCTTAACCAAGGCGAGCGAAATTCAGATAGAGGAAAAGAGCGAGGAAGAGGCTAAAGATAAGGCTGAACCAGAGGGCGAAAAAAAGAGCGAGGATAAGGCCAAGCCAGACGGCAAAGAAAAGAGCAAGCCTGGAAAGGAATTCAAGCTCCCTATCCCAGAGGGTTTGCCGCCAGGGACTAAAATAGAGGACGCAGGTGCCATCGTGTTAGCGGTGCGGGTGGATAAACAGGAGTTCGATGAGGTGAAAATAGTCCATATCGATAAGAAATGGGACGTCGCACTGATCAAGGTGGATGCGCAGGATTTAACGCCCGCTGAATTCGCTCCCGATAGCAAGTTGGAGCAGGGGACTTGGGTGGTGGTGAATGGTGCAACCAGCCGTACCAAGCGACGCGTGCTTGCTGGAATCATCAGCGCACAAGCTCGTGAGATTCCTAAAGATGGAGTGGTCGGCCTCGGTCTTGTTTTGGAAAAGGTCAAAGATAAACTTCAGGTCAAAGATGTGAGCAAAGGTGGCGGTGCGGATTTGGCGGGAGTCAAAGTGAATGACATCATCGTGAATCTTGAGCAAAAAAAAGTCGCCGAACTCAAGGATATCGCTGAAATTTTAGTAGGTAAAAAACCAGGCGAGGAAGTGAAGCTCACGGTGAAACGCGCTGGCAAAGATGTGGAACTGACGGTTAAGTTAGCTATCCTTGCTGGATCGGAAAAACCGATGGATCGCAACGACCAGATGAGCGGTGATTTTTCCGAGCGCAGGAGCGATTTTCCTCGCGTCATTCAGCACGATATTCTGGCGAACAGCAACACCATGGGTGGGCCGGTTTTGAATATGAAAGGTCAGGTCGTTGGCATGAATATCGCCCGTGCGAACCGATGCGAAACCTATGCCATTCCCGTTGAGGAATTGCAGGTAATTGCCAAGGAAATGTTAGAACATTCATTCAAGTAAATCACATGTCTACCCAAAGATTAATTCATACATCGGTAATCATTGGCGCTATGTGCCTGCATGGATTCGCTTATGGCGAAAAGAATTTCAAAGTGCCTGCAAACGCGATGGAGATTTTAGGCAAATACTGCACCGACTGCCACGAGGACGGCACGGAGAAAGGCGATATCCGTCTCGATAATTTGGAAGAACTCACGCTGGATGCACGCTTGAATTTAATGAACCGCGCACTGGAGCAGGTTTATCTAAAACAGATGCCGCCGAAAAAAAAGGATCAACCCAGCGAAGAAGAGCGTAAAGCATTAGGCGGTTGGATCTGGGATGAATTACACGCTCACAACGCCTCCAAGCTCGAAGATAAACTGCGTTATCCATCCTACGGAAACTACGTCGATCACGATAAACTCTTCAGCGGGAAAATCAAAGAATCGGCGTTCACACCCGCTCGGCGTTGGTTGATCAGCCCGATGATTTTTGACGAAAGAGTGCGCGATGTTTTCATGCTCGAAGGCAAAGAACGCAACATGCAACTCACTGGTGTCACGAATCCTTTCGTGCTGCCGGATGCATCCGGTGTGCGCGATTACGATATCGGCCAGCTCGATGGCGGAAGCTTGTTGGTGATGCTGACCAATGTGGAATGGATCTCTGAAAAACAGATCCGTCCCGCTCGTGTGAAGGCCGGTGAAATCAAAGCCGATGAATTTTCTGATCCCAAAGATCGCTGGTCTCCAAGTCGTACCCCGGCTGAATTTGAGACCGTTATCGTCAATAAATCCACTCCCAGTGATGATCAAATGCGTGCCGCTATTACGCAGCAATTTGGGCTCGTGCTGCGTCGTCCTCCAACAGAGGTAGAGATGGCAAAATATCTGTTACTCACCCAAGATGCGATCAAAGCCGCTGGCAATAGCGAAGGCCTGCGGCAGATGCTTAAAACGGTTTTGTTAGAATCCGAATTTCTCTATCGACTCGAGTTTGGTGCGGGTGTGCCGGATAAATATGGCCGGAAAATGCTTTCACCACGCGAGGCAGCGTATGCGATTTCCTACGCGATGGGGGATAAGGGTCCCGATGCAAAGTTGCTTGAAGCTGCTTCGCAGGATAAACTCAAAACTCCAGAGGATTTCAAACGCGAAGTTACTCGCTTGCTAGACGATAAGACTTACTACCACGGCAGCATTGATCCCAGCGGGAACACCAGCAAAGTCGTTTCTTATGCCGTAACCCATCCGCGGATCATACGGTTTTTCCGAGAATTTTTCGGTTACCCAAATGCGCCGAAAGTTTTCAAAGACGCCGAACGCAGCCAACGCGTCTATCAAAATGCTGACCGCGGTACGCTCGGCACGGGCGGTTTCCTCGTCGATGAAGCGGATAAGGTAGTTGCTTGGTGTGTGGAGAAAGATCAAAAAGTTTTCGAGAACTTGCTCACTACTGATCAGTATTTTGTTTTCGACGCTGGCGATAGTAAGGCAGCCGCGGTGACCATCGAAAAATGGCGTGGAGTTTGGGAGAAATTAAAAGATTCTGAATGGAAGACCGATCCAGAAAAAGTTGTGCTCGCGAACGAGGAGTTTCTCAAAACGGCACTGCAAATTGTGCCGGGTAGTGAAGGGAAGCCATTGCGGCACGCGAATACCCTCAAGCGTTGCATGTTACATTTCGAAGCTACGTTCGGTAAAGGAGTCACGCCTTTCGTGAATTTTCCATGGCAACACGGCAATACCTACTGGCACTCCCCGATTTACAATTTACCAGCACCTTCTGGCAAAGACGGAAAATACAACGAGCCACCGTTTGATTATCAGGTCGTGCAACCCTTTAAAATCGAGCATCGAAAGGGTATTCTCAGCCATCCAGCATGGTTGGTCGCGCATTCACTCAATACCGAGACCGATCCCGTGCGTCGCGGCCGTTGGATACGTGAAAAATTGTTAGCCGGCCGAGTCCCAGATGTCCCGATCACTGTCGATGCTGTCGTCCCAGAAGATCATCACAAAACCCTACGCACTCGTCTCGATGCAATCACGCTGAAACAAGAATGCTGGAAATGCCACGAATACATGAACCCGCTGGGTTTGCCTTTCGAGATGTATGATGACTTCGGGCGTTTCCGCACAGATGAAGTCCTTATCCATCCTGAAAATGTCATCGGCAAAGACGATCGCGGAAATACATACAAAAGTCTACCTATCGATCCGCGTGGAGCACTCGACAGCACCGGCAACCCTGCGCTTGATGGCGATGTTAAGGATGCCCTTGATATGATCGATCGCTTGGCAAAATCCAGCCGCGTTCGCCAATCCATCATTCGGCACGCTTTCCGCTTCTATATGGGACGCAACGAAATGCTTTCTGACTCCCAGACCTTGATAGACGCCGATAAAGCCTACGTATCCAGTGGAGGTAGCTTCAAAGCGGTCATTGTTTCCCTGCTGACATCTGATTCTTTCATTTACAGAAAATAATTGTCTCTATAGATCATTCAATCATCAAAGCCCCAACAAAAAACACCCATTATGAATAAAAGACGCGAATTTATCAGAAACGCATTCCTAGCGATGGGTGGTCTATCCATGCCCGGGATGATTCCACGGCTTTCCGCAGCTTCAGGTGGTTCTGTTCTAACAGGCGCACCGCCGATGCGCTTCATCTTCATGCATCGCGGAAACGGGCTTTTCCCGAAAGTCATGGTTCCGCCGTCCTTCTCTGCTGAACATAAAGCCATGGAGGATAAAAAACTCCCCTACGAGGTGGATCTCGATTCCCATACGCTTCCCGAATGGATGGCTCCGCTTGAGGCACACAAGAAAAATTTAACCATTCTCCAAGGCCTCTCAGGAAAAATGTGCACGGTCGGCCATCACTCGTGGTGCTCTTCTTTGGGAGTTTATAAAGCAAACGAACGCAACAGCTCGATCAAATGGGCGACTGTTGATTTCGAACTGGCGAAACTTTTCCCATCACCACTCGAGCACATCGAGCTCGCATGTTTTCCGACCGGTGGCGGTAATGCACGCGGCGGTCTCAATGGAATCGCCAAAGGCTTCTCGGCACGTGGCCCTCAACAACCCAACTACGCCTTCGGCGGCCCGGGCATCGCAGTTGATGAAATTTTTAAATCGGTTTCCACCGATAAGAACGATCAGATCCGCTATCAGCTTGAGCGTAAAGTGTTAGAATTCGCCGCTGGTAACCAAACGGAACTTGCACGTCACATCAACGGAATCGAGAGGCAGAAGGTCACTAACTACGCAAATTCCATCGAAGACATTCGCGAGCGCAACCGCAAGATCGACCTGATGACGGACATCGTTCGCCAACACGTCCCGAAATTGGAAAGCAAGTATCTCAGCAACGAGATGGATACGTTCACCCGCCAAGTCGGGCACACGGAAGTCTTGCTCTCTTCTCTGATTTCCGGACTCACCAACGTGGTCGCCTTCACGGTTGATGAACTCGGTCACGACTACACCGGCATCACCGGGATCGAAAAAGAAAAAGTCAACATGCACGACATCGGTCACGGCAAGCCTGTCAAAGACGTCTCCGCGGAAGAAGTTCGCAGACGCACCGAAGTCCATCACATGGATCTTGTGAACCGCATCGTCACCCGCCTCAAAAGTGTCCCGGAAGGTAATGGCACGATGTTTGACAACACGATGATCTGCTATTTCCCATCATCCGGTGAGACGCATCACGCCCATGGCTTCGAATTCCCATTCCTGATCATGGCTGGCGACAACACCAAGATGAACCTCGGTCGCCGTTACATCCGTCTGCCCTACTGGGGCACGGAAGGTCACAAGACCCTCGGAAATTTCTACACCTCCATCCTCAATTCCTACGGAAACCCGATCAAACACTACGGCGATCTCGATCCTGGCCTCAAAGGCATCCAAACCGGCCCGATCAAACAACTGCTAGTCTAGTCCCTATTATGGACCGCGCGAGTCCACTCGCGCCCCGACAAATTCGGTGATCGTGCTTCGATATATTCGGCAAATGGACCGCGCGAGTCCACTCGCGCCCTGACATGTCACGCGGTTCATCGGGATACAGCCGTCCCATGGCGTTTCATCGCTTAAAGTTTCGGCCTGCTCTTGCAACCGGCCCGATGGTTCCGCCCGTGATGAATTCGGCTTGGGTCAGCGTCTGACGTAAGTCCGGTTTCTTCTGACTGACGTTTGCTGCCCAGCGCACAATTCGCCTCACCAAGGGACGGGTTTCCCAAAGGATATGCGCCACCGTCGGGCGGGACCACTCGAAGGCCGGACTGGGATCGGCACAAATGAGCGATACATCTTGCGGCACGCGCAGGCCCCGGCTTGTGCAGAATTGAAGTGCGGCGACATAAAACGGTGCCTCGTCGGCAATCAGCGCAGTCGGCGGGGTGATACGAAAAAGTAACTCAAGACGTTTGTGCAAAGCCTTGGGGTTCTCTTCCCAATCCGGCAGGTTGTATGGTCCGGGCGTGATCCCTTGGGCTTTTAATTCGTCGAGAAAAGCTTGTACCGCCACCCCTGGTTTCGGCAAGCGAGTCGCACGCCGTGTCAACATCACAATGCGCTGGTGTCCCAGCTCGGCCAGGGCCCGCGTGGCGGCAACAGTCGCCGGAATTTTGTCCGGACCTGCCGCCGCGATCGGTAACCCGCGGCGTCGACCGAAAAGGGCGAAGGCGGGCAAGGGTTGCGCGGCAAACCATGTCAGCACCTCTCGGGAAGCAGAGCAAACGATCCAGGCATCCGCCTCGGTTTTTTCCACCATGCGCCGAATGCGCGAAACATTCATATCAAGCTCAATCAGGGTTTTCGGGGCGAAGAAAGCGACATGTCCCGCCTCGATCAACATGTATTGCAATTCAACCGTGTATCCTTCCGTCACCGGTACGGGTTCATAATCGAGGATCGCGATCCGCATCGGTCGTGCTTTTTTAGGGTCAGGGCTGGCAATCAGGCGCTTGCGCCCCAGTCCCTGACTCACTAATACCCCCTCATGCTCAAGCTGTCGCAGCGCCGCCTCCACCGCATTGCGTGAGGCCCCCAACTCTTCGGCTAAACGAAACTGCCCCGGCATCATTCCAGTCCAACGCCCACGCATCAATTCCTCGCGCAGATGGTTGGCGATCTGTTCGGCGGTATTTAATCGGTCCCAAGCTTGCATGGGAAAAACCTACATAAAAAACAGGTAAGCAGAAAAGAAAAAAATTCACAGGTATCCCACAGCATAAGCGCGGGGCTGTGCAAGCCTTGAATTTACAAGGCTTAATGGTCCGATTTGGGTGATGGCGATTGCGAGTTTTTTTGAGTTGGTGAGTGAATGACGAGTTTACGTGCCTATGCTGTCCCAT
>JAJTHK010000066.1 GCA_021298895.1 Luteolibacter sp.
CCCCGCTCCCCGCTCCACGCTCCACGCTCCACGCTCTATGAAACGCGCATTAATAACAGGCATCACCGGCCAAGACGGCTCCTACCTCGCAGAATTCCTACTCGAAAAGGGCTACGAGGTTCACGGCATCAAACGCCGTGCCTCTCTTTTCAACACCCAACGGATCGACCACATCTACGAGGATCCCCACATCGAAAACTCACGATTCAAACTCCACTACGGCGATCTAACCGATTCATCGAACCTCACCCGCATCATCTCAGAGGTTCAGCCAGATGAAATCTACAACCTCGGCGCCCAATCCCACGTCGCTGTCTCTTTCGAGGCCCCGGAATACACCGCTGACGTCGATGCCATGGGTGCGCTCCGTTTGCTAGAAGCCATCCGCTTTCTCGGACTCGAAAAGAAAACCCGCTTCTACCAAGCCTCCACCTCCGAGCTCTATGGCCTCGTTCGTGAAACACCCCAAACTGAGACCACGCCATTCCACCCACGCTCCCCGTATGGAGTCGCTAAAATGTATGCCTATTGGATCACCGTTAACTACCGTGAAGCTTACGGCATCTACGCCTGCAACGGCATCCTCTTCAATCACGAGTCCCCACGCCGTGGCGAAACCTTCGTCACAAGAAAAATCACCCGCGCCATCGCCAACATCGCCCAAGGCCTTGAATCATGCCTCTACCTCGGAAACATGGATGCTCTACGCGACTGGGGACACGCCAAAGACTACGTCCGCATGCAATGGATGATGCTCCAACAAGACACCCCGGACGACTTTGTCATCGCCACCGGCAAACAAATCTCTGTTAGAGAATTCGTCATCATGTCCGCCCGCGAGGCCGGCATCGAACTCACTTTCTCTGGCTCCGATATCGATGAAATCGCCACCATCACCAACATCACCGATCCCGCAAAAGCCCCTGCTGCAAAAGTCGGCGATGTCATCGTCCGTGTCGATCCACGCTACTTCCGCCCCGCCGAAGTCGAAACCCTCCTCGGCGACCCCACCAAAGCCAAACAAAAACTCGGCTGGATCCCAGAAATCAGCGTCGAGAAAATGTGCGCAGAAATGGTCGCTGCCGACCTAGACACCGCCCGCCAACACGCGCTTCTTAAAAAACACGGGCACACGGTAAGCGTATCGAGAGAGTAATCACAGGAATCATAAGTATTATAAGCTCTGTAGGATCTATCTTTTTTGAATTTTGAGATTTGAAATTTAAACCCGTCATCGGCTTACCCATCGCTGTCACTGACTACGCCGGAGCCATATCTTGGATCTTGGAAAAAGCCTCACTCGCAGACAAACCCTACGCACTCGAAGCCGCGAACACTCACGTCGCTGCACTCGCTCGACATGATGCTGATTTCGGCGCATCCATGAGAAAATTCGATCTCATTGCCCCGGATGGCATGCCGCTTATCTGGTCAATTAACGCCCAACTCCCACCCGAGGCAAAACTAACAGATCGCGTCTACGGTCCCACCCTGATGCTAAAAACGATTGCGGCCACCGACACTCCCGACTCCCCCTACCGCCATTTTCTGCTCGGCGGAAAATCCGATACCCTCGATAAGCTAACCACGCGTTTTACCAAAGAATTTCCTAACACAAACATCGCCGGAACCTACTCACCACCTTTCGGAGAATGGCCGGATAACGAAACCCACTCTATCATCCAATCGATCCGCAACTCCCGCGCTAACCTCGTTTGGGTTGGCCTCGGCTGCCCGAAACAGGAACATTGGATCGCAAAAAACAAACACCTCCTTCCCCCAGCCGTCTACTTCGGTATCGGCGCCGCCTTCGCCTTCCACGCCGGAGAAGTCAAACAAGCCCCGTCCTTTCTCCAAAAACTCGGACTCGAATGGCTCTTCCGCCTCACCACCGAACCCCGCCGCCTCTTCAAACGCTATTTTACTTATAACTCGCTATTTCTTTATTACACACTCAGAGATCATCGAGCTAACTAAGAGTCGAAGGTCTTAAAGTCGAAAGTCAAAAGTCGATGTTCCAGCTCCCTACAAACCAATCGCACCAGCGATTGTGTTTTAGATCTTCGACTTTAAGACCTTTGACTCCTCGTCTCCTCCCTGACAAAAAAGCCACATAACACAACTTTCCACACCTCAAGCTCTTCTTTGAAGTTTAGAGTTTAAAATTTAAAGTTTATGAAAATCAAATCCATATGCTGCCTCGGCGCCGGCTACGTCGGCGGTCCTACCATGGCCATGATCGCCAAAAAATGCCCGAACATCCAAGTCACGGTATGCGACATGAACCAAGCCCGCATCGATGCCTGGAACTCCGACACCCTGCCTGTCTACGAACCCGGTCTCAGAGAAATCGTCGAAGCTTGTCGTGGTAAAAACCTCCACTTCACCAGCGATCTCAAACCCGCCATCGCAGCGGCCGATCTCATCTTCGTAAGCGTCGGCACCCCAACCAAATCCTACGGCATCGGCGCCGGCCGTGCTGCTGACCTCCGCTACATCGAATCCGCCGCCCGCCTTATTGCAGAAGTTTCCCACGGCCACAAAATCATCGTCGAGAAATCCACCATCCCGGTCAAAACCGCCACCGCGATCCAAACGATCATCTCTGCGAACTCCACCACCAACGCAACCTTCGAAGTTCTCTCTAACCCCGAATTCCTCGCCGAAGGCACCGCGGTCTCAGATATGGAAAACCCGGACCGTATCCTCATCGGTGGTGAACAAACTCCCGCAGGCCTCGCCGCCATCGAAGCCCTCGTTGAAGTTTACGCCAACTGGGTCCCTCGCGAAAAAATCATCACCACCAACCTCTGGTCCTCCGAACTCTCCAAACTCGTCGCCAACGCCTTCCTCGCACAGCGCATCTCCTCCATCAATTCTATCTCCGCCCTCTGCGAAGCCACCGGCGCCGATGTCAATGAAGTCGCGCGCGCTATCGGCTCCGATTCCAGAATCGGCCCCAAATTCCTCAAAGCCTCCGTCGGATTCGGCGGCTCATGTTTCCAAAAAGATATCCTCAACCTCGTCTACCTCTGCGAGTCTTATAACCTCACTCAAGTCGCGGCCTACTGGCGCTCCGTCGTCGAAATCAACGATTATCAAAAATCCCGCTTCGTCGAAAAAATTGTCCGTACACTTTTTAACACGGTCTCCGGAAAACGCATCGCCATCCTAGGCTTCGCTTTCAAAAAAGACACCAACGACACTCGCGCATCCGCAGCCATCCACATCGTCCGTGATCTCCTAACAGAAAACGCGCACGTCGCCGTTTACGATCCTCGCGTCTCCAAAGAAACCATCCATCGCGACCTGTTAGAAGTCGGCATTTCCCAACAAACCATTGACGCCAACCTCGAAATCGTCGCCGATCCCTACACCGCCGCCACGAACGCCCACGCCCTCGCCACCCTCACCGAATGGGACGAGTTCCGTGATCTCGACCTCCCACGCCTCCACACCCTCATGTTAAAGCCCGCCTTCGTCTTCGACGGCCGCGCCATCCTCCCCGCCGAAGCCCTAGCCAAACATGGCTTTGAAGCGTTTATTATCGGAAAAGGGTAGTAGCGGCGATCATCGGTCGCCGTCTTCACTAAGAACGTCATTTCTAAAGCACGACCTCCTGCTTGACAAACCAGTCATTTCGAACTAGTCATTTCAACATGAAAGCATCCGTCATGGATCTCCGTTATCGCACCAAGGAAATCCTCCGCGCCCTGGACGCAAAAGAGGAAATCACCCTCACCCATCGCGGAACTGCAAAAGGCACCATCGTTCCCGTGAAATCCAACTCCAAAGCATCCAAAGCTTTCGCCTCACACCCCGCCATCGGCATGTGGTCCGACCAAAAGGAATCCGTAAGCGAACTTATCACCCGAATTCGCAAACCACGCTCATGCTGATTGATACCGACGTCATCGTCTGGTGCCTGCGTGGCAACTCAAAAGCCACTGCCACCATCGCTAACTTGGAAATGAAAATCATTTCCCAAATCACCCGCATGGAACTCATCGTCGGCTGTCGCACCAAATCCGAAATCATTCTTCTAAAACGATTTCTCAATGATGGCGGATTTCAAATCATTCCTCTCAGCCCGGAAATCGGTATGCGCGCCGACCTCTGGCTCGAACAAAAAAATCTCAGTCATGGAGTTGGCCTCGCCGATTGCCTGATCGCAGCCACCGCATCTAACATCGGCCAACCTCTGCTCACTGCAAACGCCAAACACTTCCGCTGCTTCTCCGAACTCCAAGTCAAAAAGTTCACACCGTAACGCGACCTTCGATCACCGCCTCCCCTCTTGGGACCGCGTGTCTCCAGACGCGCTTCGCATTGATTGACGATTGTTGAATGCTGATCTGACGTGCCAGCTATTTCTTCCTCTTCATTCAAAAATCAACAATCGGAAATCATCAATATGTCCGTCGTAGCCTCAGCGAAGTCGGATCGTCAATCTGCCCTCTCTTCCTTGAAATTTGAGATTTGAAACCTGAAATTTAACATGAACAACATCCACCCCGAACACCACCGCTTCCTCAACCGTCACGACAAGGAAGTTCTGTTAGAACAAAAAGGCCTTGCTATCTGGATGTGCGGGCTCTCCGGTTCTGGAAAATCCACCATCGCCAACGCATCCGAACGCGTCCTCAACAAACAAGGCCACTTCACCATCATCCTCGATGGTGACAACCTCCGCGCCGGCCTCAACTCCAACCTCGGCTTCACCGATGAAGACCGACTCGAAAACATCCGTCGCATCGCCGAGCTCACCAAAGTCCTCGTTGAAAATGGCGTCATCGTTTTTATCTCCGCCATCACCCCTCGCGGCGAACTCCGCGACCTCGCCCGTGGTATCGTCGGCGAAAAAAATCTCTTCGAAGTCTACGTCAACGCCTCCTACGAAGCCTGTGAAAAACGCGACGTCAAAGGCCTTTACGCCAAAGCCGCCCGCGGCGAAATCGCCCACTTCACCGGCAAAGACAACTCCTTCGAACCCCCACAAAACCCCAATCTCACCCTCCACACCGAGAAACTCTCCATCGATGAAGCCGCCATCGAACTCGTAGAGGCCGTCCGCGAAAGGATAGCGCGCTAGCGCTTGTTCTTAGTTCCTAGTTCTTAGTTCCTGGTTGAGCTCCGCGATTCCGCATATTCGAACCACAAAGCCGAGTGAGCGATAGCGAGCCTTTAATGAAAGACGAAGTCCTGCCCGCTTGGACGGAGCGCAGCGAAGTCAAACCAAGAACCAAGAACCAAGAACCAAGAACCAAGAACCAAGAACCAAGAACCAAGAACCAAGAACCAAGAACCAAGAACCAAGAACTGCACCGCAGGTGCAACGAACAGCTCCATCGGCGCTTATACCTTAGTATTTTGCTTAACTTACTAATTATTTCTTGACCCCGCCCTAAATCCCCTCCAAAACCCCGCCGCACCTACTGGAGAGCCGCGCCTCCTGCCGGCAAATCTCTCCACCGACGAGTCGCACCTCTTCTCTTCATTCAAAAATCAAAAATCAACAATCGGAAATCGTCAATCATCAATCAACTGGGGCCAGTTAACCCTCCTTTCCCACTGATCACTGCTAACTCGGCACTTCCCACTCTCTCCATGAACTACAACCTTTCCCATCTCGATCAACTCGAAGCCGAAGCGATCTTCATACTGCGTGAGACCGCCGCTCAGTTTCAGAACCCCGCCCTCCTCTTTTCTGGCGGTAAAGATTCCATCGTCATGGCATGGCTCGCAAAAAAAGCCTTCTGGCCCGCACGTCCTCCCTTCCCATTGGTTCACGTCGATACCGGACACAACTTTGAGGAAACCATGGTCTACCGCGATGAATTCGTGAAACTCCTCCGTGCCCAACTCGTCGTTGGTCTCGTCCAAGACTCCATCGATACCGGCCGGGTCGTCGAAGAAAAAGGTCCTAACGCTTCCCGCAACAAACTTCAAACCGTCACCCTCCTCGATACCATCGAAAAATATCAATACGATGCCTGCCTCGGCGGCGGACGCCGCGACGAAGAAAAAGCCCGCGCCAAAGAACGCTTCTTTTCCCATCGCGATGACTTCGGCCAATGGGACCCAAAAAATCAACGCCCCGAACTTTGGAACCTTTTCAACGGACGCAAAAACCCCGGCGAACACTTCCGCGTTTTCCCTCTCTCCAACTTTACCGAAATGGATATTTGGATGTATATCAAACGCGAACAAATTCCTCTCCCATCTATCTACTTCGCCCACGAACGCGAAATTTTCGAACGCAACGGAACTCTCCTCGCCGTCACTGATTTCCTCAAACCCCAGGACCACGAAACTGTCACAAAAGAAATTGTTAGATTCCGTACCATCGGCGACGCCACCTGCACCGGCGCCGTCCGCTCCACCGCATCAAACCTCGACGAAGTCATCGCCGAAGTCGCCGCCGCCCGTCAAACCGAACGCGGCACCCGCTCAGACGACAAACGCTCCGAAACCGCTATGGAAGATAGAAAAAAGGAAGGTTATTTCTGAGAAATAACATTCCTTTTTTCGTTCTTGGTTCCTGGTTCTTAGTTCCTTGTTAGCGCTCCGCTCTCTTCATTCAACAATCGTCAGTCAGGAGTCAGGAGTCAGGGATCGGAAATATAACACACAAAGATACCACAAAAGCATTTCTAATAATGTCAGTCACTAGCGCCAAAGAACTCGAAGTTTATCAACACGCCTACGATCTCTCGATGCGGATTTTCAAACTTTCATTGAGTTTCCCTCCAGAGGAACGTTATGCCCTGACATCTCAAATACGTAGAAGTTCTCGTTCGGTTAGTATGAATCTTCGTGAGGCCTGGGCAAAAAGGCGATACGAAGCACACTTTATATCAAAACTTACCGACTGCGACGGCGAAAAGAGTGAAACCGATACATCATTGGACTACGCCTTGGATTGCCAATACATCGATCAAACTCAACACACCGAACTTGTAGAAATGAATCGCTCTATCGGCCGCATGCTCGGATCGATGCTCAGAAACCCAACCCCATTCCTCTTAACAAAGCACTAATCCGACTCCCGACTCCCGACTCCCGACTCCCACTAATCACTATGGACCTCCTCCGCTTCACAACCGCCGGTTCCGTCGATGACGGCAAATCCACTCTCATCGGCCGCCTTCTTTATGATTCAAAATCCATCTTCGAGGATCAACTCGAAGCCATGGAGGAATCCTCACGCAAACGCGGCGACGAAAACGTCAACCTTGCCCTTCTAACAGATGGATTGAAAGCTGAGCGCGAACAAGGCATCACCATCGATGTCGCCTACCGCTACTTCGCGACCCCGAAACGCAAGTTCATCATCGCAGACACCCCGGGCCACACCCAATACACCCGCAACATGGTCACCGGTGCCTCCACCGCCAACCTCGCCATCATCCTGATCGATGCCCGCAAAGGCGTTATCGAACAAACCAAACGCCACTCCTTCATCGCCAACCTCCTGCGCATCCAACACCTTGTCGTTGCCGTTAACAAAATGGACTTGGTCGATTTCTCACAGGAAGTCTTCGACCAAATCGTCTCCGACTACCGCGAGTTCGCCTCACGCCTCGACAACATCGTTGATATCACCGCCATCCCCATCTCCGCTCTCAATGGCGATAACGTCGTCGATAAATCCAAAAACATGGATTGGTATGAAGGCCCAACCTTTCTTTATCACTTGGAAAACGTCTACGTCGGAGGCGAAGAAAACCACGTCGATGCCCGCTTCCCTGTCCAATGGGTCATCCGCCCCATGTCCGATGAATGGCACGACTTCCGTGGCTACGCCGGTCGCGTCGCTGGTGGCGTTTTTAAACCCGGCGACGAGGTCACCGTCCTCCCATCCGGATTCAAAAGCCACATCAAAGCCATCCACTCACCGGACGGCGAAAGAACCGAAGCCTTTGCCCCACAATCCGTCTGCCTCACCCTCACCGATGAAATCGATATCTCACGTGGCGATACCCTCGTGAAATCTAACAACCCTCCACGCGTCTCTCAAGACATCGAGGCCATGGTCTGCTGGTTCTCATCCAAGCCCATGCCCAACCGCGCGAAACTCGTCATCCGCCACACCACCCAGGAAACCAAAGCCATCATCCAGGAAGTCAAATACCAGGTCGATGTCAACACCCTCCACAAAATCGAAGACGTCGATTCCCTCTCCATGAATGACATCGGCCGCATCACCCTCCGCACCGCCGTCCCTCTCATCCACGACTCCTACCGCCGCAACCGCAATACCGGATCCTTCATCCTCATCGACCCCGGCACCAACGAAACCGTCGCTGCAGGCATGATCATTTAGTCCCGCTAATCAAATCGCACCAGCGATTGTATTTAAGACCTTCGACCTTCAGACCTGCGACTCAATACTGGAGAGCCGCGCCTCCGGCCGGCTTCAACCGCAGCGGCGATCTTCGGTCGCCTCAGCGTCAGTTGTCCTGAGCTTGTCGAAGGAGGCGACCCTACCTTTAAAATAATCGCGTGGGAAACCACATGGGGCACAGCCCTTTACGTGACCCTTTACGCGCCAACCCCTTGACATCCCTTCACCTTCATTCATGTTTTGACCTATGGATCAACTTCACAGCCGTGGAATGCCGCGTTGGCGTGAAAAACAACGTAATCTCTCTCCCGGGTTAAAGCTCCAAATGATCGGGCAATTCATTCAAGAAACTCGCCAGTTAGAATTATTGAAGAAATCATGCAAGCCGTCTGTGATACCCTTGAGCAACTCCTTCAAGAAGGAATCCTAACTCGATACGCAATTGGCGGCGCTACCGCTGCCGGTTTCCATGGAGAACCATTGGCAACCCGGGACGTAGACGTTTTCGTATTTCTTGATCCGCCTACTGGATCCATTTTAGTAACTTTGGACCCCGTTTTCCGTCGATTAAATGAACTTGGCTTCAATCAATTCGATGAAGAAGGCTTATTAATTCATAATCTACCTGTTCAATTTCTCAGCGCCGCACCCGGTTTGGAATCAGAGGCTGTCGAACAGGCCATGATCGTAGAATGGGAAAGCCACACCCTCCGCGTCATGCGTCCAGAACATCTCGCTGCAATCGCACTTTCGGTTGGCCGTCCTAAAGATCGTGCTCGTCTCGTTTACCTAGCAGAACTGCCAGATTTCAACATCACAGTCTTTCAACAAATCCTTTCGCGCCATCAACTGCTAGATCGTTGGCACCAATGGGCAACCGCGCTCGGACTAAAACTCTAAAACTCAAATATCTGAGGATCACGGACATTCCTGTCCGTGATATTTAAAAAAGTTAGGGTCGCCTCGCAAAGCAAAGAGTCAAA
This sequence comes from Luteolibacter sp., assembly GCA_021298895.1. Lineage (GTDB taxonomy): Bacteria > Verrucomicrobiota > Verrucomicrobiia > Verrucomicrobiales > Akkermansiaceae > Luteolibacter. The sequence goes on from JAJTHK010000066.1 coordinate 9,331, forward strand.
AGTCTTAAAGTCAAAAGTCAAAGTCGATGTTCCAGCTCTTCATAAACCATCGCACCAGCGATGCTAACTAAGACCTTCAGACCTTCGACTTTTAGACTTCTTCATACGACTCACCAAGCCGGCCAGAGGCACGGCTCTCCGTTATTACTCTTCACCATTCACTTCCCCATGGACCGCGAGAGTCCACTCGCGCTTCAACCGTAGCGGAGATCGCCGGTCGCCGTCTTCACCACCCCACAGCAAAAAGTCAATCGACTCAGCGAGGAGAACCTACCGTTTTCACTCTTCACAATTCCCTCTACACCATTCCCTCTTCACTATTCCCTCTTCACTCTTGACCATTCATTCCTACTCTCCCTTGAAATTTGAAAATTGAACTTTGAAATTTAAAAAAATCCTCATCACTGGCGGTGCTGGCTTCATCGGCTCCCATCTTGTCGAGCACTTCCAAGGCATTGCCTCGGAAATCATCGTGCTAGATAACCTCCGCTCGGGTTATCTAACAAACCTCAATGGACTCAATCACACCTTCATCCACGGCTCTATCACCGATCGCGCCTTGGTAGATTCCATCATGCCCGGCACCGACTTTGTCCTCCACCTCGCAGCGATGATTTCTGTAGCGGAATCTATGTCGAACCCCATCGAATGTGCCCGCATAAACGTCACCGGATTATTGAATGTGTTAGAATCTGCTGCCAACCACGGTGTGAAAAAACTCGTCCTCGCCAGCTCCGCCGCCGTTTATGGCGACAGTCCTGTTGTCCCAAAAAACGAGAACATGATCCCGGAGCCCAAAAGCCCATACGCCATCACCAAGCTCGATGGCGAATACTACCTCGAAATGTTCCGCCGCGAAGGCCGCATCGACACCGCCTCCCTGCGCTTCTTCAACGTCTTCGGCCCACGCCAAGACCCTAACAGTATCTACGCCGCCGCCATTTCTATCTTCATTCAAAAAGCCCGCGCCAACCAACCCATCACCATCTACGGCGATGGCGAACAAACCCGCGACTTCGTCTTCGTCAAAGATGTCGCCGCCGC
>JAJTHK010000003.1 GCA_021298895.1 Luteolibacter sp.
GATCAATCTGTGCATGAGAAAAGCCTACGGCTACCGCAGCTTCGAATTACTGCAAATCACTCTATTTCATACACTTGGAAAACTTCCAGAGCCGAAATTCACCCACAGATTTTGCTGAAGAGTCTAAAATATGGGTAAATCATCAAACCAACCCCAATCATGCGCGGTTGCCATAAATCCAATCTCTTCCCATACATATACGCCCCCCAACCGATCGTTCCGAAAATCAAACCAGCGAGTATGTTGTAGGGATTAAAGTTCAGCATGGTTGTCTGAATAGATAAAATTGGAAATTAATCTTCAGAGTAGCCCTTCGACCACAAACTCCTAGCTAAAATATCAATATACTGGAAATCATCAATCTCCGCTTTTCAGCACTTTGATGAAGGCGTCCTGCGGGATGTTCACCTTGCCGAACATCTTCATCTTTTTCTTACCCTCTTTCTGTTTCTCTAACAGTTTTCGTTTACGAGAAATATCACCGCCGTAACATTTGGCGGTGACGTTTTTGCGCATCGCGGAGATGGATTCACGGGCAACAATTTTTCCGCCGACTGCGGCCTGGATGGCGACGACGAAAAGGTGAGAGGGAATCACTTCCTTCAGGCGCTCAGCAAGCTTACGGCCGTAGCCCTCGGCTTTATCGCGGTGGACGATGGTAGAGAATGCTTCAACCGGATCGCCGGCGATGAGCATGTCCATTTTGACCATTTTCGCTTCGCGGTAACCGGCGTGCTCGTAGTCCATCGATCCGTAACCTTTGGTTTGGGATTTCAGTCTATCATTGAAATCGACAAGAATTTCAGAAAGCGGCAACACGCATGAAAGCATCACGCGCATGTCATCGATGGTTTCGGTGTTGGTGACTTCACCACGTTTTTCCAACACGAGCTGCATCATGTCGCCGATGTATTCGCCGGGCACCATGATATAGACATTCACGATGGGCTCGCGGATTTCTTGGATGACTTGAGTTTCAGGAAACAAGGTCGGGTTATCGACGATCACTTTTGAGCCGTCGGTGAGATCAACATGATAAATGACCGATGGATAGGTCGAGATCACATCCATATCGAATTCGCGGCGCAGCCTTTCCTGGATGATTTCCATGTGCAACAGCCCGAGGAATCCGCAGCGGAAACCGAAGCCGAGCGCGGTCGAACTCTCTTGAGAAAAGGTGAAGGCGGGATCGTTGATCTGAAGTTTGCCCATCGCGGTTTTCAAGGCCTCGTAATCCGATGAATCCACCGGATAGATTCCTGAAAATACCATGGGCTGAATTTCTTTGTATCCAGGCAATGCTTCCGCGCACGGGTGAGTGGAATCGGTCATGGTATCGCCGATCTTGACCTCGCTGGCGGATTTCATGTTAGCGATCACATAGCCCACATCACCGGGTAGGAGAATTTCTCGCACACTCATTTTAGGAGTGAACACGCCGACCTCTTTGATCTCGTAGGTTTTATCGGTTGCGAAAAGTTTCACCCGTTGACCGCGTTTGATCGTTCCTGAAAACACCCTCACATAGGATACCACACCGCGATAGGTGTCGTAGAGGGAATCGAAAACAGTGGCGCGTAGAAGTTTATCTGGATTTTCGGTAGGAGCGGGTACGCGTGCAACAATGGCTTCTAAAATATCTTCGATTCCTATACCCGCTTTGGCTGATGCGGGGATACAATCTTCTGAGGGGATGCACAGGATATCCTCGAGTTGCTTTTTACACTTCGGCACGTCGGCAGCTGGGAGGTCGATTTTATTTAAAACTGGAATAATTTTAAGATTCTGTTGCTCGGCGAGATGGAGGTTCGCCACGGTTTGGGCTTCCACGCCCTGAGCGGCATCCACCATCAGGATTGCGCCTTCGCAGGCTGCCAGTGCCCGCGAAACCTCATAGGAGAAATCCACGTGACCGGGTGTGTCGAGCAGGTTGAGTTTGTAGGTTTTACCATCCTTCGCCTTGTATTCCATTGCCACGGGATGGGATTTGATGGTAATTCCCTTTTCCCGTTCCAAGTCCATGGAGTCGAGTTGTTGGGCGGAACTCTCACGCATCGTCACCGTGCTGGTCATTTCCATCAGACGGTCAGAAAGCGTCGTTTTCCCATGATCAATATGGGCAATGATTGAAAAGTTACGGGTCAGTTCGACAGACATAGATGGGGAAAACTTGATCGCGGAGCCACTAGGATCACTCCCAGAGTCCGCCGCGCGCGGATGGATTGCACGAAACCGAGGGAATTACAGCAAAAAACAACAATTAAACCTTAAATTCTAAATCTTAAATTCTAAACAAACCAAGAACTCTTCCTTTGCGTTCCCTCTGCGACCTTTGCGGCTTTGCGTTGAAATTACGCCTCCCTGGCCATCAACTCGGCTTCTTCCTCGTGGGAATGGATTTGCAGGGTCACTTGCACGCCTTCTTTCTCAGCCGCTGCCTTTAAAACACTTCGGATCGCGGATGCCGTGAAGCCATTGCGCCCGATCAGCATTGCCACGTCCTCACGATTAAGCACCAACTTGAATCTGAGGCGTTTAGGGCCGAGCTCAGCCACTTTCAGCTGCGCCTGCTCCGGCTTATCAATGAGTTTTACAGCCACAAACTGTAGGAAATTCTTTAATCTATCGGTAACCGCTTGCATGAACCAAATATTGCGCAACTTCGCCCACACCGCAAGGCTAGATAAGGAATCAGAAATTCTAAATTTTAAACTTTAAACCTCAATGCAGAGAACCCCTACAGTTTCCCTTCATTCAATGAAGAAATCTCTGTGTCCTCCGTGTCTCCGTGGTGAAAATCTTTTCCAATTCCGGCTTTTCCGAAAAGCCCAGTTCGCCAAGACTCACCCATCCCTTCATGTCCGCACTTAAATCCATCACGCTCTCTCATCCATCCGGAATCAGTGCCACCGTCCACCCGCTTGGCGCAACTCTACGCAGCCTTTTCGTGCCGGATCGTGAGGGTCGGGTCGCGAACATCCTGGTTGGTTTCGAAAATGAAGAGGACTGGCTGCAAAACGATCCTCATTTTGGCTGCACAATCGGGCGATACGCAAACCGCATCGCCAACGGGCAATTCAGCATCGACAATACCCTTCACCAACTCTCCCAAAATCAGGGCAACCATCATCTGCACGGCGGATTTAAAAATTTCAGCAAGGTCATCTGGGATACGGAAATCATTTCCGATCAAGCCGTTCGCTTCACTTATCTTTCCCCAGCTGGCGAGGAAGGATTTCCCGGCAACCTCAATGTAACGATTGAATACATCCTCGGTGAACATTCCCTAACGTGGAAAGCCAGCGCGACCGTCGATCAAGCATCACCCGTCAATCTCACCTGCCATCCTTATTTTAATCTAACAGGAAATTACCAGCAATCCATCCTCCTGCACGAACTACAAATCTGTTCGGAAAAATACCTACCTGTTGATTCCTCCCTGATTCCTACGGGAGAACTTCGATCCGTTCATGAAACGGGATTCGATTTTAGATCACCAACCATCATAGGAAAAAACCTTAAAGCTGCGGGCGTCAGCTTCGACCACACCTTTGTTCTCAATCCGGGCCATGATCAACCGAACGCCCGTTGTTACGAACCGACATCGGGGCGCATCATGGAAATGTTCACAAATCAACCCGGACTCCAACTATATCTCGCATCGCCTCTCGGAAATGAAAATTCGGCGTTCTGTCTGGAGCCTCAAAAATTTCCGGACTCTCCTAACAAATCGCATTTCCCCAACACCATCCTTCACCCGGGAGAAGTTTACGAAAATGTGATGACTCTGCGTTTTATTTGAACCGCATCAGAATGGCACGTGATTAATCAAAGAGGCAGGGACTTTTATCCCTAAAAGTCCATATCTCGTAGCCCTAATAACGAAAAAAGCTAGAAGGGATATTTAGAACCTTAAGATATGGACCTTTAGGGATAAAGGTCCCTGCCTAATTCTCGAAATATGTTTTGATCACGCGCCATTCACGTATACCAAATTCTCTAAAACACCAACCCCGCTGCAGCCATTGCCGCATGGATTTTAAAATCCACTAACAAGCCTTCGGATTGCTTATCAGATAGAAACTGACGGAGTTTCGTGAGAGGAATTTTATAAACGGTGATATCCTCGCTGGCGTTGCCACCTCCTTCACTTTCCTGAACCAGTTGAGTGGCATAGTATAGATGGGTGATTTCAGGAGTCATGCCTGCGGAAGTCGGCGATGAAATCAAAAGTTCAACCTTACCCGCTCGGTAGCCCGTTTCCTCAAGGAGCTCCCGACCCGCCGTTTCCACTAAACTCTCACTCTGAAATTCCAGCTCATCACCCACCAATCCAGCAGGGATTTCAACCACGGGTTTACCGACAGGAATACGGTATTGCTGGACCAAGATAATCTCCTGCCGATCCGTCATCGCTAAAATTCCCACACAAGCATCGGAGTTGGGCCGGCGCGCATAATCCCAATGCCCCTTGCGATAGAGACCGAGCCATTGGCTTTCATAGAGCGTGATTTCATCGGACATGGCTGCAGGATGAGCATCCGCACGACAGCGTCAAAAACTAAAATCCCACCCAAATTGAACAAAAACCATCCAAAAGACCCCCACTTTCGGGAAAGAAAGGTTGGCTTGATCCGGTAAATGGGATTACTAACCGCTTCCGCCTTAGGATCTCATGGATCGCCACGACTTCGATATTCCCATTACCTTCAAACATCGCGTGATTTTCACCCGCGATGCTTTTGCTGCCGATAATTCCGCGCTAGCAAATGTCCTCATCGAAGGCGGTGGACGCAGGGTCTTGGTTTTTATCGAAAACACGGTGGCCGCGTCTTGGAAAAACCTCCCGGACCACATCCAATCCTACTTCGAGAAACTCGATTTCGATTTCCGCGGGGTCAAGATTTTTGCTGGCGGTGAAGCATGCAAAGCTGATGAAAATCTCGTCCGTGAAGTCTGGCGGGAAATCGATACGAGCCACATCGATCGCCATTCCTACGTGATCGCCATCGGCGGTGGAGCGTTTTTGGATGCGGTCGGTTACGCGGTTGCTACCGCTCACCGTGGCTTGAGACTCGTCCGTTTTCCTACCACTACCCTCTCCCAAGACGACAGTGGGGTCGGCGTCAAAAACGCCATCAATGCCTTTGGCAAAAAAAACTGGATTGGCACGTTCTCGGTTCCCTTTGCCGTGATCAATGATTTCAAACTTCTCGAAAGCCAAGATCCAGAATCGAGTATCTCAGGTTTGATTGAAGCCATAAAAGTCGCACTCGTAAAAGATGGTGAGTTTTTCCAATGGATCGAAGCAAACGTCACCGCGCTCTCCCATCTCGAACGCGAACCTTTTGAAGAATGCATCAAACGCTCGGCCTTATTGCATGCCCGCCACATCGCATTGGGCGGCGATCCTTTTGAAACAGGTTCTAGCAGACCTCTAGACTTCGGACATTGGGCGGCGCACAAAATGGAGGCGCTAACCAACTATGAACTCTCACACGCAGAAGCGGTAGCAGTCGGTCTCGCGCTCGATACGATTTACTCTCAGAAGATCGGTTTCCTGAGTGAAGAAAACGCCGAACGCATCATCAATGTCCTGATCAACCTCGGACTCAAGACGTATCATCCAGCCCTTGACTGGGCCGATGCGAAAGGCAACCGCCGCGTCCTCGCCGGCTTGGACGAATTCCGCGAACACCTCGGCGGCGAACTCACCGTCCTACTCCTTTCCGATCTCGGCAAAGGTGTGGACGTGCATGAATTCAACACAACCATTCTTGAGCAAAGCATCGAGCAGCTCAGAGAAATGTGGGAACTGGCAGCTCATTGAAAATAGATCAGTGTTGATTAACGATTATTGATTTCCAATGGTTGATTTTTGATTTGTTAGAATATTACCCCGATACGCTTACGTATCGGGCTTTAAAAAACCAGGAACCAGAAATAATCAGAAAACCAATCACTACTTCGATAGCAATTCGATCATCAGTTTGCCCATGCCTTCTCCTACTTTCATGTAGGTATCATGATCGCCACCGTAGTGACCTCCGCTTGCTCCTTTGGCGACAGGTTTCGAAAAGAACACCGCCGCTTTATCTTTATTCTCTGGGAGAGCAGCGAAGTCGAACATCTTCTGTGACAGAGGTGCGGTCTTGTCATGTTCACCCAATGTGGCGCAAACAAACTTCGCGTTAGGTGCGTTGAAATCTTTTTTGAGGTCGTTGAAAAGAAAGGCTAGGTTCTTGTCATAATTCTCAACGCTTCCCTTGCCTGGCTCAGCATTTCCCTGCCACCAGAAAAATCCTGCAACTTCGAATTTCGTGGCGTTAGGATAATAGGTCGCCAAATCTTTAAGTGCAGTTTGAGCCGCACCTACGTCTTGGTCATATTGAAGACCCGCATACCAGCCACCATTTGCTGTTTTAGCTGCTTCACTGACTTTCCGATTTGAGCTCTCCGAGTCTCCTTGGTATGATCCACCTTTTGCTCCGGTGCCTACCGCGCTAGGCGGCAACAAGTCCCAACCCAAAGCGCGGTTACCCACACACGATTTCAGTATCATGACAGGGGCATCAATCGCGTGACCCAAATAATTTCCAATGCCGACTTCTGGGCCAAATTTTCCACTACCATTCCCATTTTCAGCGGTTAACCAATCATTGTATCTCTGTTGAGCCATACAGAAAAAGACATTGCGAACATCCTTCCGCACGATCCAGTTACCGCCATCATCAACAAGATATGGATAGCTCGCAGCAGCGACTCCTTTAAGTGCGCCTGCATTTCCAAAGCCTAACATATTGGATTGGCCCATCATAACAAACACCTGAACCGGCTTGCTCATATCGGCCTCCTTGCCGTCGTGATCAGGAAGCACATCAGGAATACTGCCCTTGACCTTTGCACTACCACCAGCAGCAGCAACAACTTTACCGGTTGCGGCAAGTTTGGGTCCGTTTTCCTTGGCGTAGGCGATATCTGCTTCAGAGAGCAACTCTTGCTTAAAGGTCATTTCGCGACCTTTCATCTTAACGGTCACATTGCCAGCAGCCTCGTCGTAAGAAACAAGTTCACCCTCAAAGGTTTTACTGGGATCGGAGGCGTTAGTCCAAGTGCGAGCTTGAGCAACTGCGATAAAAGCACCACATGCAAGAAAAGTAGCGAGGAATTTGGATTTCATGACAGATTTAAGGGTTCTCTAGGGTTACACTGCCAAATCTGGATCATTTCATGACGCTGTCGAGCCGAAATCCACGTCCGCGCAGGGTTAGAATGAAAGAATGAATGCTAGGAATTTGCTTTTTCATCCAAGGCGGAGAATACACTGGAGAGCCGGTCTGGGAATGGGAAAAGGGGTTGGCTGCCCGGCGGGACTGTTGACTATCTTGACGGTCGACGTTGATTCGAGTGCGTTGCGTGAGGCTTGAAGTCTTATGAGATACGGCGGTCTGAGTCATCCGATTCCTATCCTATCAAGCAGGACAGGGTTATCAAAGTTAGGTGGCGAATTCTTAGGATTGCATCGGATCTATCTTTTTTGTAAAAAACTGATCCGATTTTCAGCTGCAGGCGGATAACTGTGTGTATGCGTAAATCCTCCCAAACTAAAAACATGAAAATTCAATCGAAACTTACCTCGCTAATCTGTATCACCTCAATGGTTGCCGGTTCTTTCGCTTTTGCTGAAGAAGCGGTCAATGTCACTCCGGAAATCGCCGTTTGCCCGCCGATTGAAGGATTCGATCCCCGTCCAATCCATCCGGATGTTGAGGGTCCGTGCATTTTCCCAGCACCTTTAGAAGAACCGATCACGAACGATGACTCGGTGGTGGATACCGATTCCGAAGGGGTTGTGTCCGAAGAAGAAGGTCAGGTTGATGAAAACGTGGTTGTGGATTCCGGCGATGCGGTGGAGGACCAAGAAATTGTAGACGGCCCCACCGATGCTGACGGCGGGAACGGAGTGCCCATCGAATGGGTCAAGCGCGGTGGAGGTGACGATGATGTAACGATCATGTTTGCTACGACCGGTGGTCCCGGGACCGTGCTTCAGCAAGGAGAAACTTCCAACGCACTCGCCCGCGAGCTCGGTCAGGAGGGCAAAGCTGCCGCGATCGAGTCAAAAGCAAACGTCGCCGCACCTGAGGCAATGGGTGAGAAAAAAGAGCCGGTTGCCCTGATCAAAAAAGGGCGAGTCTTCCTCCGCTGATTTTCAACATGCGTTCATGCACAAAAGCCGCCGGATGATTCTGGCGGCTTTTTTCTTTTTGCCTGACCCAATGAAATCCTCCCTTTTCTCGGTAATTATATGCGCCATTCTCCCAGCCTCGGCCTTCGGCTTGGGCGCTGAAGATGCAAGTCGACCGGTTCCTCTTACTGAGAGTGATTCCTCGGAGCGCCCTGCGCGGGAGGAATCTGGGGAGGTCATGGCAGGCAAGGACGACAATCTTGTTCCATCCCTTCTTGGATTAGCGATCGGATCGACCTCGGAATCAGCCTTAAAACTTCAAAGGCAGCTTAAGCATGCCGTCGTTACGGAAGGCTTCTCAGAAGCGGATGCGGCAACAATCACAAAAATCGCGACACTGGCGTTGGGGCGGCCCGTCACACTCCGATCCCTGGAGCGCTTGAGCGCTAGGTTGGAAACCGCCTTTCGTTCATCGGGAAAGGCATTTGTTAAAGTCTCATTTCCACCCCAGGAAATCACTTCTGGTGTGATCGCCATTCTAGTTACTCCCGCCCGTGTGGGTTCGATTCGGATCGCGGGCAAACCTTCTTTCGGGATGAAATTTGCTGCAAACGCCTTCCGCACCGAGACGGGTAAAGAGCTTTCCGGTGATTTGGTGATGGAAGATCTCGACTGGATCAATCTCAATCCGCTTCGGCGGGCATCCATCACCTATAGCGATGGACTGGATCCGGATGTTATTAACCTGAAGCTACGCCTTCGAGCGGACAAGCCATGGCGCGCTTACACAGGCATGGACAACCAGCTCAGTGAACAACTTGGTAACGAACGCGTCTTTTTTGGGTTTCAACATGGTAATCTTTTCTCGCTCGATCATCGGGTGACGGCGCAATACACTTCTTCGCTCGATTCGAAAAGCTTGCGTGGGATCAGCGGAATTTACCAAGTCCCGCTACCCACCCGCCACTTGATCGACGTATCTTTGGGTTATACGGAATCCGAGTCGGATTCCGCAGGCCCTATCGATCAAAGCGGACACTTTTCACGGATCGCCCTTGATTACCGAATTCCGCTGCCCCGCTGGAAATCAATCAGCCAAGAGTGGCGGGTCGGAATGGATTTTCGCAAGAACGAATACCTTTTTTCAAACAACACGAGTGATACAGTGAACTTTTCAAATCTCAAAGCCGGCTGGAAAGGTCGCCGCAATGATTTGCTCGGTTACAGCCTCGTGGATGCCTCCCTGCTTTATAGTCCCGGACACGGGATGCTCGGCTCAAAAGATGCGGACTTCGTCGCTCTCGGGGCGGACGGGGCGGAATCGCTGATCGCCAAACTGGAAATGGAACGCGCACACAAGCTCGGTGAAAACCTAACGCTGTTAGCACGGTGCCGATCGCAGTGGGCAAATTCCAAACTTCTCTCGTCCGATCAAATTTCCGCAAGCGGCTACGGGTTGGTGAGGGGATTTGATGAAACCGTCGGCTACGCATCCAACGGTGTTGTCGCGACTGTCGAATTGCAATCCGGCAGTTATCGCACCATGAAGACGGGTGGTTTTCAGGTTGTGACTTTCCTCGATGCTGCGTTTCTCAACCGTGACCAAGCCGATGATGCCGGACAGATAGCCTCCACAGGTGTGGGCTTGCGCTGGCGTTATGCGGAGCACCTCTCTGCACGTGTGGATCTTGCAGTTCCGATCGAGCGTCCGGAGTCGATCAACAGCGCTCCGATGCTGCATTTTTCGATCAGCACCACTTGGTGATCATGGCATTAGTGGGTGTCTTCAAGATCACTGTGGCCCGATCAGAACCGTGTTCTTATCGGATGGAGGGGCGTCTTTTCCGGCGGAATCGTTGGTAATGATGAAATTTTCCGGAATGGTGCCTGCGGGAAGATCAAATCCCACGGATTCATAAGCCTCGCTGCTTTGGGGGATTTTACCCAGCAACCGAGGTTTGGTTTCGCCCCTCTCGATGACCCATAAATTCGTGTCCGAGAGGTTGTTTGCGACCAAAGTGCCAATTCCGGAAGCCGGGTCATAAATCGGCACAGCAGACGGTGCGTCGGTAACGCCCTTTGTCATCCGGCTACCTGTCAGTGGAGACCTTCCTGCCAGCGCATCTCCCAGCACACTCACCACCGATGCATCGGCATCTGTCGCAGGTGTGATTTGGCTGGTCCCTTGCGGTGGTCTCATCGTCATGACGATCGGCCATGCCATCCCATGAACTGGCTCCAAGCGCTGCCGTTCGCGTTTTTCAAAGGTCTCGAGTTTGTCACGCAAGACCGCGATCTCGCGTATGAGGTGTTTGGTTTCCATCTTTGCAAACATCTTCACGTCGCTTTCCTGTGTGGCGATATCTTGGTTGGTGGCCACATCTTTAGGTGTTTCGGATACGGCATCTTCGGATGGTTGGGCAACTAGCTCTTGTGCACCGGTTTCTGGTTTGATGGGAGCCTCCCGGTTGCCGGTGCGGAAAGTGCCGCTGTTCACGGCACTCTCCGACGGCGCGGGGGATTGGCGTTCCACGGTCAGGATAAAGGCAAGTGCGGCGGCGGCCGCGGCCCAGCCGGATATGCCTAGCCAATTGACTGACTTTGTGGATGGAAGGCCTAAGCGCGCTTGTAAGCGCTCGAATTGTCCTGCGCGGGGTGGCAGGGGTGTGACGCTGACTGCCGCTACGGCAGCGCATAAGACGTTCATTTCCCGGAGGGATTCTCTCAACTCGGGGTCCTGACGCATGGCTTCGTCAAAGGCGGCGGCTTCATCTGAATCAAGCATGCCAAATGTCCGCCAGGCTGCGATTTCGTGTGGGTCAGAATTCATAACGTGATAGTTGGTTGCGCACCTTGTCCAAGGCGCGGCGCAGTCGGTTTTTTACCGTTCCTAGGGGAGTATCGAGCTGCGCAGAGATTTCCGAATGGGTATATTCTAGAAAGACGGCCAGTTCCAAACACTCGCGTTCGTCGGGTGGTAAAATTTGGAGTGCGGCGCGAACTCGGCGCCAATCGTCTTTGATCGTCACTTGCGGATCCTCGCTCTCTTCCGTAAAGACATGGAGATGTATGGGGACAACTCTGGAGGAATCGCGCTTGCCCCGGTGGCGGTAGCGCAAGCGGTCAATGCAGTAACCGCGCATCATGGTAAAGGCCCAAGTGAATGGTGGGGATAGCAACGGATCATAGTCGATCGCGCGATGCCACATCCGGACGAACGTGTCTTGGACGACTTCCTCCGCCTCATGGCGATCGCCCAACATTCGGACAGAAGCTCCCAAAAGGATCGGGCTCCAGGTATCGTAGAGCTCCCTGAGTGCATCGCTCTCACCCTTGGCCATCCGATGGATCAATGCCGCTGCATCGCCCGACTGATCTTCGCGCAAAACGTTCGAAAAATCACGGGTTGGATGGAACTCAGGCTCGATGATGGTTTGGCTTGTGGACATGAAGATCATGCGACGCAGTGACTACCTGCATAACAATATCCGTCATTTTACGAACTTTGGTCCACCGATTTTCAATGAAATGATAAAAAACCATCTTAATCTGTCACCATTCAGGGCTAATGACAGGGCGATTGCATCGCAGAGCCTTGAAAGCGTAGCTTTCAAGGCTTTTAAGATTCGCGCTAGACTTTCACTCTAAAACAGCCAGATTAGGCGAGTCATGATATGCACTCACATCTGCTCGCCTCTCGATCCCGTCAGC
>JAJTHK010000069.1 GCA_021298895.1 Luteolibacter sp.
ACTTCACTCTTCACTCTTCACTCTTCAATACTCCTCTTCTTCCTCGCCAGGAACTGGAGGAATGACGTCTTCGCGTTGGAGTAGTCTTTCCAGATCGAGATCAGCAATGAGATCGGCAGGGGTTCCTCTAACAATCGATGCGTAAGGAACGATGCGATCCAATTCTGCAATTGCGCAGTGCACCATGGATGAAACGATATCCGCATCGTATTTTTCGCGTTCAAAAAGATTGGTAACGCGGAACACTAACATTTCACGATCGAGATCGTATTCGAAGCCTCCGAGCGTGAGTTGCTTATTGGCTCGCATCAAAAGTTCCAGCAGTGCTGGCATCTGCGGCTCGGCCACAAACATCGGACTTTCAGAAACGACACTGAGCGCATTCAATTCAGGAAAGGCCTGCACGATGAGATCCACTCGGGTATGATGCGCTTCAAAGCCAGCACGCAAGACCTCACGACCTTCGACCAACTCGGTATGCCAGCCGTTTTTACCAAAAACTTCCTCTACGGATAAAATCTGTCGTGAATGGGGTCTCATGCGTTGCGAGGAGATACTCGCCCAAGCACGGCCTTGGCAAGCAAGCTCCGAAATTTTCTATCCATCGGTTTGAGGGAAAGATGCAAGCCCGAGCTCTTCTCCTCATTGAAATGGAGGGTCAGCCACTTTTCATCATCACTGATTTCAGCTGCAATTATTTCCTGCCAAATCACCAAACGAAGGTTTTTCGTTGGAAAGAAAAACGGAAAAATCTCCAATCCAAGCGGAGTTAAAATCACATAGGCATGTTTTGCTAGATGCCGAGTCAGCCAGAAACAACCCAATGCGACAACCAGACAAGGCACCGCCCAAAGTGGATGTGGGAGCTCGGGGTTCACGTCGCGATAAATCCCAGTCGCTACCAAAGTCACCGCTGCTCCGATCAAAACCGCACCCAACACACCAAATCCCACCGCTTGCCCCGATCGCGTAAACCTCAGTTCCTTTTCTGGTTCACTCACCATGAATCAACGATCTTTGTCTTCTACCTGAAATTCCTGAGCATCAAAATCCACAAAATCATCACCAGCTTTTTTGCGACGCCATGAGTTTAGCATGATCACAATCCCAAACCCCATGATCAGAAACGAAGCCTCCAAGATAAAAGGGGTCGATATTAATCCCGCAATTTTCCCTACGCTCTCCCCGATCCATCCTGGAATATATCTCCAAAACAAAAGAAATCCGATCACGGTAAACATCAGTGAGAAAATAATCAAACCGCCTACAGTGACCTGCTTTCCTCGATTTTCTTGGTTTGTTTGCTGATTCATCATGGAATATTCAAAACCATAATCCAAATTAGCCCACCTTCCAAACCCTACTTTGAAAAACATTTCCGAAATCCTTTCAGGCCTTTATAAAACATGCTTTCATCAAGCCCATGACACGCGACGAAGCCAGCCAGAACCTCGACCAGAAACTCCGCCAGGAAATTCTGTTTGCTCGTGAACGCGTGTATCACTTCGCCAAACCCACTCCATTTGAGCAACTCGATATTCCCGGTCTCAATTTCGAACTCTGGGTGAAACGTGAAGACCTTTCCCCAATCAAAGCCTATAAATGGCGCGGCGCCGCCAACCGCATGGCAACTCTCAGTGAACTAGAAGCCAAACGCGGGGTCGTCACTGCCTCCGCTGGAAACCACGCCCAAGGTGTCGCCCTCGCCGCCAAACAACTCGGCATCCGCGCGCGCATCTACATGCCGAAGTCCACGCCGAAAGTGAAACAGGAAGCCGTCAGCAAACTCGGTCAGGAATACGTTTCCGTCCACCTCGCCGGCGACAGTTACGACGACGCGGTCAAGGCCGCACGCGCCGATGAAGCATCGACCAAATCCACATTCATCCACGCCTACGACGATCTCCAAGTGATGGCGGGTCAAGGAACCCTCGCCGATGAAATCGTGCTCTCTGGCAAAGGTCCTTTCGATGTCGCTTATGTCCAAATCGGTGGCGGCGGCATGGCAGCTGGCGTTTCCACATGGCTCAAAGCCTACTGGCCTAACATCGAAATCGTCGGAGTCGAAGGCGAAGGTCAGGCATCCATGACCGCCTCCATTCAAGCAGGAAAACCCGTTATGTTAGATCAGGTCGATCTCTTCTGCGATGGTACCGCCGTCAAACAACCTGGCGATCTTCCTTTTCAAATTTGTAAACATTCCATCGATCGCTTCATCACGGTTAGCAATGCACAAGTGACCAAAGCGATTCGCACGCTATGGGATGGATTACGTTCCATTTCCGAACCTTCAGGCGCCATGGGTCTTGCAGCTGCGCTCAAAGAAAAAGATTCTCTCCACGGAAAAAAAGTCGTCGTCATTTTATGCGGAGCGAACATCGATTTCCTTCAAATCGGTCGCATCGCTCAGTCCGAAGGAGCATCGTCCAAATTCAACCGAACCATCCGTGTTCAAATTCCAGAAACCCCAGGGACGATGTTGAAATTGTTAGATAAATGTTTCTCACAAGTCGATATTACAGATTTTCAATACGGTAAAATTGATCAAAAAATCGCGTGGCCGGTTTTCTCGCTCGCTGCAGATCAACTCGAAACCATCCAATCGATTTCCAACAAACTTGATGAGAATGGTTACACTTGGCAGGACATTTCTGGGGCTATAGATGTCAATTTCCGCGCCATCCCCTTCCGCAGCGACCTTCTCTCCCACCCCGCTTTTCTCCGGCTCGACTTCTACGAGCGCCCCGGAGCACTCCACGATTTCCTAGCCAAACAACTCACAGGCAACGAAAATCTGAGCTATTTCAACTACCGCCAATCGGGCGAGCGCATCGGCCGTGCCCTGATCGGACTGGATTTCCCCTCATCCTTTGAAAGGGACGCATTTGTGATGGCTCTCCCCCCTCAAGGTGAGGGCTACCGCCTCTGCCATGCCGTCGATTCTGAAACTTCTGCTCGCCTTTCGGGCTCTGCCACCTAAAAACCTCTCCCCACATTGTCTGGTTTCCTCTCGACAGTATCCAGTCGCCTGACAAAAATCCAAACCTCTTTCATAACCTTTCTCAATAATGCGGACAGCAATTTTCGGTGATATCCATGCAAATCTAGAAGCCCTTCAAGCTGTCATGGCCGACGCCAAACTGCAAGGTGTCACGGACTACGTGTGTCTTGGTGATGTGGTGGGATATAACGCGGATCCGATTGCTTGCTTGAACATCATTCGGGGTATGAAATGCCCGACAGTTAAAGGAAATCACGACGCTGATGCATCGGAAAATCACTCGTTGGAAAACATGAATCCCATCGCCGCTTTCGCGCTCCAGTGGACTCGTGAACAACTCGATGACGATCAACGCCTCTGGCTCAAACAGCTCCGCATGGTGCGTCAAGTTGCC
This sequence comes from Luteolibacter sp., assembly GCA_021298895.1. Taxonomy (GTDB): domain Bacteria; phylum Verrucomicrobiota; class Verrucomicrobiia; order Verrucomicrobiales; family Akkermansiaceae; genus Luteolibacter. Next base: position 3,396 of record JAJTHK010000069.1, read on the forward strand.
GACTACACCATCGTCCATAGCACCCTCGACCAACCTGTTAACTGGAACTACGTCACCAATCGCTTCGATGCGATGTCGAACTTTGCCTATCAATTCACGCAGCTTTGCTTCCATGGCCATACCCATGTCCCGAAAGTTTATGTAAAAACGGATAAAGTACGCGAAGTAACCCCAGATTCCGTTAAAATCGAGCCCAACGCCAAATATTTCATCAACGCTGGTTCTGTTGGCCAGCCGCGTGATGGAGATCCTCGCGCCTGCTACGCCATCTACGACAGCGAGAACAAAATGATCGTTTTCCGCCGTATCGATTACGACATGGCGACGACCCAGGAGAAAATTCTCAATGCCGGCCTCCCCGAAATGCTGGCCGAGCGCCTTGCCGAAGGACGGTAGTTTTCGACTCCTAGCCACAGGCGTGGAACATTGGAAACAATTGCGTGGAACATGGTTTCCGGCTTGACGCTTCCAGCCTCTCCTCTGATGCTGGACACTTTCCGCCCAGCGACGCTGAGGTAATATTAGTAAGTTTTTATAAAATATTACTAATATATCACCGTAGCACTCTAATCGGTATTAACTTTTTAAAAATTCAACTCTCTCAACTTCAAAACTTTATCTCTTTCATAATCTCATGTTTAAAAAACTTTTTGGAAACATGTTTTCCAGTGACATCGGAATCGACCTAGGAACCGCAAACACTCTCATCAACGTCAAAGACCATGGCATCGTTCTTCGCGAGCCTTCTGTGGTCGCAGTCAAAGCCGGAACCAATGAGGTCCTCGCTGTCGGTGATGATGCAAAACGCATGCTTGGCAGAACTCCGGGCAACATCGTCGCAATCCGTCCTCTCAAAGACGGTGTCATTGCAGACTTCGAAGTGACTCAAGCCATGCTCCGCCACTTCATTCGGAAAGTGAACAAAGGTCGTCGCAACAATCCGCGCGTTCTCATCGCCATTCCATCCGGAATCACTGAAGTTGAACGCCGCGCCGTTCGCGAGTCTGCCGAACAAGCTGGCGCACGCGAAGTGTATCTCATCGAAGAACCTATGGCCGCCGCTATTGGTGTCGGCCTTCCTGTTCAAGAAGCATCAGGAAACATGATCGTCGATATCGGCGGTGGCACGACAGAGGTCGCACTCATTTCTCTATCAGGAATCGTTTACGCTCGTTCCGTTCGCACGGCAGGAGATGAAATTGATGAATCCATCATCCAATACATGAAACGCGCCTACAACCTCATGATTGGTGAGCGCACTTCAGAAGATATTAAAATCCGCATCGGCTCTGCCCATCCTCTTCCTAAGGAAATGACCATGGAAGTTAAAGGCCGCGATCTCGTTGCGGGACTTCCAAAAACCATCACCATCACCTCTCAGGAAATCCGCGAGGCGATGTCTGACCCACTCAACACCATCGTCGATGCTGTCCGCACCACCCTCGAGCGCTGCCCGCCAGAACTCGCGGCAGACCTTGTAGATCGCGGTATCGTTCTCGCAGGTGGCGGCGCGCTTCTCAAAGGCCTTGATCGTTTGCTACGTGAAGAAACTGGTCTACCAGTCCACGTCGCAGAAGATCCACTCAGCGCCGTTGCAGAGGGAACCGGAAAAGCACTTCAGGAACTTTCCTTCCTCAAGCGCGTAACCAACACAGATCGCTAAGCCCTAGGCTATGTCTTTCTAATTTGCAGATTTCGACCCAACGGTCATGAAACCGCTAAACCTTATCGCACTGCTTTTGTTCCTCGCAGGAGCAACATGGGCTTTAACACGAAGCGAGACTGTTGTCAGGGATATTCAAGTTGCGTATTTCAAAATCATCAACCCAACTCTAACAGCTGGATCATCGCTCGAAACCAAAACGCGAAAATTGTTAGATGAGACCGAGCATTCAAAAGTGCTTGAAACCAAACTTGCGGCCGTCGACGGAGAAATCGGGAGACTCCGCATCATCGAATCTCAGTTCGATGCATTGAAGCGTGAAAACAAGGAACTGCGCCATGCGTTGGATTTTAAAAAAGCGACGAACTTTGATGTAGTCGCAGCACAGATCATTCGCCGCCATCCAACCACATGGTGGCAAACCATGGAGATTGATGCGGGTGAAGAACGCGGCATTGGGATTCAACTCTCAGTTCTTTCCAATGAAGGCCTAGTCGGAATCATCGATCGTCCTTTCAAAAACCGTTCATCCGTCCTCCTTGTCACCGATGAGAAATGCCAAGTGTCCGTCCGTGTCGAAGGCACACCGGAAGTAGGCATCCTCAGCGGCCAACGCGGCAAATTTGATAGTAACCCGACTCTTCGCCTTCGTTTCCTTTCTAAAGACGCATCGCTTAAAAGCGGCCAACGCGTTTTCACCACAGGTCGTGGTGGCATTTTTCAACCCAACATCCTCGTTGGAACGATACTCTCGGTTGAAAAAGGCCCGATCGACTCGGAAGCCCTCGTCGCACCTGCTGTAAACCTCAGCGACTTGGGAACCGTATTCGTCGTCCTTTCTGAAACCCCTTAATTCTCACCCGCTTGCTCCGCTACAATATCAGCACAGTAATCCTTCTGCTCATCGCCTTCTTGGTGCAGCAGTTTGTGCCCGCGTTCACGGGTCTTAGCCACGCACGCTTCCTCATCGTTCACCTAGTTTTCCTCTGCTGTGCGGTGACGGTAACCACACCGACCATGCTTCTATTGGCTTTTATCGGTGGATTGTTATGGGACGCTCATTGTTATCTCGCCCCCATTGTCGCTGACCCAGAAGTCTACAGTCAACCTGTCGAATCACTGCGATTTGGTTACTCCATCATTCTTTTCGGCATCGCTGGCTTCCTCATGCAAGGACTCAATCCAGTGTTCCGCCAAGGCAAGTGGCATTTCTCCGCCCTTCTCTCTGGTATTGCGATCTTTCTATATCTAACAGCGGAATTTTTAGTCATCTCATTTATCAGAGGAGATTTCACGATTACTCGATCCATCTTTAGACTGCTAATATACACCTCAGTCCTGACAATGATCATTTCTCCAATCGTTTTCTGGTTACTCTATCAAATCGCCAAGATTTTTGACTACTCCCTCTATCCCGAGGCGAGAAAATCTAATAGTTGGCATTAACAACATGGAACCCAAATACAAACTCAGACTTTATCTCCTGACCGCCGTCATTCTGGCCGGTTTTGGGACTTTATTGTCTGAGCTCCATGAATTCCAAATCAATCGTCAGAACGAATTCCAAGCACTCGTTCCCGGCAACCGCACCGTGACCATTCGTGAGCCAGGTATCCGCGGTGAAATCACCGACCGTAACGGCATCCCTCTTGCCCGCAACCTGCGCAACTACGTCGCAACACTGAATCTCGATGAAATCGCTAAAGCGTATTCTCAGCAATACGATGACAATCCGAAAGTAGAACGGCTCGTCAAACGAGATGGATTTGATCGTGCCACTGAAGAGAAAGACATCGTGAAGATCGTCAATGCTTCAACCATCGTGCCCCTACAGCAACTCGGTCTCGCAAAAAACTACAACGCATCAGCCCTGCGCACCCACTACCTCACTCACCGTGGATTTGTTCCTTTCACTTATCGGGACGATCTCACCTATGAAGAGTTCGCCCGCCTGGCAGAGAGAAACATCGAATTTCCAGGACTCACGCTCGGTATACGCCCGCAACGCCAATACCCATACGGCACTCTCGCTTCCCATGTGCTTGGCTATCTCAAACAATGGGAAAAAGGCGATATCACTTCCATCGAAAAACGCACTTTTGATCACTATATCGGCAATGAAAAAGGCATCGCCGGAGTCGAAGCAACCATGGACTCATACCTTCGCGGTCCGGAGGGAATCAAAACGGTTCTCAAAGATGAAAAAGGCCGCACGATTGGCATGCTTGATTATACCAAACCCGGTATAGGCGCAAAAGTTGAACTAACCATTGATGCGAGAATTCAATATTTGTTAGAAAATACACTTCGCCGCGCCGGGCGAGCAGCAGGTGTCGTATTGGATGTCCGAACCGGCGAGGTTATCGCCATGGCATCGGTTCCTGACTATGATCCCAATGCGTTCATTCCATCGATCTCCAGTGAAAAATTCAAAAGCTACACATCCAAGCCTCAGTTATCTCCTTTCACCAACCGCGCTATCACGTCCTTTACGCCTGGTTCAACGATGAAAGTACCAACCGCCATCGCAGGATCTCTCAACGGCATGTCGAATCGTTCTTTCTCCTGTGAGGGTTTTGTTCCTTATGGAAATCACAATATCGGCTGCTGGCTCTGGAATAAAAGCCGCGGCAGTCATGGATCCCTCACTCTACACAAAGCACTTCAACAATCGTGTAATCCATATTTCAACAAACTTGCTAACGCTATCGGATGGAAAGCAATGGTCGATGGATTCTCTCTGGTAGGGCTTGGTAAAAAAACTGGCATTGAACTTCCAAACGAAGATCCGGGAATTCTTCCAGGTTCTCGTGCATGGCGAGCCTCCGCGCCAGGTGCCGTCATGACTCCTGCTCTCACCGCTATGTTATCCATTGGCCAAGGCGATACGATGACAAGCCCCTTGCAACTTGCAGCCATGCTTGCGCCGATTGCCAATGGTGGAAAATATTACCAACCTAGGATTGTCAAACAAGTCACTGCAGCAAATGGCACAGTTCTAGTTTCAGATTTCCCAAAACTTGAGGTCGATCTCCTCACTTCTGGAATCAAAGAAACCGATCTTGCATTGATACGCCTCGGAATGTGGAAAGCCGTAAACGAGGCGGGTGGTACTGCAGGCAAAGTCCGCATGGCGGATTACGAAATCGCTGCCAAAACCGGAACCGCACAATCCGTCGATAACGGTCAGAAGTCTAACAACTCATGGGTTATCTCATTCGCACCCTTTGATCAGCCACGCTATGCTGTTGTTATTTTGGCAGAATCCGCTGGCTCAGGCGGTGGTGTTTGCGGCCCTCTGGTAAACATGGTCTACACCGGAATCTTCGCCCAAGAAAAAGGCATGCGCTTACCGCTCAAACCGCAATCAGAATACCCAGGCCATTTGAAACGCATCGAAGCCATAGAGCCGATCAAAGACGTTCTCGCAGCCATCCAAGCAACCGAAGTTCCACGCACAGATCCAACTTCTACCGCCATCGCAGGCGATGATGACGGTGAAACTGGCAACGAAATTGGCGATATTTTACCTAAAACCAAACCATCAACCTCAACCACTGTTATTTCTCCTAAACCAACCATAACCCTTGAAACCGACCGCGAAGGACAAGTGATCCCGCGCGCCACTCCCATCGTAGAGTGAAAACGAATTTACCAAAAATAAACCATCTAAACCAACACAACTCGTGATCAAAAAAATTAAAAGACTACTCGGCATCGGAAATACCGATCCACTCGAAGGCAACACCATCATCGTTAACGTTGAAAAACTCGAACGACGCGTAGCACTGTTAGAAGACGGCGTCGTCGAAGAATACACCGTTGAACGCGAAGGCGATCAAAACATCGTCGGAGGTATTTTTAAAGGCCGCGTTAAAAATATCGAGCAAGGCCTCAAAGCCATGTTTGTTGACATCGGCCTCGATAAGAATGCTTTCCTACACTTCTGGGACGCCATTCCAGCCGCACTTGATGGAGGGCTAGAGGAAATCGAGCGCGAAGGCTCGAAAAAGAACCAAAAGAAAATCACATCCAAGGACATTCCGAGCATTTATCCCGTCGGATCGGAAATCGTCATCCAAGTTTCCAAAGGACCTATCGGCACGAAAGGCCCACGTGTTACCACCAATATTTCGCTAGCGGGTCGTTACCTCGTGCTGATGCCCTTTACCGAGCAATTCGGTATCTCACGGAAAATTGATGATCCACAAGAACGCCAACGTCTCAGAAAAATTGTTCAAAAACTCTCAGTTCCAGAAGGCATGGGCATCATCATGCGCACGGTTGCGCAAGGAACCCGTGCACGTCATTTCGTTCGAGACCTCGCCATGCTTTTAGAACAATGGGACACTATCGACCAACGCCGTGCCAACAACCCTGCACCATGCTGTGTGTTCCAAGAACCAGGACTCATCGAAAAAACTGCACGCGATTTCCTCACCGAAGAAGTCGATCAAGTCATCTGCGACGACGAACAAACCACTGAACTCATTCGTGAGATCGCAGGGAAAATTTCAAGACGCTCCAAACGTCGCATTCGCTACATGCCTAGCGCTTCACAACCAATTTTCGAAAAAATCAACATCCAGAAACAAATCGACGAGGCGTTCTCCCGCCAAGTCTGGTTGAAATGCGGCGGCTACATCGTCATTGATGAAACCGAGGCTTTGATATCCGTCGACGTCAACACGGGTCGCAACCGTGGCTCCAAAGACGTCGATAAAATGATTCTCCAAACCAACATCGAAGCCGCTGAGGAAGTTGCTCGCCAACTCCGTCTCCGTAACATCGGTGGCCTAGTGGTCGTCGACTTCATCGACATGCGTCATCGCAAAGACCAAATGGCGGTTTACAAAGCAATGAAAGAACGCGTCAAACGCGACAAAGCAAAAACTCAGATCCTCCAGATTTCCGCCATCGGTCTGATGGAAATGACCCGTCAACGCCTCATCGAATCTCTCCGTGATTCGATGTATGAGCCATGCCCGTATTGCCAAGGCCGCGGCCGCGTCAAAACCCCAATGACCATGTCCATCGAGATCCAACGTCGACTCAACACCATCATCCAAACGCATCGCGACCAAGTCGGCGACCTCGTCGTCATTGTGAACTCGGATGTGTTGAACCGTTTCAAAAAGGAAGACGCAAAAGTTCTCGTCGAGCTCGAGCGCTCACATGCCGGACGCCTCATTTTCCGTTCCGATCCATCCCTCAACCGCGAACGCTTTGCGATTGTTGATGCAGCAACGGACAAAACGATCGACCAAGGGTGATTTAAAACTTGATGTGTGATTTCATGTGGTAAATAGTTACCACATGAAATATACATCCACTCTCAAACGCACCAGTATGTCGCTGGATACAGTCACCTTGGACATCATGCAAAAGTTGGCCAAGAAATGGAATGTTTCGAAATCGGAAGTGATTCGTCGTGCTGTAAAAAAAGCACAAGAAGACGATATCATCAAAGCATCAAGAATGTCGCCTGTAGAAGCCTTGGAATGGATACGGGATGGAAACGGCCTAAACGAAAGTGAGGCGAAATTCATGACCGATGAAATTGCTGCCGAGCGAGCGGCTAAAAAATATTGGTGGGAGGAAAATGACTCTGCACTTTGATACCAATGAACTGATTCAGATCAGTTTCACGACTTCCGATCTCGGCGCGATATTGCTCCCCTGGCTCAAAAAAGGAAACATCGCAGCCGTCTCCACCATTACTTGGTCTGAATTTTGTAACGGACCTGTCACGAATACCCAAAAAAACGTGATTTCATCTATCCTAAGTGGGAACATCATCGACTTCACAAAACCCATGGCTGAAACGGCTTCCTTTCTATTCAATAGCACAGGTAGACGACGTGGCTCACACCCTGATTGCATGATAGCAGCTTGTGCGATCTTGTCAGGCGCGCCACTATGCACAAAAAACCTCAAAGACTTTAACCGCTTTGTCCCCTTCGGCCTACGTCTTCATTCATTTTGATATTCCAGCGGCACGTCCTCTGCTCTTCCACCAATAACGAATTTCCAATCACCACTGACTTTTTCCCATGTCCCGTAAAACCAAACTTATCGTCACCCTTGGACCCGCCACTGAGTCGCCTGAAATGATAGGCAAACTCATCGATGGCGGAGTGAATGTCTTCCGCCTAAACATGAGCCATGCGAAACATGAATGGGCTGCAAAGATGACCAAACAGGTTCGCAAGGAATCCGAGAAACGCCATGCCCACATCGCCGTTCTTTTCGATCTAACAGGTCCATCGATTCGAACCGGCGATTTGGAAAAAGCATACGACCTCAAAGAAGGTGATAAAGTGGAGTTTCGGCGCGCCGATGTTGAAGCATCAATTCCCCTTTCCACCACGGTCAATTACCCCGGCCTGATGGGCGATGTTGCCGAAGGCAACACGCTCGTCGTCGATAACGGTGCGCTGCTAATGCTTATTGAACGCGTTGCAGAGGATAGAATCATCTGTGATGTCCGAACTCCGGGCAGCATGGGATCTCGCAGGCACATCAACTTACCAGGTGTAAGACTCAACCTTCCCGCCCTAACAGAAAAAGATCACAAAGACCTCGCTCTCGCCGTGGAATGCGGAGCTGACTATATTGCAGGTTCATTTGTTCGCGATGCAGCTCATGTTCGTGAACTACGAGACGCCATGAAAGCCCTCGAAGGCGAAGCCCAAATCGTTGCAAAAATCGAGGATCAGGAAGCGATCAAGAACATCGATGCGATCATTCAGGAAACTGACGTCATTATGATTGCTCGTGGCGATCTTGGTATTGAAGTAGACTTTGCTGACCTTCCTATCCTCCAGCGTCGTATCGTCAAACGCTGCCATGAACTTGGAACTCGGGTCATCGTTGCAACTCAGTTGCTGGAATCGATGATCAATAATCCCACACCCACTCGTGCCGAAGTGACCGATGTGATGAACGCTGCTTACGAAGAAGCAGACTCTCTGATGCTTTCTGGTGAAACTTCGGTTGGTCGTTATCCGGAGCGTTGCGTCGAAGCGATTGTCCGCATCGCATCCCGCATCGAGCGTTCGGGTGGACATGGTTTCGGACAACATGTGATCCTACGCGACGAACGTCAAAAAACGGCACGCGCTGCCGTCACACTTGCCGATTCATTAGTCGATGCAAGGCTTGTGGTCCTGACCCGTCGTGGTGTGCTTGCCAATCACATCGCTTTGATGCGTCCCCGCACGGCTGCGTTTTTTGCCTTCACCCCAAAAGAACGTGTATGCCGACAGCTTTCCCTTACACGTGGAATCCAAGCCTTCCAAATGCCATTCTGTTCAAGCATCGAAGAAACCATCCAGCGCGCCACTGAACAACTCCGCGAGGCGGGACTGGTTCGTGAGGGCACCCCCATCGTCATCGTCTCCGATATCTTATCTGATCACTTCGCCGCAAACTCGATCCTGCTGCATCACGCTTGATGCTAAAATCCGCAGTTTAAACTGCGGATTTTAGGGAGTTATAGGTTAATGGTTAAAAGTTAGAAGGGATTATAAATTACCCAATAACCAATAACCAATAACCAATAACGTAATTCCATCAACTCACCACCAAGTTCATGATCTTGCCTGGAACGTAGATCACCTTGCGGAGTTCTTTTCCTTCCGTGAGTTCCTTGATTTTTTCAGAAGTAAACGCCAATGCTTTCGCGTCGTCTTCCGAGGCATCCATCGCCATCCAGATACGATCCCGCAATTTACCATTCACTTGAACGACAAGTTCGCATTCGGTGCGGACCAATGCTTGCTCATCATACATCGGCCAGACCGATTCTGAGAGCGATGCGGTTGGAAGATTGAAAGCTTTAGTAACATGTTCGTTGATCTCTTCGGAAAGATGCGGCGCGAATGGATTCAACACGGTGAGAAACTGAATGAATTCTTTCACCGGAACTTTTCCTGCCTGAGTGAATGCATTGGTGCAGATCATCATTTGTGAAATCGCAGTGTTGAAACTCAATTTCTCGATGTCCTCGCCAACTTTTTTGATGGTTTCATGCACCACTCGGCTGAGCTCTTTATCCGTGCAAGCTTCGCTCACCACTTTATCAGAAACTTCACCTTCCTCAGTGATCGCCAAGCGCCAGACGCGAGCGAGGAAACGAGAAACCCCTTCCACACCCTTCATCTGCCAAGGCTTCACCTGCTCCAGCGGGCCCATGAACATTTCGTAAAGACGCAATGAGTCAGCTCCGTATTCTTTCACGACATCATCGGGATTGACCACGTTGCCGCGAGATTTTGACATCTTCTGACCATCTTCACCCAATATCAGTCCTTGGTTCACCAACTTCTGAAACGGCTCAGGCGTGCCGACATGACCGAGATCAAACAACACTTTGTGCCAGAAGCGAGCATACAACAAATGCAACACCGCGTGCTCGGTTCCGCCGACATAGAGATCGACCATTCCCGGTTTTTCACTGGTCCAATAACTCTCGGCTTCTTTTGAAATGAACCGATCCGAATTTTTGTTATCGCAATAGCGGAGATAATACCAGCACGACCCCGCCCATTGCGGCATGGTGTTGGTTTCACGAGTGAAGCCATCTGGTAAGTTCACCCATTCGGTTGCTTTGGAAAGCAAAGGATCAGGTGTTCCTGATGGTTTGTAATCGTCTAACGGTGGAGCCAACAAGGGCAATTGATCATCGGGCAACGCGTAGTGCTGACCGTCTTTCCAAATGATAGGAAACGGCTCACCCCAATAACGCTGACGTGAAAACAACCAGTCGCGGAGTTTGAATTGAATCTTGCGCTTGCCTTGGTTGTTAGAAACCAACCAATCGATCATTTTTGACTTGGCTTCTGCTGTGGTTAACCCGTCGAGGAAGCCGGAGTTTATGGAGACTCCCAGTTCCGTGTATGCTTGAACAAACGCAAGTTTATCGTAGATCCAGACACCATGTTCAAGTCGGTGCTTGATTTCATCTTCTTCTGCGTATGTAGATACACTATCAATACTTGAACTGAGATCCAAGTATTGCTTAACGGCGAGGTTGACCCAATCCTCTTTCGGTTGAATCACGCCTCGAATCGGCAGCTTAAACTTCGTCGCAAATTCAAAATCCCTATCATCATGCGCCGGCACGGCCATGATCGCTCCGGTGCCGTAACCCATCATGACATAATCCGCGATCCAAATTGGGATCTGCTCACCATTGACGGGATTCACCGCATAAGCACCCGTGAACACACCGGATTTGTCTTTGTTCAAATCACCACGATCCAAATCCGACTTCGATGAAATCGATTTCTGATAGGTTTCGACAGCCGATTTATTTTCCTCAGTTGTAATCAACGGAACATACGGATGCTCTGGCGCGAGAACCATATAGGTCGCACCAAATAACGTATCAGGACGAGTCGTGAAAACCTCGATTTGGAAATTGTAATTTAAAATTTGAAACTTCACCTCCGCGCCTTCGCTTCGGCCTATCCAGTTTTTCTGCAACAACTTGATGCCTTCCGGCCAATCGAGAGTATCGAGCTCATCGATCAAGCGTTGCGCATATTTTGTAATGCGCAGCATCCACTGACGCAACGGCCTGCGCTCAACGGTGTGACCTTTCGATTTCCATTCCTCAACTTCTTCGTTCGCCAACACCGTACCGAGATCCGGCGACCACCACACAGGCGTATCAGCCACGAAGGCCAAACGCTCAGCGTCGATTTGTTCCCGACTCCAGCCTTTTGCCTCAAGCTCTGAAATCGGCCGAGCACGATTCGCTTCCTCACAGAAATACGAATTATAAATCTCCAAGAAAATCCATTGAGTCCAACGCACGTATTCCGGATCTGTGGTCGCAATCTCGCGTTCCCAATCATAGGCGAAGCCCAACGATTTCAACTGACGGCGGAAAGTTTCGATGTTTGCCGCTGTCGTGATCGCTGGATGCTGACCGGTCTTGATCGCGTATTGTTCCGCAGGCAAACCAAACGAATCATAACCCATCGGGTGCAACACATTGAACCCACGCATGCGCTTGTAGCGTCCGATAATATCCGTAGCCGTGTAACCTTCTGGATGGCCTACATGCAAACCCGCGCCACTCGGATACGGAAACATATCGAGCACATAGTATTTTGGCTTGGTGGCGTCAAAGCTAGCTTCGCCCGGATTTGGGGTGCGGAACGTGTTTTCTGCATCCCAGCGGGATTGCCACTTAGGTTCAAATTGGCTGAAAGGAAATGGTTTACGTGATTCGGACATGGTCTGCGGTGGGCGGGAAACTTGCTCAATCCCCGCCCCAATGAAAAGAAAAACCCTGCTCAAGTCGCGCAAACTTAGGATATTGAGAATAATAATGAGTCGTAACCCAGCTAATCCCGAGGATCTTCACGCTTCTACATTCTCATCCCCTTAATCTCAAATCCATCGCTCTCCCCAACACCTCTCCCACTCACACACCTATTCCTACACCGCGCGTCTTCCGCGCCCCGTTTTTATTTTTCTAAATCGTTCACATACTGTTAGAAAAGTTTCATTCAAAAACTCTTTAACTAATCAACCCGCCATCTGTAAAATATTTATCAGCTCCCACGCATCACAAAAATCGATCCTGATTTTCTGCCAGTTGCGCTTTTCAATGGTTTTGCCGTTCTTTCCTTCTGCCTCTCGAACTGCGCCTGATATTTCGCTGCCATTCCTTTTACATAATCCTCACTCCCCAGCGCAATCCCTTCGCTGAAACACTTCATCCGCTTGCGGATTTCTAACATGGGTAAGAATAGGAAATTCTCCACCGCAGCTTGCGCGGCTTCTACTTGCGCTTCGGTATAACCTTTTCTTCGCGAGTCCTCTGTCACAGTGCCTTCTCCATAAAGCCATTTTCTGTAATAGGCATGTGCCTTCGTATTCCAGCTGTCTTGTGCAACTTCCAACACCTTGCAAAGCCCACGCCGTGCTCGTTTGCTTCCGCCAACTGCCTCCCCATAACCACTCCACGCATACATCGCCGGATCTTTCACAATCCCTGCCCGCACTGGATTTAAATCGATATAACCCGCCATCGTTTGCAATGCCTCACCCGTCTCCACCAACACACTTTTAAACCGATCCATCCACAGCGTCCCGCGACGCCCCTTCTGCTTATTATACCAACGGCTAAACCGTTCCTTGAGTTCTTTGACAAACAAACTCAGGTCGCAGAAGCGTTGTTGGAATCGCTCTAACAAAGCCTGAGCAGCATCCTCCTCGTGGCGATTACGCAACTCGATGATTTCACTTCGGAATTGAGTGATGAAAGCTTTGGAATATACCAATGAAAGATGCTCAAAGAACCTTTCCTCTCCCTCCTTGCCTTCGAAACGTTTCAGCCAGCTTTTCTGTTCAGGCACTTTGAGCAAAATGTGAAAATGGTTATCCATGATCGCATAGGTCAGGATTTCGACCCCTGAAAACGTCGCCATCCGCCACATCATCCGACGCAGCGCCTCTTTCTCAATCGAGCCCAGTAAGAACTCGCCATTCACCACCCGCGACATCACATGATAGACCGTTTGCCAAAAGTCCGTGCGTAAAAAACCAAATTTTTTACTTGTACTATTTTGAACACCTCCTTTGATTATGCATCGGTCGCAAGCGCCATCACCCAAATCCCGAAAACTGCTCCATCCAAGAGCTGCGGGTA
>JAJTHK010000049.1 GCA_021298895.1 Luteolibacter sp.
CTCGCAGTCATCCCCTTCGAAGAGTTCGAATCCCTCAACGACGCCTTCGATTATTACCGGGATAATCGCGAAAAATCCGTGAAACTCATCACGACTGCACGCCCTGTCCAAGAATAGCCCAGCCAAGCAAACGCCCTGGATCAGCTCGTCAGCAAAAAAGCGGGGGAGTGGCAGACCTATGACATTGTCTTCCGCGGAGCCCGCTTCAGTGGAGAAACCAAATCCGAGGAAGCAAGAATCACCGTCTACCACAATGGAGTGCTTATCCACGATGACTTTGCCATTCCTCATAAAACCGGAGCGGGACAAAAAGAGGGCCCGGAACCTGGCGTAATCAAGCTACAAGGCCATGATAATCCCGTCCGCTACCGCAATATTTGGATCAAAACATTAAATTTAGAATAATGGGCCTAAGATTTATACTAAGCTGGCGTTATTATTTTGGCGGGTTCTATAAATAACTATCCAAGTCGTTTGTTTAATACCTAACGTTTTATCACTTCACTTTTGCAATGTCCGCTTCTTCAATCGAATCTGTGACCGAACCCGAGCACGTTTCGCACTCATCATTTCAGGCTCCAGACCTCAATGAAGTTGCAGGACTCTTTCCCAGTTACGATATTTATAGCCTCATCGCTTGCGGTGGGATGGGCGCGGTTTATCATGCAAAACAGCGATCGCTTGATCGGGATGTTGCCATCAAAATTTTACCTAGAGAATTTTCTCAGGATCAAGAATTTCGCGTGAGCTTCGAAGCCGAAGCCAAAGCGATGGCCAAACTCAACCATCCGAATTTGATCGGAGTCTATGATTCCGGTGAAGCAGGAGGACTGCTATTCATCATCATGGAATATGTGTCGGGCAGTTCGTTATACACGGTCAGCCATAGACGAGTTGTCCACCAGGATGATGCACTGAAAATGGTGATCGGTGTTTGTCGTGGTCTCGCACACGCACACGAATCTGGTATTCTGCACCGAGACATCAAACCCAGCAACATCTTGATGGATGCGAATGCCAATCCAAAAATCGGCGACTTTGGTCTAGCAAGCGCGTCTGGAAAACAAGTGCAAGAGGGGGAACAAATTTTTGGAACCCCGGGCTATACCGCACCTGAGGTGATTGAGCCTCCGCATAAGTTTGACCATCGTGCGGACATCTTTTCTGTCGGAGTGATGTTGCATGAAATGCTCACCGGTATATGTCCGAACGGGGTTGATCCGATAGCTCCCTTGCCATCAACGACGAATGTAAAACTACGTGGGATCATCCAACGTGCGATGAATCGAAATCCCGAAGCTCGTCATGCATCAGCGGATGAGTTGGCAGCGGATTTGGAAAAAATCACCGCAGCTTCAAACAGTCAGCTGATCATTGGCAGCGCTCGTCAGGTAGCGCTTCAACGAAGAGCAGTAGGATTTGGAGTGGCTCGTTCTATGCCTCGTCACCGAATGGTTAAACAAAGCTCATCCGCGGGGGCCTCAATATTTCTTATTCTCTTAGTCGTTGCGGTAGCAGCAGCCGTTTATTTTTTCGTCATCAAGCCCAGCAATGAAGCCTCGGACGCCACAGAGGGTCGAGTCAAGGCTCCGGTAATACAAACCAACCCCAGCGCCCCTACTTCCTCATCTCCTCAAAAACTCACACGGAGAAAGACGGTTGCTCAAGAAGGGGTTAAGCCCATGGATGACATCGATGCGTTTTTTGCGCGCGTCGAGGGCGTCATGAAAGAACGCTTCGCTGAGGATATAAATAACTATCGCGAGGGACTCAAAACCAACGCCTATAATTTTGAAACGCAAGCCAAGCTGGCCATCAACAGTGCTGGCGCATCTGCGGGGACAGCTCCATTGGGAGAATTGGCTTCTAGCATGCAGGCTTGGAAAAATCAAAATTACTTAATGACCGACACCTTGCGTCCTTCGTTAGATAATATACCCGCAGTGAAGCAGAGCTTCATAAAGGCACACGCTACGCAAGTGAAAATACGCTCTAGATTTTATCAACGTGTTAGAAGTGAGCAGTCGGCATATATCAGAGAGTTAAATAAACAAATTGAGCGTTATCGTGAATCGAAAGATACGGTTGCGATCACCCTGCTGGAAAAAGAAATCCTGCGATTGGGAGCCGAGCCAGGATACTATGAGTTTTTGTTAGGCTTGTGAGCTTCAGGCTAGGATTTCAAAACTTTGAAATTAAGGCGTAGCGGCTTGGCTTCTGGCATTTTGACAAGTGCCAGCGATTGCTTCGCCGTCACCAACAATTCATTGTCAGATTCGCGGCGCATTTCAAATTCACACCAAAAACGGGCCGTGCTCACCTCTCCTAGCCAGCCGCGGATTGAGATCCAATCGCCCAGTTTCGCAGGCCTGCGATAGTCAACCTCTGTGCGGGTTAAAACTGGGAAAATCTGAGTTTCTGACATTTCCCGAAGTTCCATACCCAGTTTTGCCGCCAACCTAGTCCGGCAGGTTTCGATCATCCGCAGGTAGGCGAGATTGTGCGCCACGCCACCACAATCTGTATCGAAAAACATCACTTCTTCCCGCGTCACCACTTCCGTATTAGATTCAGACATGCGTGTAGGCTTTCAAAAAATGACCTGAAACTGCAATGTTCTCTTGTGATTTTATCAAAAAAAGTTCATACATATGGTAGTTGTATGCATCTAAACTCCAGAAAATCGTCCATTAGGAGCCTCAGTGTTTGTTGCTTCTTACTGATGATTGCGGCAGTCGATGCCGCAACTTTTGTTCCTCCGACTGGCAAAATTGCTCCGTTTCGTCGTGACCAGCTGCCCATCAGTGACCGAGCCATTGACAATTTATCGTATCAAATCACAACGATCACTAGCGCCAGTCCTTACGAAACGGCGGAGCACCGCCGGGCTGTCGTAAAAGCCCTCGCACTAGCGCTTGCGCTGAATCCCAAAAACGAATCTGCCAAGAACATACTTGATAGGCTTATCGAAGGCGAAAAGCCGAGTTTCGCAGATAAGGGGAAACTGGACTATGACAAGAGGCAGGCTTGGAACAGTCTTGAATGGCTCTCGTCTCCGGAAGCTGGACAGGATGGAAATGTTCTTGCTGCTATGTTAGGAGAAACATTGGCCAACATTTTTCCAACAGATTCGCTAGCCAGTAGCTACTTGGCAAAGCCTGAACATCCAGGATGGAATGGTTGGGTGGCAGAACTCGCCAACTTCAAAAAAGAGCCAACTAAAAAAGAAGATCCAAAAGTTGACGATAAAAAAGAAGAGATCGCCGTAACTCCTCCAAAAGTATTACCAAAATATGATCCCACAAAAGGAGTGGTCATGGATATGGCTAAACTATCAACTGTACTCCGAATCTATGATAAGGACAAATCTCTTTGGTTACACAAAGTTGTTCCTTTGCAAATGAGAGGTACCAATCATCCAACGAATGAAGATGGAGAAGAGCAGCATGGCTTCCGAGTTCAAGTTTCAGCCAGCTCGAACGATTATTGGCAAATGGAAGAGGAGCTCTCTAGCCCCTTAAAAAATAGGCTTACTAAGCACTTAGTTAGATTGCCAGAACGTGCCGAAATTAATGTTTCAATAGATTCCGAAAACTCCGCTTATCCATTTAGCAGAAATCGTGGAGCAATCAGTGGCCCTGCCTTTGTTCTCGCTAACGCCGCGCTCACAGGCATAGCTCCTGATGGAATCGTAATCGGGGAGATCGATCGTTCTTCGGGCAATCTCAAATTACCCGCATACTTCTGGCGTGCGCTAATGGTATTGGCGGAGGGCTCCGGCGGTAGATTGATTATTCCAGCCTCTGCAGAACCCATGCTCATCAACTTGCTCGCCCTCGAAAAGCCTGAGTTTTTCCTCAAATACGAAGTGCTCATCGCCTCATCTTTGGAAGAGTTCGTCACACTTGCCAGCATGGAATCTTCTCCGCAACACGAGGAGGTTTATAACAAGTTCAAACTCATCAAAGAGAAATCTGCAGGTAGCGCGCTGGGCGCATATCTAACAAATAAATTTGTTCGTGAGCGCTTGCAGGAGATTGTGGCTCAAGCGCCCTATCACCTTTCCGCAAAAACCCTGTTGATTTACAGCTCTGTCTCACGGCCGCGCTACCTCACTCGTGAAGCTTTAGCCGCAGAAATCTGGCGCAAGATCGATGTCATCACTGAGCTCGGAAAAATCGGAGATTATTATGACATTAACTCCAATCAACTCGCCAGAATGAATGATCTATACGAACAAATGCGCGATGATATCAAAGATTTGGATCGCTACACTGAAACCCGAAATGACGACCTTTTGAAAGAAGCCAAAAGTGTCATCGCTTCAGTCCGCGGTTTCGGCAGAGAATTCGAAGGCAGCAAAGAGATGTGGGAGAAAGTCGATAAAATTCAAGCAGCCCATGGTGATATGAAAAGAGGCAACAGGGCCTTTGTAAAGAAACTTGCTGAAATAACCGGAGATCCCTTGCCTAAATAGATTTTGACCTCGGTTGGGGTCGCTGCTCGCTGATCCAAGTGTAAAGCATCACCCACATCGCTAGGGCTAATCCAAAGAGAGGGATTTGTAGCAATGAGGGAAGCGAATAAAGAATCGCTACCAAAGGAATCCACACTCCCCAAGTTGCAAACAAAATAGGGACTATGACTTCTCGATAATAGGTTGCAGTTAGAAATCTGCCGGAATTTTTGAAAGAGCAGCCCGAGAGTTTCCAATCATAAAACCATGCTCCACTTGGCCCAGCGATGAGCGGATTGAAGATAAACTGATCCACGATGACTTTAATGGCGACAATTTGGAATGTCGCCTCAGAACCAAACCACAGCGCTTGCATGCGGTAAAAAAAATCCACCATCATGCCAGTACATCCCCAGAAAGGTAGGGTGAATAAAAGGTTGGTTGCGTTGAATGTTGAAGGCCGTCCCTTTTGAAACATCAGCACCCGCATGATTTCCGGAGCCAATCCACCTGCAAGCGCGGCTGACAACGCTGAATATCCATATCCCCAGCTTTGCTTGAGTTGCGCGAGTTCATTCAGCCACCGTGCCGTCGGAGGCCAGAAATAGTAGCTCAGCACCAATGTCAGCATGATCCCCTGAACAATCAAAGCCGGAATCAAATTCGCCCGTGCCGCCCGCAAGCCCGCCATCCATGGCGCTACACTTAAAGGTTGGGACTCGCTGTAACTCATAGGCGGAGCAATCTCTATAGCACGGTTTCCCTTATGCAATAAGCAATCGAGCCATGTGCCCTTAGACCGTTTGCCAAAAGTCCGTGCGTAAAAAACCAAATTTTTTACTTGTACTATTTTGAACACCTCCTTTGATTATGCATCGGTCGCAAGCGCCATCACCCAAATCCCGAAAACTGCTCCATCCAAGAGCTGCGGGTA
>JAJTHK010000038.1 GCA_021298895.1 Luteolibacter sp.
ATGGGACAGCATAGGCACGTAAACTCGTCATTCACTCACCAACTCAAAAAAACTCGCAATCGCCATCACCCAAATCGGACCATTAAGCCTTGTAAATTCAAGGCTTGCACAGCCCCGCGCTTATGCTGTGGGATACCTGTGTTAATTTTTCTTCATTTTACGCTGCAGGAATAGATCAATCCCATCCACCAAAGCAATCCAGCTCGCCTCGATGACACTCCCGGAAACTCCCACGGTTCCCCAAGTTTGATCTCCGTGAGATGAAACGATTAGCACCCGGGTTTTTGCCGCGGTGGTGTCTTGGCTGTCGAGGATGCGGACTTTGTAATCGATCAGTGAAACCTCTGCGATTTCAGGGTAAAACGGCAGCAGGGCCTTGCGCAGCGCAAGGTCAAGCGCGTTCACCACGCCGTTGCCCTCGGCAACAGTCAGTTCTTTTTCGCCGTTTACACTGAGTTTCACGGTCGCTTCACAAACCGGCGCATGGCCATCACGATACTGACGGAAACTAACGTGATACTCGTTGGCTTGGAACGATTTCTCATATTTCCCCAGCTCACGACGGATCAGCAACTCGAGCGACCCACCCGCCGCCTCAAAAGAATAACCCTCATGCTCGAGTTCTTTCACCTTGGTCAAAATCGCTGCGGCCTCGGGCGCACCTTTTTCAATTGGCATACCCATCTGCTCGGCTTTGAGCAAAATATTCGATTGGCCGCTTAGCTCAGAAACGAGAATGGTTTGTTCATTACCCACACTCGCCGGAACAATGTGCTCATAGCTGCGGGCAAGTTTCTGTACCGCGTTCACATGCATCCCGCCTTTATGGGCAAATGCCGTGCGACCCACAAACGGCGCTCTTGCGAAATGTGGATTATTCGAAACATCATCGACGAAGAACGATAGGTCCCGCAGTTCTTCCAAACGCGGCACAACTTCGATGCCCATTTTCAACTGCAAGATGGGAATCACCGATGTGAGATTACAATTTCCGGTGCGCTCGCCGTAGCCATTGATCGTGCCTTGCACTTGGATCGCTCCGGCATCAACCGCCGCAATCGCATTTGCCACCGCGAGTTCTGAATCATTGTGCGTATGAATTCCTATCGGCGTCGCCGGCAAATGCGCGCGAACCGCTGCGCAAATTTCCATAATCTCTTTTGGCAAAGTTCCACCGTTCGTATCGCACAACACCAAACATGCCGCACCACCTTCTGACGCCGCTTTCAATGTAGCCAACGCATGCGCAGGTGAATCTTTATACCCATCAAAAAAATGCTCCGCATCGTAAATGACTTCGCGACCATACTTCACGAGATAAGCCACGGTATCCCGGATCATCGCTTGGTTCTCTTCTACGGTGGTCCGTAAAATTTCCGTAACCTGCATCTCCCAGCTCTTTCCAAAAATCGTCACCACTGGCGTATCAGCCTCGATCAACAAACGCACCTGCGCATCCTCCTCGACTTTTACATTCGCACGACGGGTCGATCCAAACGCCGCCAACTTCGCATGCTTCAAATCGAGCTTCTTCGCCTCTTGGAAAAATTCGACATCTTTCGGATTCGAACCCGGCCAACCACCCTCGATGTAGTCGACCCCGAAATGATCCAAATGCCTGGCGATCCGAAGCTTATCGAGCCCAGAAAGCTGAAAACCCTCGCCTTGGGTTCCATCGCGCAAAGTCGTATCGTAAATGTAAACAGGTTTCATAGGTCTACTGCGGGGCGCGTAGGCTAGGCCTCTCGATGAGCGGGTGCAAGGCAGAAGATAGGTGTCTTTGAGCAAAAACTTACCATGCAGCTTCGTTGACAAGTATAACCAGATCCCTACATTTTAGCTTCCCAAGTGCCAAGCATGTCTGAACGTTCAAAAAACTCACAAGAGCACGCCTTCAATTGCCCAAGTTGCCATGGACGTATTGTAATTCCATTCAATCTTCCCCCCACCGCAGGGCCCTGCCCACATTGTCAGGCAGCCGTCACCTCACCCGATTTTCTCGTTAATACCTCAGCCATCGAAGTAGAAGTCGACACCTCAGTGGTAGAAGCTCCCACTCCCACTCCCGCTCCTGCAACCGCTCCCGCTCCTGCAACCGCACCCGCTACTGCCACGCCCAACCAAGCAGCTAAAAAAGGCAATTCCATCGTTCGGATATTGGTATTCCTTCTTATCATAGGTGGACTAGGTGGCGCAGCTTATTTCGTGATAGGCATACTCAGAGCGAAGAACGAGATCAATGAGCCTCTAGGCATCAAATTATTCCCACGTAACTCAACTGAACCCGCCAAAGCTATTATCAATCCCACGATGGAGAAATATTTAGCGGCTTACAGTTTGAATGAAAAAATGGATTATGTTTTAAACGCTGAATTACTTCGTCCGAAAATTGAAGCATTCTACACCAATAGAACCATTGATGAAACCAACACCCCAGCTAACAAGTTTTCAACGGTTCAAATTCCCGAGGCCGATAGTAATAAAGGTTTCACATTACTGCAATACAACCATCCTGAGTCCACGAACGCGACCAACCCATCTAATAGCAACACAAAAGTCTTAGCCTTTCTGAAGGAAACCGAACAAGGCGTGAAGCTCGATTGGGAAGTTTTTGCTCAAACCAAGTATAAAACATTCAATGCTTTCATTAAAAACCCAATCATAGCGAAAACTGAAGTCTTTCGCATGATCGTCACCAATGAGCCAGCGACTAATCCTCCTAACACTCCAGCAAATGATACGAGTTATAAATTTACCGATCCTATCCACAAGGATGACTCAGCCCAAATTTACGTTCTCACCACAACACAAGCTGGACAAGCCCTCTCGAGCTTAGATCAGCAAAGCGCTAAAACAAATGTACCCACTCACCGCACCGCCACCGTCGAACTCATCTGGGCAGGCACTCCAGAAAAACCTCAACTCCAAGTCAACCGTTTCATTTGTTGGGAATTCCTCAATCTCGGAGGAAAAGAAATCGCTGAAATCCCGCCATCGAAATAGGCATTTCGAAATCTCATTATGATTTCGCAGAATCTTTCAACAATTGCAGCCATCGCATCTCCGATGGGCATTGGTGCTATTTCTCTCATTCGCCTCTCAGGTCCCGATGCTCTCCAAGTCGCTGATATCTGCACAGGCGGAATCGCTTCTTCCACCATGCCACGTCTGGCACGTCGTTGCAAAATCCGCGATACCGCAGGCACCATCATCGATGATGGTCTACTAACAGTTTTTCTCGGACCTAACTCTTTCACTGGGGAGGACACGGTCGAGTTCGCCGGCCACGGTGGTATCCTCGTTACCCGCGAAGTCCTCGCCCGCTTCCTCGAATGCGGCGCCACCCACGCTTCACCGGGAGAGTTTTCCCAACGTGCCTTCCTTAACGGAAAACTCGATCTCACCCAAGCCGAGGGGATCATGGATCTCATTTCCGCACAGACCCGCCTCGCCATCCGCGCCGCCCATTCCCAACTCGAAGGCACGCTCGGCAAACGCACCACCGCCGCCCGCGACGAACTGTTAGAAGTCCTCGCCCACCTCGAAGCATGGATCGATTTCCCAGACGAAGACATCGATCCCCAAACCACCATCGAACTCCGCGCAAGAATCGAAAACATCCTCGCAACCATCGATTCCCTACTCGCCACCGCCGATCAAGGCCGCGTCCTGCGCGAAGGCGTGCGCACGGTCATTTTCGGCGAACCAAATGTCGGCAAATCCTCCCTGCTCAATCGCCTCCTCGGCTTCGATCGCGCCATCGTCTCAGACATCGCCGGAACCACGCGCGATACGATCGAGGAAATCATCAACCTCCACGACATCCCGCTCCGCCTCGTCGATACCGCCGGCGTGCGTGAATCCGATGACCTCATCGAATCCCAGGGCATCCAACGCACCGTCCGCCAGATCGAATCCGCCGATCTCCTGTTAGAAGTCGCCGACGCCTCACAACCCCGCCCCGAACGCGCCGTATATCCCTCCAACCACGCAACCCACCTGCTCGTCCTCAACAAATCCGATCTCGGCGAACATCCTTCATGGAAAAACGCCGATGCCATCCGCATCTCCTGTTTGAAAGACGATGGCTTCGAGCAACTCTCCGAAAAAATCCGCACCGCCCTCCATTTCACCGAAGCCGATTTCGGCGAACACGCGGTCGCCATCAACGCCCGCCACCAAGCCTCCCTCAAACTCGCCCACACCAGCTTGCACGCCGCCCTCAACCTCCTCACCGATCACGCCACCAACCCCGAACTAGCCGCCATCGACCTAAGAGAAGCCCTAGACGCCCTCGGAGAAATCCCTGGGAAAGTCGATACCGAAGACCTGCTGGGTGTGATCTTCTCGAGCTTCTGCATTGGGAAGTGAACCGTAGCGGCATCGTGGCGGCGGATTACTTCCGCCATGCCAACTTATTAAGACTGGTATATTGCGACTTAAGGTAGCAGCGATCTTCGGTCGCCGTATTTGGGAAGATCTGCAATGGCGTAGCAGCCGCGCAAAGCGAAAGATCATAAACTCCCCACAATGGGAGATGGAGGAGAGAAGACATACTTTAACTAAACAGAATCTAATGTTAAAACGATATACCAAAATCCTCCACTCTCTGCGTTCTTTGCGCTCTTTGCGGTTAAAAATTCTTCCTCCATCCTTGTCCGCCGTAGCCTAGACGAAGGAGGATCCCCTCACCCGATCTCCCCCTCACCCGATCACTCCCTAACCCAATTCCTCCATCACCTTCCCCCAACTGCGTATCCGTTATATATGATCGGTCTTACTGTTCCCCTTGGTGAACCTCCTTCGATTTCACTTTTCCCTGCGATCCCGATGAAACCTTACCCATATTCAGTGCCACGCTCATCCACTCCTCCACAATCATCTTCTTCACCCGCTCAATCTCCGCACGCAAAGACGAATCAGCACACGCACTGCGCCGCATCCTAGGAAACCCCTCCATGTCTTTTTGTTCCATAAATCCTCAGACACTAAAAAAACCAGCCCATCCGTCAAAAAGCAAATCGACTATCCCAGGTCATGCAAAAACGCCCCTCTTCCGATCTCCCCCTCTCCCGATCCCTGCCAATACCAAAAACCCCAGCTTTGACTACAGTTCCAAGCGTTTAGAGCTTCGCCATTTTGTGATTTATTCACTATCGCTCATCCTGCTTTGCGTCCCTCTCCGACCCCTGCGCCTCCGCGGTGAAAAATTCCAACCAAGAACTAGGAACCAAGAACTCACATTTTGATGTTTAAAGTTTAAAACTTAGCGTTTCTAATCCCCCTGCATGCCTTCAAGCCCATCCCAACCTGGTAAACTCCTCGCCGCCAACCGTGGTGAAATCGCGATCCGTATTTTCCGCGCCGCCACCGAGCTCGGTCTCCGCACGGTTTCCATTTTCGCCGAGGAAGATCGCTTCTCCATCCATCGCTTCAAAGCAGACGAAGCTTACCAACTCGATTCCTCGAAAGGCCCAGTCGGCGCTTATTTGGATTACGAAGGCATCGTCAAACTCGCGAAATCCAAAGGCGTCACCATGATCCATCCAGGTTACGGTTTCCTTTCCGAGAATCCAAATTTCGCGCGCGCCTGCGCCCGCGAAGGCATCACCTTCATTGGACCTTCTCCAGAGTTGTTAGAAAACATGGGCGATAAAACCGCCGCCCGTGCGCTCGCCCACAAGTTCAACGTCCCCACCCTTCCCGGCACCGAGGAACCCATCACCGATCCCGATGAAGCTCTCGAGGTCGCCCATAAAATCGGTTTCCCACTCATCATCAAAGCCGCCTTCGGTGGCGGCGGACGCGGCATGCGCGTCGTAGAAAAACCCTCCCAACTCCCCGGCCTGCTGGCCGAGGCACGCGCGGAAGCTGAGAATGCTTTCGGCAATCCCGCCGTTTTCCTCGAGCGCTACATCAAACGCGCCAAACACATCGAAGTCCAAATCCTCGGCGACCAACACGGCAACGTCGTCCACCTCTACGAGCGCGATTGCTCGGTCCAACGTCGCTACCAAAAAGTTGTCGAAGTCGCACCTGCGATGCACCTCGATCCCAAGATCCGCAAAGAACTCTGCGACGCCGCTGTGAAACTCGCCGATGGCATCGGTTACAACAACGCCGGCACGGTCGAGTTCCTCTACGACATGGATCAAAAGGATTGGTTCTTCATCGAAATGAACCCGCGCATCCAAGTCGAGCACACGGTCACCGAATGTGTCACTGGCATCGACCTCGTCCGCTCACAAATTCTCGTCGCCCAAGGACAATCTCTTTTCGGCGAAGAAATCGCCATCCCCGAACAGGATAAAATTCCCTGCAACGGTTTCGCCATCCAGTGCCGCATCACCACGGAAGATCCTGAGAAAAACTTCGCGCCAGATTACGGCCGCATCCTCAACTACCGCTCCGCCGCAGGTTTCGGCATCCGCCTCGACGCCGCATCTGGCGATGCAGGGTCGGTCATCACGCCTTACTACGATTCGATGTTGGTGAAACTCACCGCCACGGGTCGTTGTTTCACCACCGCCTGCCAACGCATGGATCGCGCCCTCCGCGAGTTCCGGATTCGCGGGGTGAAAACCAACATTCCCTTCCTCGAAAACATCATCGCTGATGAAACCTTCCGCTCCGGCCAAGCTCACACAAAACTCATCGATACCAAAACTGAGCTCTTCAAATTCAGCAAACGCCGCGACCGCGCGACCCGCACCCTCGCCTACCTTTCTGACATCACCGTCAACGGAAATCCAACCGCCAAAAACTACCGCCCAGCAACCATTCTCACGCCCGCGCCAGTTCCCTCTTCAAATCCAAAATCAACAATCGCCAATCATCAATCGGCAATCCTTCTTCGCGAGCTCGGCCCCGAAAAATTCTCCCAGTGGATCATCGATCAAAAACGCCTACTGATCACCGACACCACGATGCGGGACGCTCACCAATCCCTCATCGCAACGCGCATGCGCACCCGTGACATGCTGAACATTGCGGAAAGCTACTCCAATCTAACACCCGAGATGTTCTCTTTGGAAATGTGGGGCGGCGCGACCTTTGATACCTCCATGCGTTTCCTCAACGAATGCCCGTGGGAACGTCTCCGCAGCTTGCGCGAAAAAGTTCCTAACATTCTTTTCCAAATGTTGTTCCGCGGCTCGAACGCAGTTGGTTATTCCAACTATCCCGACAACGTCGTCAAAGGCTTTATCGAGCACGCCGCCGATTCCGGTATGGATATCTTCCGCATCTTTGATTCCCTGAACTACCTACCTAACATGCAGGTAGCCATGGAAGCCGTGCGCGAACATGGAAAATCCATCTGCGAAGCCGCGATCTGTTACTCCGGTGACATACTCAATCCCGCTCGCTCGAAATACGATCTTAACTACTACATCGCGAAAGCCAAGGAAGTGGAAAAAATGGGTGCACACATTCTTTGTATCAAAGACATGGCTGGTCTCTGCAAACCCCAAGCGGCTTACAACCTAGTCCATGCCCTGAAACAGGAAATCGGCATCCCCATCCATTTCCACACCCACGACACTTCCGGCCTCAACGCCGCTTCGGTCATCGCCGCCTCCCGCGCCGGAGTCGATATCGCAGACCTCGCGATCGCATCTATGTCCGGCTCAACCTCCCAGCCAAACCTCAACTCCGTTTGCGCCGCACTCGCATCCTCCGATCAAGATCCGGGCCTCAACTTAGATTCTCTCAACGAAATTTCCGACTACTGGGAGCATGTTCTAACATTTTATAAACCCTTCGACTCCGCACCGCGTGCCGGCACCGCCGAAGTTTACGAACACGAAATGCCCGGCGGTCAATACACCAATCTCCGCGAACAAGCCAACTCCATGGGCCTCGGTCACCGCTGGCGCGAAATCGCCCGCACCTACGCCGATGTCAACCAGCTCTTCGGCGACATCATCAAAGTCACCCCGTCATCCAAAGTCGTCGGCGACATGTGCATGTTCCTCGTCACCCGTGGCATCAAAGCCTCAGACGTCACCAAGATCAAACCCGGCTCCATCGACTTCCCAGAATCCGTGATCGATATGCTCTCCGGCGGCCTCGGCCAACCCGATGGAGGCTGGCCAGCCGATGTCCAAAAAGTCGTTCTCGGCCCGAATCAAAAAATCACCACCAAACGCCCTGGTGAACTCGCAAAGCCAGTCGATCTCAACGAAGTTGCAAAACTCCTTAATCTCCAATCCCCAATTTCCAATCCCCAATCGCAGGATGCGATTTACTCCCACCTAATGTATCCTGGCGTCTACAAAGATTTCCAAGCAACTCTCGCAAAATACGACGACCTCAGTAAACTTCCCACCCCTGCCTTCTTCTATGGTTTGCAGATCGGTGAGGAAATCGAAGTCGAAATCGATCCCGGTAAAATCCTCATCATCAAACTCATCTCCATCGGTGAAGCAGATAACGAAGGACGCCGCACCTTGTTCTACGAACTCAACGGCATGCCGCGCGAATCGGTTATCGTCGATAAATCCCTCGTCAGCACCGCCACCGCCGCCCGTCAAAAAGGCGATCCGTCAGATCCAAATCAAATCTGCGCTCCGCTGCCAGGCATGATCACGGAAATCGTCGTTTCACCCGGCACCGAGGTGAAAGCTGGTGATAAAATCATCACCCTCGAAGCGATGAAAATGCTCACCACTGTCTCCGCCCAAGCCGACGGAATCATCAAAGAAATCCTCGTCAAAAAAGGCGTTCAGGTGGACTCCGATGATTTGTTGGTATTGATGGAAACGTCGAGCTGATGCGCGCCGCAGGCCTTGGACTGCTGGGATCATTCCCAGCTCTCACGGATTGCGCCGATCATCACAGCGATGGATGACAACCTGTTTCCCCTTTCCTCATCATCCGACCAAAAGCTGCGGAGAACCGCAGCAGTCCAAAGCCTACGGCGAAAAACCTCACCGCCCCCACGCCGCCGGATCCAATCCGTAAAACCCACTCATCTCCTCATAAAGCTCCGGCCTCTTCTGCTTCAGTTGTTTTGGCTTTTCAAAAAAGGTCTCCGTCACAACCGCGAAAAACTCGTGCCCATGAGCGGTATGCCTCGCGACTCGATAGCCCCGGAGCTCCATCGGCAGCCCCATCCTCGTGATCTAACTGATGAGCAAATTCATGGAAGGTCACGTTCTCCGCATCGTGAATGTTCCGCGCACCATGCTCAGCGGCCGACCACGATAAAATCACCGTGCCGGTTTCCCAAGATTCTCCCAGTCGATGAACGACTCCCTCCGTCACCACACCATGAGCGTTCTGCTTTTTCATCACGGAGCTGAACGAGCTCGGATAGAGATAAACATTCCGCAATTCCGGATAAGGCTCTCCTTTCCGATGCAGGACCAGCATGCATGCTTGGGCTGAAACGGTTAGAATCATTTCCTCGGTCAGTTCGAGCCCGTTGCATCCCTCAAAACGTGTCGTGCAAACAAAGCTGGCAATCCGCTCATGCAAAAGAGGCCGAAGTTCCTCAGGCAAACACGAATACAGAGGAACATTTTCCTCCAGCATCACTATCCATTCCTCTTTGAAAACGGACGCAACGGGTTCTTCACCGCTGAAGAATTCTTTGATTTTTTGCCACATGATTCGGCTTTTAAATTTAATTAGTCTGTGTTCGTTTGATTGTTCACTTGGTGATATACAATCAATTCAATAAATTGAACCAGAACCAAAATCGCCAGAACGACTCCGTACAATAGGATGCCCATAGTTCCGGCTAATCCCATCGTAACGACGATTACCGCGCAAATGACTCCGACTGGGCGAGCTCCGGAAAATTTACCTCTAAGCCCAACAACCGCAGCAGCAACCAAAGCAAAGAGCCAAGTGACGTCGACGATCCATGGTATGATGTGCTCCCTGTATTTTGAAAGATTCGGACCCCAACCCCAGTGACGATGCTCCAAGCCTCGAATGAAAGCTCCTATGCAAGCCACAAAGGTAAACAATAGCAGCTCTAGCCTATGTTTTGTTGATGGATGCACTCTATTTAGTTTAGTTGAAACGTATTCATTCTCCACGATCCAAAGACACCATATCCAAGGACTCACGCATCCCCAGACTGAATAGATCCCCATTGATGCATCAAGGAATTTCTCATAATGAGTTAGCCTATCCACCGAATCTCAGAGACAGTTTAGTCCACATCGCTCACGATTCGCTTTTATAACTCATCCGCTAGCCTAAATAATAGTCATCATCAAAGCCTCAACTCTTCCAAATCAAAAATCAAAAATTATCAATCGTCATTCATCAATCCAGTCTTTATCTTGGCCGCATAGGTTACTCGGTTTTATTGACGATTGATGATTGTTGAGGTTTGATTTTTGATCTGTAAGAATCCACCCACCCATGAAATTCCCCTTTCTCCTCCCACTCGCACTTCTAACAACCAGTGCCCTCGCCGCGCCTCTAGTTAAACAAACCATCGCCACAGGTCTCAATGATCCCATGGAAATCGCGATTGCCCCCAATGGGGATTTCTACGTCATCGAACGGGAAGGTCGTGTGCTGCGTATCAATCCAAACACGGGTGGTATCTTTGTAATCGGCACGATCAAAGTTCACGCCCTCAGAAGCACAGAGCCGAAAAGCCCGATTGGTCGTGAAGACGGATTACTCGGCATCGCAATCGACCCGGCATTTTCAACCAACCAGCACATCTTTCTCTATTACAGCGCGGCAGACAAATTGGAAAACCGCCTTTCCCGCTTCACACTGAAAGATGGAAAAATCGATTCCGCATCCGAGCTACAACTTCTCATTATTCCAACGGAACGCGATCAAACCGCAACTCATCAGGCCGGCTCTCTGAAATTTGATTCTGATGGATTACTTTATTTGTCCACAGGAGATAACACAAATCCGTTTGCAAGCGCTGGGGTCGCACCCATCGATGATAGAGATGATAAGATATTTTTCGACGCCCAACGCACGGCTGGAAACACCAATGACCTCCGTGGAAAAATCCTACGCATCAAACCCACCAAAACCGGTTACGAAATTCCTCAAGGCAATCTTTTCCCGAAAGGAACAGCCAAGACCCGACCTGAAATTTATGTCATGGGATGCCGCAATCCGTTCCGTATCTCCATCGATCCCAAAACCAAAACCCTCTACTGGGGTGAGGTAGGCCCGGACGCTCAAGCCGATGGCCCTAAAGGACCACGTGGACACGATGAAGTCAACCAAGCCAAAGCCGCAGGAAATTTTGGCTGGCCCTTTGTCATCGCCAACAACAAGCCTTACCCAATTGTTGATTTTTCTAACAATACAATTGGTCAAATGACCGATCCCAATAGCCCGAAAAACCCAGGAAAGAGAAACACCGGACTCACGGATCTTCCACCTGCGCAATCGGCTTTCATTTGGTATCCTTATGCGGATAGCGCGGAATTTCCCATCATCGGAAAAGGTGGTCGCAACGCCATGGCAGGTCCGATCTTCTACCACGAAGCCGACAGAAAATTCAACATCCTGAGCAAGGAAGATAACAAAACGCTACTCAACTACGATTGGATGCGTGGCAAAATTTTCAAAACCAAACTCACAGAGGATGAGAAGTTTGAAAAAATGGAAATCCTGATGGAAAAAATCGTCCATCCCATGGATTTGGAAATGAACAAAGATGGTTCGCTCGTGCTGCTTGAATACGGCTCAGATTGGTATTTCAATAAGAACGGTTCAGTTTCTAACTTACTTCCTGATGATGGCAACAAGCCACCTACTATCACCATCAAAGCCACTCCTGACGTAGCCAACGGTTACTCCGTAGATAAAGCCAGTGATCCAGAAGGTAAACCGATGGTCGTCTCATGGTATGTTACCGAGGACACAACGGAACGTAATCTCGGAACTGGCTCAAACATCGTCCTACCAGCAGGAAAATTCCAAGAAATCCGTGCCGTCGCAAAAGATGAGAACGGCGCAATCGCTATTGCCCGCATTTCTTTAACCCATGCATCGGAACTGAAATCGCTTAAACTTGAACTCGGTAAGACAACTCAGAAACCAACCTTTGGTGATAAATTGAAATACAAAGTCACCGCCGAGCAAAACCCAGATCCCAAAAACCTCAGCATCCGAGCTCGCTACGTCCCGCCGACAGGGCATGATTCTGGCGGTCCAAAGTTTGAGCCAGAACCCGCTGAACTCGCAAAAGCCAACCAATGCTTGGCTTGCCACCAAGTCGACACAACTTCCGTAGGCCCAGCTTACTTCGATGTCGCAATCAAATACCGCGATCAAAAAGACGCAAAGGATTACTTGGTCAACAAATTGAAAACCGGAGGAAGCGGCGTGTGGGGTGTCGTCCCTATGCCTCCCCAAGCAGCTTTGAAAGCTGACGATGCAGACCGACTCGTCACCGCCATTCTCGAATTAGCGCATGGAGCAAATGAAGTCGCAGGCAACCTCGAAGGCGAAATCACCTTACCACCAAAATTCAATACCGAACTAGGTGGCGCATGGGAAATTTCTGCCGAAGCTGCCGGCTATTCACCTTCGAAAATTCGCATACCAGCGAAGTGATTCAGTTATCAGTTATCGGTGAACTAGGAACTGAGAGACTTCCCCTACTCCCCACCCGGAAAAATCTGCTCCAACGGCGTCTCCACGTGCTCATCCATCCACTTCTCAAGCGCGGTGCGCATGGCCTCGGACACCTGTGGATACTCTGTGGAAACATCCTCCAAACTGAAATTCACTCCTTCCCTTCGAAACAAGCCAAAGTGACGTTTTCCTTCAATGGTC
>JAJTHK010000067.1 GCA_021298895.1 Luteolibacter sp.
CCACGCGGGCCTTGAATTCGGGGTCGTGTCTTCTGCGTTTGCCTTTCATTTTTTTGTGTGTTGGTTCGGTTTACAGTCCGCACCCACACACCACAATCATAGCTTAGCCTCTGGCCCGATTTTCGGGGTCCTGCTCAGAGCCGCTGTGATTAAGTTCATTGATCGATTGCCTGAGATTTCGAATCGCCATGAGGGTAAAGATTACGAAATAAATCACATTGAATGCAGCTGTCGCAGCTAGGACCATTTCCTCATCGAGGCCACCACTGTCCGACATAATCATCGATACGGGCGGTAACCAGACGAAAAGCCAGAGAATGCCTTTGCTGGAAAGAGACTCAGCGACGCCAAGGAGCGTTAAGGAAACAATGCCTGTCGCTACTGTGATGAGGATGTAATTCGAAACCCGTGCGGGGCCGTTATTTTTGAAAATATTCACCAAAATAGCAGGGAAAATCATGGATGAGATCATTCCCAATGCAACGATCCATACATCAGCACCGTAGTAGGTATGTGGAATGAAAAACATCGATATGGCCGCGATAAGTGTGAGGATAGAACAAAAGAAAACTCCTGTCGCCCATGTGGGGAGTAAGAATAAGCCGAGGAGTTTGCCGATGAATCCGTATCGATTAAATTTTGCAATCACCGGCGGAACGATGGCTCCGAATTCGGTGAGGCTGATGGTGAAAATAGGTGCGAAAATCGCAAAGTATGTAGCAATCATGATTTTGATATCATTAACATAAATGCTCCCGATAATTGCAGCAGCTACAGTAACAAGCAGAGAAATGATACGGCGGAGGGTGGAGTAATTTTCCGCGTAGGGTGCGATGAGAGATGTGCCAATGGATATCATGAAGAAACTATAATAGATGCATGCTGCAATGTAGATTGAGACGCCTATCCTGGAGTCGGCGGTTTCTAATGAACAGAAATCGACCAAAGATCCGCCACCGCCGCCCATGCTACTATAGGCAAATACGGCGAAGAATAATGTGTATGTGCCAAGGGGTATACCAATCAAAGGCAGAATGGAGCGGAGTATGACGGATGTTGAAGCAGATAGGCCAACCGTTATAGCGGTGAGAGCGGCGGATGTGATGAAAATCAGAAATAGCATGACCACTTCTCCGATGAGGTTCATGCCACCAAAGAAATATCTCAGGATGAGATAAGGAATGATCGTGACGAGAATCAGTGCGGATTGACTCACGATGGCCGACCATTTGCCAGCGACGATGCGCCAAGCTGACAGGCGGGTCAGCACCATCATATCAATCGTGTTGTCTTTGATTTCAGTGGAGAGGGCGCCCATACCACGCATGGGTTGAATGACCATCACTGCGATGGAAAAGAAAATGAAGATGATGTTCGAAATGGTGTCACCTGCCTGATCAGAAGAGGAAACGCTAACAGCTCCGAGCAGTATGACGCCGAGGATGATCTGAAGCGCCAGAAAGACCCCGATGAATGCTTTGGTGCGCAGCCCTTGGCGCAATTCTTTGACAAGCATGGGCGAGAGCCGGTCTGAGAAATCATCGGGAAATGTAATTTTCATGAGAAAAATATTTAGAGTTAGGAATACTCAGATCAGTGCCTCTGGTTCTTCTGCGGGTGGTTGTGAAGCTTGAGGCGAAGCAGATGGGGGAACAGGAGGAGGGGTTTTAACGGCGAGTTTGCCCTTTTCAATATTGGAAAGCATATCAATGAACGCGTCTTCAAGATTGCGTTGTTCACGGTGGAAATCGATGATGCGCAAGTTGTCTTTGACCATGCGTGCTAGAACATCAGCCGCTTTTGCAGGATCCTCTGTATCAATGCGGATCCGTCCGCCGGTTTTTCTGGATTCCAGCAATTCGATATTCGGTTGAAGAATCGCCCAATCAGAAAGCGCCTGTGGATCACCATCCAACTGAACATCATATAGCACGCCGCCAAGTGAGTCGGATGTTTGTTTCAGGGATTCGGAATCTCCATGGTGAACGATACGTCCGTTATTCAGGAACAGCAAGGTATCGCACATTTCACCTAGCTCGGAGAGGATGTGAGAGGAGATGAAAATGGTTTTGCCTTCTTTTGCGAGAACACGAATCAGGTGCTTGAGTTCAACTCTCGCTTTTGGATCCAAACCAGCAGCGGGTTCATCCATGATGAGGACCTGGGGATCATGAAGAAGAGAGCGACCCAAGCAAAGCCGCTGTGTCATGCCTTTTGATAGTTTGTTAGAAAACCGGTCTGCCAGAGGAACGAGATCCGTGAATTCCATCACTTCATCGATGCGCTGACGGCGCTCTTTACCTTTGTAGCCGAGAGCACGCGCATAGAAGTCGAGGTATTCCAAGACGGTCATGTTATCGTAGTTTCCGAAATGATCAGGCATCCAGCCGATCAATCGTCGCACTTCGGCGGGGTGGTGGATGACATTGATCCCGCAGATTTCCGCGTGACCCATGGTTGGGTAGTCAAGGCTTGCGAGGATACGCATGGTCGTGGTTTTACCAGCGCCGTTGGCACCCACAAAGCCACAGACGGAGCCGTGTGGGATATCAAATGATATACCGTTCACAGCCTGCAAAGGACCAAAGAAGCGGTAAAGATTGTGAACTCGAATTGCAGGATCGCTCATTAAATTTTAAACTTTAAATTTTAAACCTCAAGGAAGAGGGCTTTGTGTGGACTTTTTACGAATGATTGAGGCAAAAATTTTAACCAACTCATTGGTTTCGGAGATGAGCGCTTCAATTGAATGGTGAATTGATTCGTCGATGGGATTGCTATCACTGATGAGTTGTAGCCATAGTCCTGTTTCACGCGCTTCTTTTTTTGAAATTCGCAGGCGGTAAAGAGCGTCCGTTTCACTAACAGCTTCGATGGCTTCAATATAATTTGCGGCAATCGATCCAGAAGAACGTAGGACCTGTTTGATATCCGGCCAAGAAACTGGATCCCAATTCGTATGCCGTAAAAACATACGAATTTCGAGCGCAAATGCATATGTACGTTGCTCAAGATCGTAAGGTTTAGATTTCGTAACGGTATTGCTCATTGAGCTCTTACTTGAAGTTTAGAGTTTAGAATTTAAAATTTAGCGGACGATGGGTCCGGTGATGATGGTCGTGGTATCCCAGTCGATGGATGAGTGGGTGTCGATGCCCGGGGCGTCTTCGGTGATGGCGATGTAGTGCCCTTTGCGATCTTGAACTTTTTTGAAGAAGGCTTTGTTCCGCTCTGTGAATTTCAGATTCAAATCATTGAGGATGGGCTGAATCATTGTGGGATCGATAGAGATGAGTTTAGAAGATTTGCCTTTGGTTAGATTCTCGACGCGATGCCATTGTCCTTTGTCATCGAGATAAAGAAGGGTTTTGATGGGGAAATCGAAGTTTGAAACGATACTGCCGTCTTGTTTGCCAAGTTCTATCCTTCCGCGAGTTGGAACAACGGCTGAGATGAGTTGACCTTGTTCTGAGCGGCTCTGAAACCAGCTGCCAGCTGCGTATAGTTTTCCTCCAGTGGGCTGGATATCGTAATTGCCTGAACTGGTCGAATCAGTGAAGCGCGACCAACGACTTGCTCGAAGAGGAACAGGAACGAATAGCGCGGATTCCTCGATGGTGAAGCTTGGTGATGTCATTACGCCGGTGCGTGAGAATTGTTCCTGATGAATGAACGCAGCGTTTTGGTTTTCATCGGGTCGGACCTCCATCAAGACAAGGCGTTTACCTTCACCACCGAATCCGTCTTGTAAAATGATCAGGACGATGAGGAGTAGGGAGGTCACGATGGAAATAATCGGCGTGGTGATAAACAAGCGATGTCTCCGTCCTGATTTAGCGAAGACGAAAAGATTCACAGGACCAACGATGATCCCGAAAATGATCAGGATGAGAATGAACAAGATCGAATTGAAGTCTTTGGTATTGAGTAAATTTTGTAGTGGCCATGAAGTATTAAAATCTTTCGTCGCAGCAGTGATGCGGGTTTTGATTGTTCTCTTATATACAAGATCGACGGTTGGCTTCGGATCGAGTCGGTCTCCGGAGATGTTCTTGATGAGGTATTCTCCGAAACTGGCATCGCTTGGTAATCCGAGAGCGGTTGGATTGCTTGAGCTATCGGCATAGATGATGATTTGCCCACCGAGGCGCATCCAAGATATGATGGCATTACGAGGGCCTGGAGGAACGGACATCCAATCATTTGAAGTCATCAGAATGGAGTCGAAACCAGAGTATGCTCGCCAATCATCGGGCAATTGAGTCGGAGAAAAGCGGGAGGAAAAATATCCGCTGGTTCCCGAATACTTATGATGACCAGAGGAACGAGTCGCCACCTCGGAAGCGAGAGCCGATGCGTTTGGTGCGTGGAGTTTGTCACTTAAAAGAACACACGGGTGATGAGCTCCAAAGCTGATCGTATCGTTGTGACCATTGTTCCCCATGGTTCCACTGAGCGAGACTTTGAACTGCTCATAATAATTGTTGCCATTTTGTGCAGTCAGCGGAACAAGGATATCATAGCTAGCAACTTCTCCTGGCTTTATACCAAAAGAATAACTGGAGGAAGTAGACAAGGACCCACCACTATTCGTGAAGCTCTGAAAATTGAGATGGATGGTATGCTTAACAAGCTGTCCGTTGGAAATGAAAACTCTAACAGGATGATAACCACCTATGCTTGGATCTGAAAACAAACTGGTAACCTCAACATGGGTATCGGTTTTCTTATCCGCAACCTGACGGAATAAAACCTCTTGGGCATTAGTGAGGTTCAAGCTCGCCAGAATCGCTCCGATTATTAGCGCAGCCGTGAAAAGTTTCCGGAAATCGTTCCGGTTCGCTGATTGATTCATTTAAGCAGGGGTGAGATTTTTCGGGGTAGCGTTACCTTGGAAAGGAATTTGTTTGATCAGATTTTCAATGACCGTGTTGGAGGTATGGCCATCGACTTTCGCATGGTAATCTAACACAATCCGATGACGGAGAACCGCTGGAGCGATCGCTTTTACATCCTCGAAGGATGCATTGGAGCGTCCATGGATGAGCGCACGGGCTTTTGCGGCTGATGACATCGCAAGTGCGGCACGCGGGCTGGCACCGAAGCGGATTTGTTTCGCGCCTTCGTGTTGGCCAGGATGGGTGGAATCAACCAATCGCGCGATGTAGTTTGCGACAACGTCGGGAAGATAAATACGGCGAACCAAACCCAGCAGGTTGCCGAGAGTTTCCGCTGTCATGATCGCAGAGACTTCCGGTTCGGTGCCGAGCTCGCGGTGCGATACGATGCGTTGGAGGGTATCAACATTGTTACGAGTGATCTCGAGTTTGAAAAGGAAACGGTCAAGCTGCGCCTCGGGGAGTGGATAGGTTCCCTCGAGCTCGATGGGGTTTTGGGTGGCGAGAACGAAAAACGGCAGGGGAAGCTCGTGGGTTTTTCCAAGCACCGTGACGCGGCGTTCTTGCATCGCCTCAAGCAAGGCCGACTGGGTTTTTGGCGAGGCGCGGTTGATTTCGTCAGCGAGGACGATGTTTGCAAACAAGGGACCGGGTTGGAAAACGAACTCACGTCGACCATCGATTTCCTGAAGGATGGGGTTTCCGGTGATATCACCCGGAAGAAGGTCGGGAGTGAACTGGACGCGCTTGTTTTCGAGGTGAAGAAGTTTCGAAAGACCTTTGACGAGCTCGGTTTTTCCAAGGCCTGGCAGACCTTCTAAAAGGATGTGACCACGGGCAAGGATACCGGTAATAACGAGGCTGATAATCTCCTCCTGACCGAAGAGAATCTCATTTAGCCCTTTTTCAAGGGAACGAAGGTGTTTGGCTGCATCGGCGACTTCGGTTTCGGTGGCATAATCCATATGCGAATCATTTAGGATCAGGTTAGAATGTGCAAGTACGGAGATGAGAAGATTATGGGTCTTCTGTCATTCCAAGGTTGTGGGCGAGAAAGTTGAATTAATGCTTGCGGGTTGGGGGTTCTGTCGTTGGAGTCTTTCAGATTTCAATCCATAAAGATATGTCCATTCCCGCTGAAAAATCCCCGAATCCCAATGATAACTGGTGGTCACAACTTCAACCTTATCAACGTCTGGTTTTCATCGTCGCAACCTTAGCTTGGTTGTTCGATTGCTTGGATCAGCAACTCTTCAACTTGGCAAGGAACCCTGCGATGGCAGCACTTCTCGAAGAGGGGCAGGATACGAAATTCTATGGTGGTATAGCTACAGCGATCTTTGTGCTCGGTTGGGCGACGGGCGGAATGATTTTTGGATCCTTAGGCGATCGATACGGTCGCGCGAAAATGTTGGCGGTGACGGTTTTGCTTTACTCATTGGCGACGGGACTTTCGGCACTAGCAGGTTTTCCCAAGCTGCCGACCATTGCTCAGACGCTTCAATTGACCTCCATCCCTTGGTTTGAGGGGCTGTCGGCTCATTACATGGATTTCACCATTTTCCGCTTCATCACGGGCCTTGGTGTGGGTGGAGTTTTCGGTCTCGCTGTAGCTTTGGTTGCCGACACGGTTCCAAGCACGGTGCGGCCTCGAGCACTGGGTGTGTTGCAGTCGTTTTCGGCAGTCGGAAACGTTGCGGCTGGTTTCATTGGTTTGGGTATTGCGCTCACTGCGATTGGCAAGAATCCGGATTACTGGATGTGGTTGTTCGTGATTGGTGCATTGCCAGCCTTCATGGTTGCGACGATTCAGATGCGCGTCAAAGAGCCGGAGGCATGGATTGCGGCTCGTGATCGCGCCACCGACCAAGGCAAGAAATCGGGTTCCTACAAAGATCTTTTCAGTCACCCAACTTGGCGGCGCCATGCTCTGCTCGGTATGGTTCTTTCTTGTGCAGGTGTGATCGGGCTATGGGGAATCGGCGTATTCTCAACCGATCTGGTTGGCGACATTATCACCAGTCACCTCAAAGCAAGTGGCGCAACGCCCGAGGCGATCAACAAAGGAAAACAAGTTTGGGGTTCTCTAAATCTTCTCTGCTTCAACGTCGGAGCATTCGTTGGGATGATGGCTTTCACGCGAGTTACCGAGCGTTTGGGTCGCAAGAAAGCGTTCATCATCTTTTTCCTAGGTGCTCTCGTTTTCACGGTTTTTGTTTTCCAAATGCTTGGAAAAATCAACGGTCGCTGGGATATTCTGTGGATGGCTCCTCTCATGGGTTTCTTCCAGCTCGCGGTGTTCGCAGGATTCTCAATCTATCTGCCTGAGCTTTTCCCAACCCGTTTACGCGCGACTGGTGTTTCCTTCTGCTACAACGTCGGACGCTATCTCGCTGCGACAGGACCTTTGACTCTTGCTGTGTTGGCGAAGAAACTTGCTGATAAAGCAGCCATCAAGGCCGCCGAGGTGGGCACGGATGTGGCGGTTGCGAAGATCGATGCGTTTCGTGATGCCGCTTCGTTGATGTGCTTGATCTTCCTGCTCGGACTGATGGCTCTGCCATGCCTTCCTGAAACGAAGGGTCAACCAATGCCCGAGGAATAAATCCTCATGCCGGAAACGCAGCACGGAGATGCTTCATGCTGTCCGCAGCCAGCGTGTCTGGGCTGATGGTGGTATCGAACACTTCGACGGAAACCCATTTGTCGTAACCACCTCGGATGAGTTCGGCGGCGATGGCTGGGAAATCCACATCACCCATCCCTGGGCCGCGGAGGTTTGGGTCGTTGGCGTGAAAGTGTGCGGTCCACGGCAGGGAATCGCGGACGATCTGAGCGATGGGTTTACGGTCTGCCGACATGGCTTTCACATCGAGATGCAGACGGACGTTTGGCGAATCAATTTTCTCTAATAGTAAAATTGTTTCTTCTGCAGTGTTGATGAAATTGGTTTCCTTTAGACCGAGAAATTCGAACGCAACTGTCACATCCAAGTCGGCAAGGTGAGGGGAGAGACGTTGAAAGAAATCGACGAAACGTAAATCGGCATCTGTCCGCGACCATTCAGGCGCGAGGGTGCGTTGCTGTGGACTTCCCCAGACCATGATCTTTCCATCCATAGCTGCACAAATTTCTGCAAGTCTTCGAGCGTAGTCAAACGTGCGTTGGGATGTTGCGGGATTAGGATCGGTTAAATGATAGCCTTCGGTTTTAGCTAACAACCAATGCAAACCCACCATATCGAGTCCATGATCGCAAACAATGGAGCCGTATTTCTCTGCTTCAAGAATCGTGAGACTTTCTGGGTTTCCTAGGGTAAACGGCGCGACTGAGCAGGACCCCGAAAATCGGGCCAGAGGCTAAGCTATGATTGTGGTGTGTGGGTGCGGACTGTAAACCGAACCAACACACAAAAAAATGAAAGGCAAACGCAGAAGACA
Organism: Luteolibacter sp.; assembly: GCA_021298895.1. Taxonomy (GTDB): domain Bacteria; phylum Verrucomicrobiota; class Verrucomicrobiia; order Verrucomicrobiales; family Akkermansiaceae; genus Luteolibacter. The sequence continues at coordinate 8,339 of JAJTHK010000067.1, forward strand.
CGACCCCGAATTCAAGGCCCGCGTGGCGC
>JAJTHK010000040.1 GCA_021298895.1 Luteolibacter sp.
GTTGGGGGTTCGAGTCCCTCCTGGCGTGCCACTTTCCGTTATCCTCTCACAGCGAATGAAATTTCTCGAATACATCAAGATCAATGACAGTTGGGTCGCCACTGGAATCGTTTATGCGGTCCTCTTGGTTCTGCTTATCTTATTGATCAAAAATCTTGCTAAAGTTTCCAGCTTCATCGGTGAGGTCAAAGGAGAACTTCGTAAAGCTAGTTGGCCTTGGGATTCCGATCCTAAAGCACACGGCCTCAAAAAATACAAAGAACTCGTCGACTCCACGATCGTGGTTCTCATTGCTGTGATCCTGCTCGCAGGTTTCGTGCAAATCTGGGACTTCCTCCAAGTCTACGTGGTCGGCTTCCTGACCAAGCTTTTCGTCTAACTCACTCTCTTTCAGCTAAACTCTTTTTCTCCAATGCCAAATTCCAAAGAATATAAAGACCAATGGTATGTTGTCCAAGTGCTCTCGGGCATGGAAGGCAAGGTGCGTGATCGCATCGCCCGTCAGGTTGAAGCTGAGGAAATGCAGGACTACATCCGCGAGGTGCTTGTCCCAACCGAGATCGTTTCTGAAATCAAACGCGGCAAGAAAACCGAGACGAAGAAAAAGTTTTTCCCAGGTTACATCATCGTAAATATGTATCTGGCTACAGCTGATAACCAACTCGTTGAAAAGACATGGTTCTTCATCAAGGAGATCGAAGGCGTCATCGGCTTTGCCGGCACCAAAGACCGCCCAGCTCCCATGCGCCCACGCGAAGTTGAGGCCATGCTTTCCCAAATCCAAGAGCGCGAAGAAACCGTTCGCCCTGCGATTTCCTTCGAAGTCGGAGATACGGTCAAAGTCGCCGATGGTCCTTTCCAATCCCAAAACGGTGTGGTCGAGGAAATCGACCCAGAGCGTGGAAAACTCCGCGTAGCCGTCGATATCTTCGGACGCACCACTCCAGTCGAACTCGAATACTGGCAGGTTGAGCGCGAATGATACCTCTGAATTTCAAATCACCTCTTAAGACAATCTGTTACCCAATTTTTAAATACTAATACCATGGCCAAGGAAGTTATCAAAATCATCAAACTCCAGATCCCTGCTGGAGCAGCCAACCCATCTCCACCAGTCGGACCAGCTCTCGGTCAAGCAGGCGTGAACATCATGGGATTCTGCAAAGAGTTCAATGCTGCAACCCAATCCCAGTCTGGCGACATCCTTCCTGTCGTGATTTCTGTCTATAAAGACAAATCTTTCACCTTCATCACCAAGCGTCCACCTGCAGGTAACTTGCTCAAAAAAGCAGCTGGTCTCGCATCCGGTTCTGGTGAGCCTAACAAGAAAAAGGTCGGCAAAATTTCCAAAGCCAAGCTCATGGAAGTCGTAAACATCAAAATGCCTGACCTTAACACGAAAGATCCAGAAGCAGCAGCTCGCATCCTCGCAGGCACCGCTCGCCAGATGGGACTCGAAGTCGAAGGAATGTAAAATACTCTCAGTCCGTTGATCGATTCAAACCGGTCGCGGACACCGCAAGAGGGTGAGTCACCCGACTCATCCGTTATCACTGCAAACCAACAAAACACATGTCAAAACAACGCAGCAAACGCTACAGAAAAGCCGCCGAACAGGTTGGCTCCGATAAATCCTACTCTCTCAAGGATGCGATCAGCACCATGAAGAGCCTACCAGCACCGAAGTTCACACCTACCGTGACTCTTTCGTTCAAGCTTGGTGTCGACCCACGGAAGAGCGACCAAATGGTCCGCGGCTCCGTATCCCTTCCACACGGATCGGGTAAAAACGTCCGCGTCGTCGTATTCGCACAAGGTGCCGCCGCTGAGGCCGCCGTTGCTGCTGGTGCGGAACACGTCGGATACGAAGATCTCATCAAGAAAATTCAAGAAGGTTTCGTCGACTTCGATTCCGCCATCGCCACTCCAGATGCCATGGCCGAAGTTCGTAAAATCGCTCGTGTCCTCGGACCTCGCGGTTTGATGCCTAACCCAAAAACCGGAACAGTTACCGATGACGTTGCGAAAGCCGTCAAAGAAGTCAAAGCCGGTCGTATCGATTACAAACTCGACAAAAACGGCAACATTTCGGGAGCCATCGGCAAAGCCAGCTTTGACGAAGTTCAACTCGAAGAAAACGCCCGTGCGTTCCTCGACAGCGTTGTTCGCTCCAAGCCAGCTTCCGCAAAAGGAAACTTTGTTCAAGCCGTGACTCTCGCTGCTTCCATGCTTCCAGGTCTGCCACTTGAGGCAGCCTCCTACACCACCAAAGCAACCGCATAACCCCAGCACCCAACGACCATGAATCCAGACAAACAAATCATCATCAATGGACTGCTGTCACGCGTCAACGAGTCTCCTTATGTGATCGTCATCGATTACACCGGCCTCACCGTTCCTCAGTTCAGCGAACTTCGCAATCGCTTGGGTGACAACGGAGCCAAGTGCACCGTTGCCAAGAACAGCTACATGCGCAAAGCCCTTTCCGAAGCGGGTCTTCCAGATGTCGGTGCAGACCTTGTTGGTCAAACCGCTTTCATCACCGGAAACTCCGAAGTGTTCTCAACTGCAAAAGTTCTCAAGAATTTCGAAAAGGAATTCAAGAAACCTGAAATGAAGGTCGGTATCCTCGGTTCCGATATCCTCGATTCCGCCAAGCTCAAGATGCTTGCCGATATCCCTTCTCGCGAAGCAGTTCTTTCACAACTTCTCGGCCTCATCAACGAGCCGGCAACTCGCATCGCACGCGTCCTACTCGAAAAATTCGATCCAGAGCGCGAGCATTTCAAATCAGCAGAATCAACCCCTGAAGAAGCAGCTGCCGAATAATAAACAATCTGAATGGATGGTCTGTCGCGTCTCCACGCAATGACCTGATTAACAATGGTTCCTCGTCGATTTCCTAGCTGGGAAATTGAAATCTCCGGAAGCTCCGGGGGCGACGATACCGCAACGGAGAAAATAACATGTCAAATATTGCAAACCTCGTAGAAGAACTCGGCAAGCTTACCGTTCTGGAAGCTGTCGACCTCGTTAAACAACTCGAAGAAACCTGGGGCGTCTCCGCCGCAGCTGCTGTCGCCGCCGGTCCTGCCGCCGCCGCTGGTCCTGCTGAAGCCGTCGAAGAGAAAACTGAGTTCAATGTCGTCATCACTGATGCCGGTGCTAACAAGATCGCTGTCATTAAGGCAGTTCGTGAAGTTGCTCCTGGTCTCGGCCTTGCTGATGCCAAGAAACTCGTCGAAAGCGCACCTGCTAACATCCTTGAAGGTGTTGCGAAGGACGCTGCCGAAGCTGCCAAGAAAAAGCTTGAAGAAGCTGGCGCTAAAATCGAGCTCAAGTAATTCGTTACGGATTTTACCCGGAGCGGTTCTGCCGCTCCGGGCATTTTCCAGAAAATCAATCATTCATAATTTGCAAAATCGGAACCGACGCGTGACACCACTCAAAACCGCGGCATTACGCGTCGCTCCCGACTATTTGTATTCTTCTCATATCTCCTGATCCTAACTCTGCTCGAACCTTTACCGGCTCGGGCTCAAACTCGTAACACCCACCACTACCCCACATCATGGCTGAACGTCTCTATTTTGGTAAATTTGAAGAGGTCATTGACCCACCTAACCTCATTGAAGTCCAGAGCAGGTCTTACGACGATTTCTTACAAAAAGATGTCGCTCCTGGTGATCGCTCCGATGCTGGCTTGCAAGCCGTCTTCCGTGAAGTTTTCCCGATCAAGTCATATGACGAAGCTATTGAATTGGATTTCGTTTCCTACGATATCGAAGATCCAAAAATCACTTCGCTTGAATCTCTCCGCAACAGCGAATCATTCTCCGCTGCTCTCTATGTGACCTTCAAACTGAAGGATGAGACTGGCACCAAAAAAGAGCGAGTCTACATGGGTGAGCTCCCAATGATGACCCGTCGTGGTACTTTCATCATCAACGGTGCCGAGCGCGTGATCGTATCACAGCTCCACCGTTCACCCGGTATCTGCTTTGAAACTTCTCAGCATCTTAACGGAAAAATGCTGCATAGCTTCCGCATCATTCCTGACCGTGGTTCATGGTTGGAAGTGCAATTCGATACCAACGATCTGCTTTACGTTTACCTCGATCGCCGTCGCCGTCGTCGTAAATTCCTAGCTACCACTTTCCTTCGCGTTCTCGGTTACCCAACCGATCGCGATATCGTCAGCCACTTCTACTCGATCGAAAACCTCGCTCTTGGCACCAAGATCGACGAAGCAGAACTCGGTCACAAAGTTCCTTTCGAAGACATCCTCGACGGAGAACTCGTCATTGCCAAAGCCTACGAGCCGCTTACCGCAGGCATCGTGAAACAATTGGTAAGCCTCGGTCATAAAAAACTTGAGGTCATCGACGGCCGCGAAGACGAGATCCTTCTCAAGTCCCTCCGCAAAGATCCTGCGAAAGACGAAGAATCAGCTCTCAAAGACATCTATCGCAAACTTCGCCCAGGTGATCCACCGACCGCATCCAACGCTCGCGCCCTTCTCAAGCGTCTGTTCTTCGATGCGAAGAAATATGACCTTACCCGCGTCGGCCGTTACAAAATCAACCAGAAGCTCGGCATCAGCGTTGATTCCGATCAACGCATCATGGTTCCTGAGGATTTCCTCGCTGCCGTTCGTTACATTCTCAAACTGAAAAAAGGTGAGGGTGTTATCGACGATATCGATCACCTTGGCTCACGCCGCGTGCGTGCTGTCGGTGAGCTTCTTGCTAACCAGTGCCGCGTCGGTCTTGCCCGCACAGAGCGTTTGGTTAAAGAACGCATGACTTTGTTCGATGTGAACATCGAGGGCATGACTCCACAGAAACTCATCAACCCGAAAGCGCTTTCCGCTGTCGTGCGTGATTTCTTCGGTCGTTCACAGCTTTCCCAGTTCATGGACCAGACCAACCCTCTGGCGGAGCTGACTCACAAACGTCGCCTTTCCGCACTCGGACCAGGTGGTCTGAACCGCGATCGTGCAGGCTTCGAAGTCCGCGACGTTCATCCTTCCCATTATGGCCGTATCTGCCCGATTGAAACTCCTGAGGGTCCAAACATCGGTCTGATCAACTCGATGTGCACATACGCACGTATCAACGAGTTCGGATTCATCGAGACTCCTTACCGCAAGGTGAAAAACGGTAAAGTTACTAATGAGATCGAATACCTAACAGCTGACCAAGAGGAAAACTACCTCATCGCTCAGGCATCCAACGTGATCGATAAAGCAGGTCGTTTCGAAAACGAGCGCATCGATGCTCGTGAGCGTGGTGAATTCATCGAGTCCACACCTGCGGAAGTTCATTATATGGACGTCTCGCCGAAACAACTCGTTTCAGTTGCTGCCGGTTTGATTCCTTTCCTTGAACACGATGACGCGAACCGCGCACTCATGGGTTCTAACATGCAACGCCAGGGCGTGCCGCTTCTCGTTTCCGAATCTCCACTCGTTGGAACCGGTCTCGAAGGTAAAGCTGCTCGCGACTCCCGCGCTGTTGTGGTTTCGGAAGCCGACGGCATCATTGCCGCGGCAACCGCAGAAATCATCATCACCACTGCCGATGGTAAACTTCCTGTTTCTGACGAAAAATTCCTCAGTGAACCTGAGTCGGTTAAAACCAACGTTGCCAAAGGTATCTTCGCTTACCCGCTGCGTAAGTTCATGCGTTCCAACGCAGGAACCTGCATCAACCAGAAGCCTATCGTCAAACTCGGCCAGAAAATCAAAAAAGGCCAAGTCCTTGCTGACGGACCGAATACGGAAAACGGCGAACTCGCCATCGGCCGAAACGTCCTCGTCGCATTCATGCCATGGAACGGCTACAACTTCGAGGATGCGATCGTCATCTCAGAGCGCGTAGTGAAAGACGATGTCTACACTTCGATCCATATTTCTGAATTCGATGTTGCTGCTCGCGATACCAAACTCGGCCCAGAGGAAATCACTCGTGATATCCCGAACGTCGGTGAAGAGGCGCTCCGTAACCTCGACCACGACGGTATCATCCGCATCGGTGCAGAAGTGAAACCTGGCGATATTCTCGTCGGTAAAATCACTCCGAAATCCGAAACCGAGCTTGCTCCAGAAGAGCGCCTTCTTCGTGCGATCTTCGGTGAAAAAGCCGCTGACGTTAAAGATACCTCACTCCGCGTTCCTTCAGGTTGTAACGGTATCGTTCAAGATGTTCGTGTTTCCTCACACGGTCTCGCTAAGAAACGTGCTGAAAAAGTCGATCCTGTTGAACTCAAGAAACAACTCAAAAAGATCAACGACGAGCACAAGAAAAAGGCTGACAAACTTACCGACGACCTCACTGAGAAACTCTCTGACATTCTGTTAGGTGAGAAAATTCCTCTCGACGTTGTCAACGCTCAGACTGGTGAAATCATCATCCCTGCGAACCGTAAGATCACCAAGACCTTGCTCCGCAAACTTGCTTCGGTTCATGATCATATCGAAATCGATCCTTCTCCGATCCGTAACAAGATCGTCGAAATTATCAATTCCTTCGAAAGCCGCTTCCAAGAACTCGATACCGATCGCGAACGCAAACTCGATTCCCTCGAGTCTGGCGACGACGTCGATCCAGGCGTGATCAAAGAAGTCAAAGTGTTTATCGCTGCCAAGCGCAAGCTCTCGGTCGGTGACAAAATGGCCGGACGCCACGGTAACAAAGGTGTGGTTGCAACCATCGTTCCTGAAGAAGATATGCCTTATCTTCACGACGGAACTCCAGTTGATATCTGCCTCAACCCACTCGGCGTGCCTTCACGGATGAACGTCGGTCAGGTTCTTGAAACTCACCTCGGTGTTGCTGCAAAAGCACTCGGCTTCAAAGTTGCGACCCCAATTTTCGACGGCATCAAAGAAAACATCATCTGGGACTTCATGTCCGAGGCGAAAAAAGTCGACGGTGTGAAAATGGTCGGCGGTGGAGAGAAAGCCCGCGAGCGTAAACCAAATGAGCCAGAAGGTCGGGGTTACACCTGGATCGGTGACGGCAAAGATGGCAGCACCGCTGGTAAGTCCACTCTTTATGACGGCCGCACTGGTGAGGCTTTCCACAACCCAGTTGTGGTCGGAATGATCTACATGCTCAAACTCGGTCACCTTGTCGCTGATAAGATTCACGCACGTGCCGTTGGTCCATACTCGCTCGTCACCCAGCAGCCGCTTGGTGGTAAAGCGCAATACGGTGGTCAGCGCTTCGGTGAGATGGAGGTCTGGGCACTCGAAGCTTACGGTGCCGCTTACACGCTCCAAGAAATTCTAACTGTTAAGTCTGACGACGTTCAAGGACGCACGCGCATCTATGAAGCCATCGTCAAAGGCGATAATAACCTCGAAGCCGGGACTCCGGAATCGTTCAACGTTCTCATCAAAGAGATGCAATCGCTCGGCCTCGATGTCCGCCCTGGACGCCAAGGTCAATCGAATCACGGTTCACCACTCTCTTCCGGTGGAATGGATGACTTCTCCCTTGATGATCTCACCCTCTAATCAGAAACGCGAAACCAACCCCACATCCCTAACAATTACCTATTATGAGTGTAGACAATAACCTTCGCGAAATCTTTGGCGTGGACGAGCGTCCTGAAGCCTTCGATCAAGTTTCCATCACTGTGGCATCTCCGGAAATCATCCGTAGCTGGTCCAAAGGTGAGGTGAAAAATCCTGAAACCATCAACTATCGTACCTTCAAACCAGAAAAAGGCGGCCTCTTCTGTGAGCGCATTTTCGGACCAACCCGTGACTGGGAGTGTGCTTGCGGAAAATACAAACGCATCAAACACAAAGGCGTGGTTTGCGATCGTTGCGGTGTCGAAGTTACCCTTAGCCGCGTCCGTCGCGAGCGCATGGGTCACATCGAGCTCGCGGTTCCAGTTTCTCACATCTGGTTCTACAAGTGCATGCCTTCACGTATTGGCTTGATGCTCGATATGAGCGCACGTCAGCTTGAGCGCGTCATTTACTATGAAGATTACGTTGTAACCGATCAGGGTAACACCGCTCTCGAAGTTGGACAACTTCTAACCGAAGTTGAACTCCGCGAAGCTGAAGATACCTACGGCGACGGCTCATTCAAAGCAATGATGGGTGCAGAAGCTATCATGGAGCTTCTCAAACAAATCGACCTCGCTTCACTTGCCGTGAAACTTGAGGAAGAGCTCGGCACCACCAAGTCCAAACAGAACAAGAAGAAGCTTTCGAAGCGTTTGAAAATCACTCAAGGCTTCGCTGCTTCCAAAACTCGTCCCGAGTGGATGATTCAATTGGTGCTTCCTGTTATTCCTCCAGACCTTCGTCCGCTGGTGCCTCTCGAAGGTGGACGTTTCGCGACTTCCGATCTCAACGATCTCTATCGCCGCGTCATCAACCGTAACAACCGTCTCAAAAACTTGCTCCTTCTCAAAACTCCGGAAGTCATTATCCGGAATGAGAAACGCATGCTTCAAGAGGCTGTCGATGCGCTCTTCGACAATGGTCGTCACGGCCGCGCCGTCACCGGTGCTGGCAACCGCCCACTCAAATCCCTCAGCGACATGCTCAAAGGTAAAGGCGGTCGTTTCCGTCAGAACCTTCTTGGTAAGCGCGTCGACTACTCCGGACGTTCGGTTATCGTTATCGGTCCCGATCTCAAACTCGGTCAGTGCGGTCTTCCGAAGAAAATGGCTCTTACTTTGTTCGAACCATTCATCATTCGCCGCCTGAAAGAACTTGGCTACTGCCACACCGTTCGTTCCGCGAAGAAGATGATCGATCGCAAGACGACGGAAGTCTGGGACATCCTTGCAGAAGTAACCAAAGGACATCCTATCCTTCTGAACCGCGCTCCAACGCTTCACCGCCTTTCGATCCAAGCTTTCGAACCGAAACTCATCGAAGGCTCCGCGATCCGCGTTCACCCGCTCGTTTGTACCGCATACAACGCGGACTTCGACGGTGACCAAATGGCTGTCCACGTTCCTCTCTCGATCGAAGCTCAGATGGAGTGCCGTCAGTTGATGCTTGCACCTAACAACATCTTCTCACCTGCATCCGGTCGCCCGATCACGGTTCCTTCCCAAGATATCATTCTTGGAACTTACTATCTAACATGGGCCGGCATCCGCACCCAAGTGGATCGCGACAAGCAAGAGCACCTGCCACTGTTTGAAAACTCCTCGGAAGTCGAGTTCGCCATCGCTTCACGCAAGATCGATTACCATTCTTGGATCCGTATCCGTAACCAAGACTTCGGTAAGAAAACTGTTTACGGTGAATCCGATCTCAAAATCATCGAGACCACACCAGGTCGCGTTCGTTTCAATGAAATCTGGCCAGCAGAGCTTGGTTTCTATAACAAGACCGTTGGCAAGAAACAAATCGGTGACATCATCTGGCGTTGCACTCAAGCAGCCGGTAAGAAGAAAACCGTTGAGGTTCTCGATAAACTGAAATCCCTCGGCTTCATGGAAGCGATGCGTTCCGGTATTTCTATCGGTATCGTTGACATGCTCATCCCTGAGGAGAAACCAGAAGTCATCGCCAAGGCCTACGAGGAAGTCGAAAAAGTTTCCAAGCAATACCGCAACGGTGTCATCACAAACGGCGAGCGCTATCAGAAAGTCGTCGACATCTGGACTCAAGCCACCGACACCATCGCCAACGCCCTCTATCGCAAGATCGAGTATAACGAAGGCAAGAAAAAGGCATCGCCTCTGTTCATGATGGTCGATTCCGGTGCGCGGGGTAACAAATCCCAGATCAAACAGCTCGGTGGTATGCGCGGTCTGATGGCAAAACCATCCGGCGAGATCATCGAACGTCCGATTATTTCTAACTTCCGCGAAGGTCTCTCCGTGCTTGAGTATTTCATCTCCACTCACGGTGCCCGTAAAGGTCTCTCCGATACCGCTCTGAAAACGGCGGACTCCGGTTACATGACTCGTAAGCTCGTCGACGTCGCCCAAGACGTGATCGTTTTCCAACAGGATTGCGGCACAGCCAACGGCATCGCAGTCGAAGCGATCTACGACGGTGACGAAGAAGTCGCATCACTCTCCACTCGTATCTACGGACGCGTTTCCTGCGAGCAGGTCAAAGATCCTGTATCCGGTGAGGTCATCGTCAAAATTGACGACGTCATCACGGAATCCCAAGCGAACGCGCTTGAGAAAATCGGTCACGAGAAACTCAAAATCCGTTCGGTTCTCACTTGTGAAGCCGACCGCGGTTGCTGCGCAAACTGCTACGGCCTCAACCTCGCGACTGGCCTTCCAGTCAAGATCGGTGAAGCTGTCGGCATCATTGCTGCTCAGTCCATCGGTGAACCAGGAACACAGCTTACCATGCGTACCTTCCACGTCGGTGGTGTTGCTGCTGCAACCTTCAAACAACCGATCATCAAAACCAAAAACGGTGGACGCCTCGTTTACAAAGACCTACGGGTTGTTCAAGACTCGGATGGTAATTGGGTGGCACTCAATAAAAACGGTTCGGTCTCGATCCGTGACAAAGGCGGCCTAGAACTCGAAAGCCACTCCATCATCATCGGTTCCATCATCTCCACCAAAGACGGTGAAGATGTTAAAAAAGGCGATACCATTGTAACATGGGATCCTTACAACGTGCCGATTCTCACCGAGAAACCCGGTAAGGTTGAATTCCGCGACATGATCCTCGGCATCACCGTTGCTTCTGAAGTTGATAAAGAAACCGGCAAAAAAGGAACGATGGTTACCGAGCACAAAGAGGATCTCCATCCTCAGGTTTGCATCACCGATCCGAAATCCGGAGAGGTCATCATCAGTTACTCCATTCCTGTCGGCGCTCACCTTTCCGTTAAAGAAGGCGAAGTCGTTACCGGAGGAACCCAGCTTGCGAAAACTCCACGTAAAGTGGCCCGCACCAAGGACATCACCGGTGGTCTCCCACGTGTTGCCGAGCTCTTCGAAGCTCGCAAACCGAAAGAATCCTGCGTCATCGCGAAAATCGAAGGCGACGTTTCCTTCGGTGGCAACGTCCGCGGTAAGAAAAAGGTCATCGTTACCGATTCGACTACTGGCGAACAAGTCGATCACCTCGTCCCGATGGGCAAACACATCATTGTTACGGAAGGCGACAAAGTGAAACGCGGCGATCAAATCACGGAAGGACCTGTTTCTCCGGAAGATCTTCTCGAAGCCTGCGGCGCGACCGAACTACAAGAACACCTTGTGAACGAAGTACAATCCGTTTACCGCGTCCAAGGCGTGGAAATCAACGACAAGCACATCGAGGTGATCGTTCGTCAGATGCTCCGTAAGGTGAAAATCACCGATCCGGGCGATGCCGATCAATTCCTCTGGGGTGATCAAGTCGAGCGCACCACCTTCAAAAAGGTCAACGCCGAGATCGTTGCCAACGGTGGTAAGCCTGCCGAAGGCGAGCCAGTATTGCTTGGTATCACCAAAGCCTCTTTGGAAACCGATTCGTTCATCTCCGCCGCTTCCTTCCAAGACACCACCCGTGTTCTTACCGAAGCCGCGACCCTTGGTCGTATCGATTACCTCACCGGATTCAAAGAAAACGTCATCATGGGTCACCTCATCCCAGCGGGCACCGGCTTCCATCACCATCGTGATTCGGAATTCGAGTTCACTGTCGAAGAGCCAGAGCCAATCGTCGAAGCACCAGAAATCTTCGAAGACGAAGAAGACGTGGTTTCCGCTTAATTCTAACAAAACCCAAAACAACCCCGGTTCATCGAAAAGTGACCGGGGTTTTTTGTATTTAATGGTTTCCATTTTCAGACTGTAGTTTAGAAATATGCATCATTATGAAAACCACTATCTCGGCCTTGATTCTCATTTTTACCCTAAGCTCTGGGTTATTTGCTCGCACTTGGACCGATAAAGATGGTCGCTCGATAGATGCGGATATCGTGAAAGCCGATGAGACAGAGGTTACGATTAATAAAGCAGGCAAAGAATTCAAATTGCCGCTCGAAAAGCTTAGCGATGCCGATAAGGGGTTTGTAAAGGAGTGGCTTGCTGAACAAAAGGTAAAGAAGGAAGAGGTGAAAAAAGAAGAAGTCCCAGTAGCTGTGCCTCCTGTAGAGGTTACGATTAATAAAGCAGGCAAGCTCGAAGAGCTTGGCAATGCCGATAAGGGGGATGTAAGGGAGTGGCTTGCTGAACAAAAAAGAAAGAAAGCTGTGCCTCCTGGGCAAGCATCTTTCGACGGTAAGCCGCTAGCGCTCGGAGGTAAGACAAATCTATTTGAATATGAGTATTCGGCGGAACAGTTAGCGATGGTCAAAAAGGAAAAGGGAACAGATACAGGGTTTAAAATAGCGTTCGCATTGCCAGCAAATTTCGATCCCACAAAACCTCACAAGGTTTTTATCGTTGGTACTGCTGAAAACAACGCTAAGCAGGCCGCAGATGGAAATGTAGGAATGATGAGTTTCTTCGGTAAGCAATGTGCGGCTAGCGGTTGGATTTGTATGGCTTACGATTCAAATTTAGGACGGGTACGGCATGATGTGGATTTGCAAGCAGCATTAGCAAAGATCAATAAGGAGTGGCCAGGTTTCAAAGGTTGGGAATTTGCCGCTGGTGGATTTTCAGGCGGAGCCAAAGCATGCATGTTCCCAATGGCTTACTTGATCAAAAACGAATACAAAGTGATTGGTGGATTCCTAGCCGGCTGCAACGAGGATCTTTCTGGAACTGTGCAGAAACTCTATAGAGTGCCAAAATCCGAATTCAAGGATGTGAAGATTTTTTTAGGCAATCCAGCTTCTAAGGCAGACTACGCCGAGCCAGTGAAAACGAGTATGAAACGGAACGGAATAGCCAATGTTCGAGCAGAGGTGCACAACGGTAATAGTTCTCTCGAATACACACAGTTCGCCGAGGGATTGAAATGGATTGCTGGGCAGTAGTCCGAATCAGCTGAGCTACATAATTCTTCACTTAAGATAAGATTCGATCTCGTCTTAGGATTTTTCGCGAGTGTGGGTGATGACTAGCTGTCTTCAACGAGATCATCTTTTTCATGATCATTGCAGACATCTGTCATAGTACAGAAATAATCGAGCGAGACGCAGATGTGTGCGATGCTAAGAGTGGAGAGTTTATCGTAGCGATAAAATAATGCGTCGCGCACATGATCACGAAACAAGTAGCTATCCGATAGCAGTGAGGTTTCTGCTTCGCCAATTCGCTCAATAAAATCGGCTTTGATTGTTACCACCGCGCCAAATTCCCATGGTTTAGTTTGCGCACTGAAGTGCTCCTATAAAACACCACAATTTCTACTCTATGAGTTACGTTGTGAAGACTTTGGCGATTCCGTCAAGAATGCATGTGATCTTAGGTGATTGGTGGTCAGAATTATTTATTCAAAATCCCCCGAATAAACTCCGTAAAGAAAGCTTCACCTTCTGAGAGTTTCTCAATCTCAATGAACTCATCTTTGGTATGCGCTTGATGAATCGAGCCAGGGCCGATGCAGATAGAGGGTAAACCTGAAGCAGAAAGATGGGCGGCATCAGAAAACCAAGGGGCACCATCTAGCTGGGTGCCTAGCGCGGTCGCGAGAAGTTTCTGGATGTAGGGATTTTCCGCATCCGTCTCCATCGGTGGGTTTTCGTGGGCGTAAATGACATCGATGGGAAGGCGAAGCTCCGCGATCGTCTCACGAAGCAACTGGAGCGCACCTCCTGCATAGTAGAGCGATGGAGTTTGCCGAATGTCGATTTGAGCGGTAGCCAGGTTCGGGACGACGTTTGCCGCCAAGCCTCCGGAAATGACGCCGATGTTCATGGTCGAGTGACCAAGAATATCGTGATCAAAAGAAGCAAGCTTTGGGGCAAGAGTTTCCTGTAGAGCGATGAGAGCTCGTGAGAGTTTGAGAATCGCATTATCTCCCTTTTCAGGTTGAGAGGAATGAACGGAAACACCGCTCGCAGTCAGGGTCGCCCAAACGGAGCCCTTCGTGATATTGACAATCTTCATCGAGGTTGGTTCGCCAACAATCGCAAATGCATATTCCGCCGCGTGGTGTTCGGCGAAATGTTTGGAGCCATGTTGCGAGGCTTCTTCACCCATGAACGCCACGAAATCGACCGCCACTGGAAGATCGCGGAGGATGGATTGGTTGTTTTTCAAACCCATCAGCATCGCCGCCATCGGGCCTTTGGTATCGGATGCGCCACGACCCCAGATCTTTCCATCGCGGATTTCACCTGAGAAAGGATCGATAGTCATGTTATCAATTCCGACCGTATCCATGTGAGGCCCCAAAAGAATCCGAGGCCGACCATCGAGCGGTGTAAAGCGGGCGATCAGGTTGGGTCTGCCTGGCTCGATTTCTTCAAGCGTGACCTCCGCTCCAATTCCCTCGAGCCAGATTTTTAGAAAATCCGCCATCCGCTGTTCACCTGCAACATCCGCCTGATCGGGCGAGGCATGGCTCGGGTTCACCGAGGGAATTTTGATGAGTTCTTGGAGAAGCATGGAGGAAACTCTAAATTTTAAATTCTAAACTTCAAATCACAAGTTGAGGAATACTTGAGACAAGAGATTGGGGATTCTGCTTATTCGATCGCAACGGGATCAAAGACATTAGCCTGGCGGTCAGAGACCCCGGGAACATGGATTCAATTTTTTTGGCTGGGCGGTTGCAAACCGCCGCCACGGTTGGCAGATTGCCCACCTGAACATGATTGGAGAAAAGGTAACGAATTTGGCGGCTTATCGGTTTGTCGAGTTGTCTGGGCTGAAAGAGCTCCGGGAGGAGTTGCTGGCATTATGTAAGGACGCGGGCTTAAAGGGGACGATTTTGTTGAGTGTGGAAGGGATCAATCTTTTCGTCGCGGGAGCGGAGCAGGGGGTGGATCAATTGATGGCTAGGTTGCGGCAGATTCGGGGTTTGGAAGATTTTGCGGGGAAAGTCAGCGTAAGCGATGATCAGCCATTCCGGCGGATGTTGGTTCGCATTAAGAAAGAGATTATTTCTTTCGGGATTGAAGGGGTAGTTCCAGGTAAACGGACTTCACCGAAGCTTTCCGCAAAGGAGTTGAAGCGGTGGTTGGATGAGGGTCGGAAAATTACGTTGTTAGATACGCGCAACGATTATGAGGTGAAGTTGGGGACGTTTGAAGGAGCTATTGTTCCGGATATTCATACGTTCCGTGAATTTCCCAAGGCTGTTAGAGAACTTCCCGAGGAGATGAAGGATGAAACCATCGTGATGTTTTGCACAGGTGGAATTCGCTGTGAGAAAGCAGGTCCATTTATGGAGATGGAAGGTTTCAAGCATATCTATCAACTCGATGGCGGGATTTTGAAATATTTTGAGGAATGCGGAGGGGATCATTATCAAGGTGAGTGTTTTGTGTTTGATCAACGCGTGGGCGTGGATCCGGCGTTGCAGGAAACAGATTCTGCGATGTGCTTTGTCTGCCAAGCTCCGCTAAAGGCTGAGGATCAAGAAGATCATCGATATACGGAGAGCGTAAGTTGTCCGCATTGTTTTAAATCCGAACCTGAAAAAATGTCTCAGCGCATTGCCCAAGCGCAGGCGAGCTTGGATGAAGTGTGCCGGGTTTTACCGGGTTCAGTTCCTCAGGAAAACCGTAGGCCTGTGAATGTTGCGGCGAAGTATGACAAATGGACTTTATTAGATTTATTGGTGGAGCAGTTTCCGCAGATCAGTCGCGAGGAATGGGCACAGCGCTGCGCGGAGGGTCGGTTTGTGAGCTATGGTGGAAAAGTTCGATATGCGGAACATGTGGTTCGTGCGGGTGAACGGATTTTGCAGGTTTTCCCTCCTGCGGTGGAACCAGAGGTGGCGCGTGGGATTCGGATCCTGTGGGAGGATGAAGCTTTGGTGATGGTAGAAAAACCGGCGCCTTTACCGATGCATGCGAGCGGCCGTTATCATCGCAACACCTTGCAGTATTTGCTCAATCAAGTTTACGAGCCGAAGTTTTTGCGACCTGTGCATCGTTTGGATGCGAACACTCGCGGCCTGGTTTTGTTTGCTCGCACCAGACATTTTTGCCGATTGCTGCAACAACAGTTTCTTAATGATAAGCTGGAGAAGATTTACCGCGTCAAAGTTCAGGGAAGTCCTGAGTGGAATGAGAAAGTTTGTGAGTTTGCAATTTCAAAAGAGGTCGAAGGACCCGGGGGGCGTAGTGTGGATGAAAAAGATGGATTATCGGCTCGCACGGAGTTCTCTGTGAAAGAACGTTGTGCTGATGCGACGACATGGCTTGAAGCGAAGCTGGGGAGCGGTCGGACCAATCAGATCCGTGTGCATCTTTGGGAACTGGGTTTTCCTGTGGTCGGCGATCCTTGTTATCTTCCCAACAAGCAGATGAGCGATAAGCAAACTTTGGAAGTGGGCGATCCTGCTATGGAGCTTGAGGCATGGAAACTGAGTTTCACGCATCCGATTTCAGGTAAGCGCATGATTTTCGAAAATGGCAAAGCCCTACAAGAATGAACCTTCCGTGGATTTATCAGGCGTCTAAGCAGAAGAAACTCATGGTAGGAGTTTCCGGTGGATTGGATTCCATGGCATTGCTTCATTTGTTGCATGATGCGAGATTTAAAAATGTGGTGGTATGCCATCTCGATCATGGATTGAGAGGAAAGGAATCTGCAGGCGACGCGCAGTTTGTGAAACGTGTTGGCAAGCAACTGGGTTATGAAGTCATCGCTGCGAAAATGAATCTGCGTGAGAAGATGAAACAGTCTGGAATCTCGTTAGAAACAGCGGGCAGAGAAGCTAGGCATGAGTTTTTTTCCGCATGCGGTAAGCAACATCGCTGCAAGGTTTTGTTGCTCGCTCATCATGCGGATGATCAGGCGGAGACGATTTTATGGAATTTACTCAGAGGTTCGTTGGGTTGTCGTGGGATGAGTGAGGTGACAGAGATGAAAATGGGTGGGAGAGAGATTTTCGTGGTTCGTCCATTGTTAGAAATCCGAAAATCTGATCTCAAATCATGGATGCTGGAGCGGAAATTAAGCTGGCGAGAAGATGCAACCAATGCGGTGAACGATGTGGTGCGGAATCGTTTGAGAAACGAAGCGATCCCGTTGCTGGATGAAATCGCCAAGCGTGACATCACACCGAACTTGCTGCGCGCAGCGGAAATCGATAGCGAATGGCGGGAACTGTTGGATTGGAGTATTTGCGCAGCTGCTGCGATCGATCCGCAAGGTCGCTTGCACACAGGTGCTTTGAAAGAATTGCCTGCGGTTTTATCCCGTGCGGTGATTGCGGATTATTTAAAGAGGAAGCAGATCGAGAATTTGGATTGGCGCTTGTTGGAGCGATGCTTGGAACTGCTTGATGTGGAAAAGGCCGCCAGCGTAAATCTCCCAGGTGGACGTCGTTTGAGGAGGAAAGCGGGTAGGATTTTTGTTGAAGAAAGCTAGATGTCTAAATCGCCGGAGGCTTTGGACTGCAGCAATCATTTGCAGCTCTAAGAGTTCGTGCGTTTATACAAAGCTGCAGGTAGTTGCCTCGCATGCCGTGGATAACGCATCCCCTTAAATGCTGGGAATAAGAATCCCAGCAGTCCAAAGCCTGCGGCGCCAAAACCCTGAGCTTGCAATGTCACCAGAATTTGATCCAAATTCTTACCGTGTCAGAAACTGAGTCATCGAATGAAAAAGCGCGGCGCTGGGGGGCATTTGTCTGCCCTGATTGTCGATTCTTGTTTCGTATCCCAGGCGATCACGATGGACTCGGAATCGTATGTCCCTCATGCCGACGCATGTTGCGGATCCCAAAAGACGGGGATGCTGTCTCGCCGCTGATCAAGCCAATCAAGAGGATCCGAGGGTGAATTGAAATTCTAACAAATCAACAATCAAAAATCGTCAATCATCAATCGGAAATCAATTCGTGAAAGGCACGATTTGGCATTCCGATTTGATTGGCGATTGACGATTGATAATTTTTGAATGAAGAGAAAGGGACAGGATTGTCCCTTCTCCTTATTTCTTAACGTCCCAACGGAGGATACGGCCCCATTTGTTCCACTCGGTGGTGACGACGTTGCCGTCTTTGTCGAAAGTGACGCCGTGAGGTGATGTGGTGATACCTTCGCGCCATGCTTCAGGATTGACGTTGTTGGTGTTGAATTCTTTCGGGTTGTCGTTAGGGCCTAATACTTTGAGGACTTTGCCTTCTTTATCGAGGATGGTGACGCCGCTGGCGAGTTGGGCGACGGCGACGAGATCGCCATGGAAATCAACGGTGCAAGGTTTCGGAACTTTTTCAGCATATACGCCGATGAATGTGCCATCGAGATTGAGGTGAATGAGGCGGTCGTTGGTGCGATCGCAAACGAGAACGCGGACAGGGTCGAAGCGATAGTCGAAGGCGAATTTATGAGCAGTTTTCAAATTGTATGGCTCGGCTTTGCCTGCGGTGGTGGATTTGAATTTTCCTTCTTTGTCGAAGATGAGGATGCGATCGGATGCGTAGCCATCGATTAGCCAGATGTCGCCGTTCGGTGCGCGGTCGGCGTGAGTGAGGGCAAATTTTTTGCCTACTTCTTCGGGAATTGCGGTCATCGGGATTTCCATAAGAATTTCACCTTCTGTGGAAAGTTTGAGGAAAGCGGATTTTTCATCTTTTAAGCAAGCGGCGTAGATGATGTCTTTGCCGTCTTCTTGGACCATGGTAAAACCGTGGTGGTTGTTGCGGGCGTTTGGGAGGTTGCGGAGGTATTTGCCTTCGTGTGAGTAAACTTGAATGCCGCTTTTTTCTCCACCGACGATGGATACGTAAAAATTGCCTTTTGAATCAACATCGATTTCACCGTGTGAATCGCCGACGTGGGCGAGTCCTTCTGGAGCTTTCAGCCAGTCTTTGTGGTGTTCGAATTCGTGGGCGGTGGCAGCGGTTATCAGTGCGGCGAGCAGTAGGATTGGTTTCATGTTTTTAAAAAAGTTCTTGGTTCTTAGTTTTTGGTTCGTGGTTCGTGGTTCGTTGTTCGTTGTTCTTAGTTCTTAGTTCTTAGTTCTTAGTTCTTAGTTCTTAGTTCTTAGTTCTTAGTTCAAATTTGAAATTTGAAATTTGAAATTTGAAATTTGAAATTTGAAATTTAAGCGCAGCGTGGGCAGGTGCCGAAGAATTCGAGTTCATGATACAGGCCTTGGTAGCCAGTTTTTTCGCGAATTTCATTTTCGAGATTATGAACTGGGCAAGGGGCTTGAATTGCTTCGATTTTGCCGCAGCCCGTGCAGATCAGGTAATCGCTGTGTTTTCCGGGTTGGAGTAGGGTAAAATAGGCGGCGCGTTCGTGGAGGCCGAGTCGACGGATAATGGCGTGTTCGGTGAGGCGCTGGAGCAAACGATAAACTGTGGCTTTATCGCAAAGGCCAGTAAGGCGCTTTGATGTGGAGAGTTCGGCGAGGGTCATGGGGCGGGGATTCTCCATGAGGGTTAAAATCAATTCCTCCAATGCCTTTGTTCGGCGCAGGCCGAGGTCTCGGCAGCGCGCGATGACTTGTTTGAGAGGGGTTTCCATGGATGAAGGTAAAATTTTGGATGCGGGAAAGAATATGGATGCGGGCAGGATGCCCGCGCTCCCCTTTAAAAGAGTTTTGTCTGTGGATCTTCAGGTTTCAAGGATGGAACGGGGGCGCCGATTTTTTCATAGGCGGCGGGCATGGCGGTGCGGCCGCGCGGGGTGCGCTGGATGAAGCCTTGCATGATAAGGAAAGGCTCATGGACTTCTTCTAGGGTGGCGGCGTCTTCCCCTACAGCGACTGCCAAGGAGTTCAAACCAACTGGGCCGCCGCCAAATTTATAGATCATGGCTTCGAGCAGGCGTTTGTCCATTTCATCGAGTCCATCAGAATCGATCTCAATCATGGCGAGCGCGGCAGCTGCGTTGGCTTGATCGATGATGCCTTTGCCACGGACTTGAGCGAAGTCGCGGACCCAACGCAGTAGAGCATTGGCAACGCGGGGCGTGCCTCGGGAACGGGAAGCGATTTCGAGAGCACCTGCGCGATGGATTTCAGTTTCTAACAATCCGGCAGAGCGTTCGATGATGTCGGCAAGTTCTTCGCGGTTGTAGTAATCGAGTCGGTTGATCAAACCGAAGCGCGAGCGCAGCGGAGCGGTGAGCATGCCGGAGCGTGTGGTGGCGCCGACGAGGGTGAAGCGCGGGAGGTTGATCTGGATGGAGCGAGCGGATGGGCCGGAGTCGATGATGATATCGAGACGGTAATCCTCCATCGCGGGGTAGAGGTATTCTTCGATCGCGGGGTGGAGGCGATGGATTTCATCGATGAACAAGACGTCGCCTTTCTGGATGTTGGTGAGGATGCCTGCGAGATCTCCGGCTTTTTCGATTTGTGGGCCAGAGGTGGTGTGCATCTGGGTGCCAGCGGCCTTGGCGATGAGGTTGGCGAGGGTGGTTTTTCCAAGACCCGGAGGACCGGAGAGGAGGACATGGTCGAGGACATCACCGCGTTGTTTCGCAGCTTCCAACATGAGGAGGATGCGATCCTTGACTTTTTCCTGCCCGATGAATTCCGAAAACGCAGGGGGGCGCAGTGAGACGTCAAAAGGCGTCGGCGGCGCTGCCGTGGTTTGTTGGTAGAAGTTCTCGGACATGGGGTCGGACTGGATGTTAAAATGCTTAAAATATCAAATGCTGAAAGAACAATGTGTTGGATTGGTGGATTTTTGGCTCGCCTGTGGGGGTGGTATCGACCTCATCATCATGTGTTGAAATGAAGCTGCTGTTAATAAATTGCCTGTTTTGCATGTCATTGCCTGTGCTGGCAGGGGATTTTGATGGTTGGTATTTCAAGTTTCTCTCTGTGGAGCGCAAAATCGCGGGCGAAACGCGATCTGAGCATGGGAAGGTGGTGGGTGCATTCACAGGCACGGCATCTGGGGAGATCTCGGCCGATGGCAGATCGTTTACTGAGAAATTTGAGTATCTCTACATGCCGGAGGAGCATCATGTGAAAGAGAAGCTGCTTTGGATAAAAGGCGAAGATGGGGTTTTTAGGGCAACGGCTGAATTACCAGACGGGAATAAATTTTTCTGCGAGTTAACCGTGAAGGATGAAAATCATTACCAATTGAAAACGACTTTTGAAGATGGCAGGACTTGTGAGACCAATGCGGAGCTAAAAGAAGACGGTGTTCTGCATGCGGTCGATACGGCGAAAGACGAAGAGGGAAATATTATTTTCACCCTGAAATACACGAAAACATAGTAAATGAAACAACTGCGTATTTTAATTCCTGTCGTCTGCCTGATTGGTTTGGCGGTTTTATTTTTTAACCGACCACCGACTGAAGAAAAGAAGGCGACACTAAAAAAGAATGGGCCAGTTCAGGAGGTTCAAGAAGTTGAGGTAACTCCGCCGATTGATGAGAAAATGCACATCTATCTCGTGATTGGTGAGGGTAAAGTAGGTGAGGTTTCAACGGATTCCAAAGAGGCTAAGTTCATAGATCGCTGTGTGCAATTGAATCATAAGAACGAATGGGTGCCCATGGTGGATGGGAATGATTCTGAGCATTCTTTTGTTAGAAAGCTTCTAGGTAAAAATAAGTCGCTCAAAATTGGATTGGTTTTAAGTAAGCGAGAGAATACTAAGATAGATGCATGGATGGACAGGAATTTGCCTGAGACCCGTGAAATGCGACAACTGGCGAAACACGCGATTCAGGGTGGGGATTTCAAAGGTGTGTTGTGGTTGCATGGAAATGAAGTGATTGAGGGAGATCTTGATAAAATGAAATCTTTCATTGGTGAGCTTCGCAGTCATATCGGTGATCCCAATCTTCCATTCATCATCGGCATGGTTCAAGGGTCGGAATCGGCTCAAATGCAGTTCGCAAAAATTCCGGAGAGTATTCACGTGACTGCGTTTGCCAGTGCAGGAAGCACGGAATTATTAGGTGAGAGCTATGTAGAGAAGATGAAAGAACTGCGAGTGGTTTACGATAAAGTCACACCCAAACCACCGACCGATCTGAAATTTATCGATCCACATGTGCATGCAATGTCGGTGACCCCGCTTGGATTGCGTGCGGTGGCAAACTGGATGGATGAGCGGAATGTGGAGCGCTGCATCGTGAGTCCGCTGATGCACAAAGGCTCGCATCCCCAGAATGAGGAGGAATATCAGATTATGTTAGAAAATTTTCGTCCATACAAAGGAAAGATCGATCGCATGTGCATCATCAATGCCGGAGATGTCAAAACGGCCGAAGAAGCGGTTGCGATTTTGAAACGTGAGGTCGCCGATGGTGCGATTGCTTTTGGAGAACATTACGGAGTGGGACTGATGTTCGACGATCCAAAGAATCTGATGCTGTATGAAGCATGCGAGACAGTTGGTATTCCGGTCATGTTTCACATCGATCAAAACAAAAACATGGTTGAGCCAGGAATGGAGAGGGTGGACAAGGTTTTGAAAAAATATCCCAAGTGCACGCTGGTGGCACATGCGTATTGGTGGCGGCAGCTGGGGAGTGGAGCGTGCGACCGTCAGCTAAAGGAACATCCGAATTTGTACGCCGATATGTCAGGGAAAGTTGTGATTGATGTACTCAATCGCGATCGGGCGTATGCGCGCGAGTTTCTGATACGGAATCAGGATAAAATTCTTTGGGCAACGGATGAGGGTTGGTGGTCGTTTGGCGGCAAAGACAAACAAATGAATCAGCACTACACGTTTCTGGAGGGATTGGATTTGCCGGATGAAGTTCGGAGGAAAATTTATCGAGAGAACTCGGAGAAGGTATATGGGTTGAATGCTAAGAAGTAAGAATTTTTTACCACAGAGGCACGGAGGAAGAAGGAGGACGCGGAGAAGATGTTAGATTTGCTGGGGTTATGGAAAAGCCGGCTGAAAGCTCGGCTCTCCGATATTACTCTGGTTGGTTGCGCATGAAGTCGGCGACTTGGGCGAAGAAGGGATCGAGGAAGGCGCGGGCGAAGGGTGGGACTTGGGTTTCGTCCATGGCTTCGCCCATGAGTTTGAGCCAGCGATCGCGCTCCGGGATACCTATACGGAAAGGAACGTGGCGCATGCGCAAACGTGGGTGGCCACGTTTTTCCATGTAGGTGTTAGAATGTCCGAGGCGGAACAACATGAACTCGGCGAGGCGTTCTTCGGAGCCTGCCCAGTCGTCATCGGGATACATCGGACCGATCAGATCGTCGGTGCGGACGCGTTGGTAGAAAGCGGCAACCATGGCACGGATGCCCGATTCGCCGCAGGCTTTCATGACGTCTTGTTCGGTGGGGGTGAGCATGTTGGAGAGCCGTGCTTTCAGCCAGCTGGGGTTTGATTAGGAAATTTTGTAGTGACTTTAATTTGAATTAAGCCGGTCAAAGACCGGCTCTCCAGTTACATCCCTGCTTCTGCGAGGCGTTCGGTCATTTCGGATTTCATGAGCTCGGCGGTGACTTCATGGAAGGCACCCGCCATGATGGCATCGAGGTTGTGCGAGGTGAAACCGATGCGGTGGTCGGTGCAGCGGGATTGTGGAAAATTGTAGGTGCGGATTTTTTCCGAGCGATCTCCAGAACCGATGAGAGAACGGCGGTTTTCAGAATACGCAGCTTGTTGCTCGTGGAGTTTTTTCTCGTAGAGGCGAGTGCGCATGATTTCCAAAGCCATCTCGCGGTTTTTGATTTGGGACCGACCGTGTTCGCAGCGGACGTAGAGGCCGGTGGGTATGTGGAAAATTTGCACTGCAGAATCGGTGGTGTTGACGTGTTGTCCGCCCGCACCACCGGAGCGGCAGACTTCGATGCGTAGGTCTTCCTGTTTCATTTCGACATCGACCTCTTCCGCCTCTGGCAGAACAGCAACTGTGATGGTGGAGGTGTGGATGCGACCTTGAGTCTCAGTGGCGGGGACGCGTTGGACGCGATGGACGCCGGATTCGTATTTCATGAAACGAAACACTTCGTCGCCGGTGATTTTGAGAATGACTTCTTTGAAGCCGCCAACTTCGGAAGGTGAGGATTCCAGATGCTCGGTTTTCCAACCTTTGGAATCGGCGTAGCGCTGATAGGCACGCATGATTTCACCGGCGAAGAGCGAGGCTTCGTCGCCACCGGCACCAGCGCGGATTTCGACGAGGGCGTCGCGGTCTTCGTTGGGATCTGCTGGGAGCAAGGCGTATTGCATGTCCTCGCGGAGTTTCACGAGTGATTTTTCTAATTCAGGAATTTCCTCTGCGGCCATGGCGGAAAGCTCTTTGTCATCAGAGCGAGCGAGTTCTTGGTTGTCGGCGAGTTGCGTTTCCGTGTTTTGCAAATCATCCCAAAGCTTCAGGGTTTGCTGAAGCTTGCGATGTTCACGGAGGATTTCGGTCGCACGTTTTGGATCGTCAAAAAGATTCGGATCGCCGATCGCTTCTTCGAGTTCACGGAAGCGATCTTTGCGTTTGGCGATGAGTTGGGTGTAGTCCATTTTAGGGTAAAACTGAAAAGCTGAAAGCAGGATGAGCGTTAGCGAATTGTTACAGAATGCAAAGCCAAATGGCTTGGACGGAGTGAAACGCAGTCAAATAGAGAAGGAGAGCTTTAATTAGAGATTATGCTGCTGTCCAATCTTCACAGTGAAGATCTGGAACGCGTGCGAACTCACGAACATTTGCGGTGACTAACGTTGCTCCAGCAGCGCGGGCAGTGGCGGCGATGATGAGGTCGTTCGGACTGATGGGCGTGCCTTTTTTTTCTAACAGGAAACGTATTTCTGCATAATGGACGGCAGTTTCAGAATCGAAAGGGAGATAAGTGAATGGACCGAGTAATTCATCGATTTTTATGGTTAATTCCTTAGCTCGGTTGCTTCGTTTCGCACCAAAAAGAAGCTCTGCGCGAATCAGTTCGGTAAGGCAGATTTCGGATGAGGCATGGATTTTTAAATTATGTATGAGCGCTGCGTTAGGTTGGCGTAGCAGGTATGACCAAATGTTGGTGTCGAGGCAATACACGGTGCAGAAATTTAGAGTTCGGAAATGGAGCGATGCGTCGTTTCGCGCGTGGGTGGCTCGAAATCGTTTTGTGCGGCACCTGCGAAAAGTGAGATATGATCCCATGCCGTCGATTCGGAAACATCGGCAGCTTTTGCTAAATGCTTGCGCGCCCAACTTGAGAGAGAAATTGACTCACGTTTCGCAGCTAGCGTGAGCTTCCGTTGGGTCTCAGAATCCAGATATATGGTCAGTTGGGACATATAAGGATCATATATTAACAATTATACTTGGCAAGTATAATTGTTAATTACCTCGTCGCGATGACTTGTGAGGTAAAGCCTTTCAAGTAGGAGGTTTCTGGAAGGGAAATCAATACAGGATGGTCGGCACGTTGGGTGTGCTCGGCGACGAGGCGGAGGGATTTTTTTGCATCGACTGAAGCATCGGCGAGGTTTTCCAGAAACAGTTCGCGTGAGGCGTGGTGGGAGCAGCAGAAGGTGGAGAGGAGTCCGCCTTTATCTAATAGTTTCAGCGCGCGGAGGTGGATTTCTTTGTAGCCCCGCATCGCATCCATCAGGGTCTTTTTGTTTTTCGTGAAACTCGGCGGATCGAGAATGATGAGATCGTATTCGGGTTGGGCGGATTTCAGGAAATCGAAAACGTTGGCTTCGATGACATCGATGGAAAGGTGGTTGAGTTCGGCGTTTTTGCGCGCGGCGGCGCAGGCGGAGGCGGAGATATCCACTGCGGTGACTTTGGCGGCACCTGCTTTGGCACAAGCGAGAGCGAAGCCACCTTGGTTGGTAAAACAATCGAGGACGCGAAGACCTTTTGAAAATTTGGAGACTTCGTTGTGGGCTTGAAGTTGATCCAGATAGAGGCCGGTTTTCTGTCCATCGACCAGATCGATTTCAAAATCCAATCCGTTGGCGTGAACCATGAATGGGCCGGGGTTTTCGCCATACATAAGTTCGATGCACGGCTCCATGCCTTCGGCTTTGCGTGAGGATGAATCGTTGCGGAGGGTGATGGATTTTGGTGCGAGGACTTCAATCAATGCATCGCGGATCAAATCTTTGCGAAGATCCATGGCGAGGGTGAGGGTTTGGACAGCGAGGTGATCGCCATATCGATCGACGATAAGGCCGGGGATGCCATCAGACTCCGACCACACAACGCGGCAAAGAGTTTCATCGAGATTTGGAGTTTCGATGCGGAGATTGAGCGCTTGGCGGATGCGGCGAATGAAGAAATCGGCATCGAGGTCTTGGCGACGACGCGAGAAACGGCGCGCGACGATCTGGGAGGCAGGATTGTAGATGGCACTTCCGAGAGGGCGGTCGCGGAAATCTTTCAACGTGATCACGTCTCCGGGTTGGGGATTACCAAAAGATTTTTTGATTTCAGAAGCGTAGATCCACTCGTGACCGTGAAAAATTCTGGCGCGAGGAGCTATGATGAGGCCGGGCATGGCCGGAGACTAAGTATCAAATCACAAATCACAAATCTCAAATTTAAGATCGATGAAGTAGCGTTGGAGGGTTGACATGTGATGATTGGAACGATTGTTTCAATGGCATGCGCGTTACGAAAGTTCCTGAGTCTGGCCCGAAGAGAAGTTTATTGGATGCAACTGAGCGATTGGTGGTGGAGAAAGGGTTTGATCTGGTATCGGTGCGCGATATCACTGGAGCGATTAAAGCGAACGTTGCAGCGGTGAATTATCACTTTGGAAGCCGTGAAGCGCTTATGGATGTGGTGATGTCACATGTCATGGATGTCGTCGATGCCGCAAGAATCGAGGCTTTGGAGGATATAGCGCGACTGGAGTCACGCGGTCCAGTGGAGAAGATCGTCAGAGCGTATGTGAACTCGGTTTTAATTGCTGCGGGTAGGGCTCAGATGGATTTGGCGTTTTTCTTGAAATTGGCGGGTCGAGTGATGGTTTTTCCGAGTGGGCTTATCTCACCAGCATTGGCAGATGGGCGAAAAGAAGTGGGGAGGCTCTATCTCAAAGCTCTCGCTAGTGCGGTTCCTGATATGGGGGCTGGTGATCTTGAGGCGGCATGGGCCTTTTTCGAGGTGGGCTTGGGTCAGTCATTGATCAATCTTCGCTCCGATCTCGAGCCGGTAGTTCAGGCTGAGCAGTGGATTCAGTTTGGGGTGCGAGGTCTGGCTGGGGGTGGAGTTTCTCAAAAGACAGATCGGACAGATCAGTCAAATCCGACGGATCTGCCAGGCAAAACCGTAGCGCCTGAAATAGCCGTGGCTAAAGCCGATGTTCCTAAAGCAACCCCAGCTCCTGAGGTAGTTCCAACCTCTGAAGTAGCCGTGGCTCCTGAAGTCGTAGAAACTCCCAAGCCAGCAAAAGCGTCCAAGGCTAAGCCTAAAAAACAGGACGATCAGACCATGTTGTTTGAGCTTTGATGGAAGCAGTAGGGGCAGATTTTCACTTTTACAGAGAATCCAGCTGCTAAAATCTTGACACCGTCTGGTTTTTCGGCAGTTTTCCCGCCCTGCGCGTTGGTACGTGTGGACAACCACAATCTTCTTATGAAAAAGGATCTTCATCCAAAATACAATCCAGTCGTCTTCGTTGATATGACCACTGGCGCACGCTTCATCACCGGTTCAACCAAGACTTCCGACAAAAAAGAAGTCATCGACGGCGTCGAGCACTCCGTGATCTCCGTTGGTATCACTTCCGATTCCCATCCGTTCTTCACTGGACAGAAACAATTCGTGGACACGGAAGGTCGCATCGACAAATTCCAGATGCGTTTCGGAGCGGTCCGCCGCGTCGGCAAGCCAAAGGTTGGCTAAGCCACAGAACGAAATTCTTTCGTTCCTCACAAAAAAACGATGTCCTAAACGACGTCGTTTTTTTATTTAAACTCTGTTCACCTATTTCTTTTGTTAGCCAAACGCATCATTCCTTGTCTCGACGTCACCAATGGCCGTGTGGTCAAGGGGGTAAATTTCGTCGATCTGATCGATGCTGGCGATCCAGTGGAATGCGCGATTGCTTACAATGAACAGGAGGCGGACGAGTTGGTTTTCTTGGATATCACCGCATCATCCGATGCGCGGGAAACTATGGTCGATGTTGTTAGGCGTACGGCGGAGAAATGTTTTATTCCGTTGACCGTGGGTGGTGGAATTCGCTCGGTGGAAAACATGCATACGATGTTGCAGGCTGGAGCGGATAAAGTGGGGATCAATACCTCAGCGGTGACGAATCCGAGTCTCGTCGATCAGGGAGCGAAAGCATTTGGCAACCAATGCATCGTCGTAGCGATTGATGCGAAGCGCGAGGGTCCGGGAAAATGGGGGGTTTACACTCACGGTGGAAGAACGCCAGTGGGACTGGATGCGGTGGAGTGGGCGAAAGAAGTTTGGCGACGTGGGGCGGGGGAGATTTTACTGACGTCGATGGATGCGGATGGCACCCAAGCAGGTTACGACTGTGAGCTGACAGCAGCAATTTCATCGGCGATCGGGATTCCGGTCATTGCTTCAGGCGGTGCGGGAAACTTAGATCACATGGTTGAAGTGCTCGAAAAAGGTAAGGCGGATGCTGTGCTCGCTGCATCAATTTTCCATTTTGGGATGCACACGGTGGGAGAGGCAAAGAGGCATTTTGCGAAGCACGGGGTTCCGGTTCGCCCGAGTTTCAGGAATCCATCGTAAAATGGTTATCTTCCCTTCTTGCAGTATGCGGGCATAACGCTAGTTTTTCATGGATGAGCAGGCGTGCGAAAAGAAAGAAAGGAGCGGGCAAGAACCCGTGGCTTGGGAAGGTTTTGATTGTTTTTGGAGCGTTGATTTTGATTGCGGTAGGTGGGGGATATCTTGGTTTGCGTTCGTATCTCCACAGTGATGGATTTCGTAAATTTCTTTCGGCTCAGATTAGTAAAGCAGCTAAAGTGGATGGAAGTTTCTCGCGGTTCTCATGGGATGGTATGGCGGTTAAGACGGAACGCTTCGAGGCGACTGGCAAAGGTTTGGTGAGCGATGTAGTGGCGGAGCGCATAGCCACAGAAGTAGGTTTCGGCGGTGTTGGAAGAGGGGTCTGGGAAGTGAAGTCGACCCGAATCAATCGGATTCAGTTGAGTCTGAACATGGTTCCACTGGAGAAGACGGTAGCGGTGGTTCCATCTCTCCCTCTTGTCCCGGAGAAAAAGGTCACTAAAAAAGACCCGGGTTGGGTCCCGAAAGAGGTGGAGTTGGAATCGTTGGAAATTGGTGACTTCGGTTTGCAACTCATAACCAAACAAGGTTTGGCATCTGCTAAGGGAATGAGTGTATTGGTCACTCCGGAAAAAGGTAAGAATGCTTACAAAGCTGACATTGTTGGCGGTAAAATTTCAGTGCCGATAACGTTAGCTCCTGAGCTGCGCATACAAAGTGCCGAGGCGGCCTATCGTGATGGTAGTGCGTTTCTTAAAAAAGCTGAATTATCTGCATGGAAAGAGGGTAGAATCTATGCTTTTGGCGAATCAAATTTTGCACTCAAAACCCATGCCTATGACGGAAATATTGAGGGTGTGCGTTGCAACGAAGTGCTTAATGAAAACTGGGCTCAAAAACTTTCCGGTGATTTAATTTCGACGTTTAAATATAACAAAACGACCGACTCACAAGTTGTCTCTGGAGAATTGAAAATCACCAATGGCACATTGACTGGACTTCCTGTGTTAGATGCATTGGCAGCATATGCGGATACCCGTCGGTTTCGTACGTTACAACTCAGTGATGCTCACACCAAGTGGCGATATACAAAGGATGAAATTTTGCTTAGCGACCTAGTATTAGGCAGCGAGGGATTGATTCGTTTGGAAGGGCGGATATCGATCAAGGGAGAAAATATCGATGGGAGTTTTCAACTTGGTTTGGTTCCAGGTACGCTATCTAAGATCCCAGGTGCGGAGACGCATGTGTTTAAGCCTGGTAGATTTGGATTGCTTTGGGCACCCATCCGCGTGACCGGAACGCTCTCCGATCCGAAAGAAGATCTTACCGATCGCTTAACCGAAGCCGCTGGCGCACGTATGTTTGAGTTGCTTCCAGAAACGGGTGAGAAAGTATTTAAATTCACCAAAAATGTTTTGGGTGAAAGCCCGACTAAAATTATCGAAAAGGGAAGTGAAGTGATTGATAAAGGAGAAGAACTTATTAAGGGTGCAGGAGATTTATTGAAAGGGATATTGGATAAGTGATGACTGAATACTTAAGTGATTGAAAGGGATGCCTAAAAGAGAACGTCCAAGCATTCAGTATTAAGCAGATTATAGAATTCGATCTTGATAAAGAATAAACAAAAAAAGCCGATAACAGTGGGCTACTGCTTGCAAAGCCAAACATTTGGCTGTTGTCTGCTTTTAAATGGAAATACATCTCGATGGAGAAGTATAGCAAGTTCATCAAATGACCCAATTAACTAAAATATATCCGAGGTTGCTCCCGTTTAAAAAAATCAGTAAACCATTCTCATACCAAATCCTATGAAAACCAAAATGAATATTGTCGCGTTGGCCTTGGCTGGCTTCGCATTCGTCCAGAGCGTTTCCGCCGAAACCAAGCCGCTGAAAGTCATGCTGATCACCGGAGGCTGCTGTCATGACTACAAGACCCAGACCGAACTACTCAAGAAGGGCATTGAGGAACGCATCCAGGCCGAGGTAGTGCAAATCCACGTAGACGACAAAACCACCAAACCAGCTCTTCCAATTTTCGGTAATCCTGATTATGCCGCTGGCTTCGACGTGGTGATCCACGACGAATGCGCCGCTGGTATTACCGACCCAGTTGTCATTGCCGGTGTGCTCAAGCCTCACGTCGACGGTACTCCTGCTGTAAACCTCCACTGCGCGATGCATAGTTATCGTTTTGGCGATTTCAAACAGAAGGTCGAACCCACAGCAGACAACGGCAAGTGGTTTGAGTTTCTCGGTCTACAGAGTACAGGACATGGTCCGCAAAAGCCCATCGATATCGCTTTCGTTGATAAGGAACACCCTATTACCAAGACGCTCGCCGATTGGACTACCATCAATGAGGAACTTTACAACAACATCGCTATACACGAGGGAGCGCACGTTCTCGCTAAAGGCAAACAGGGCAATCAAGAAACGGTTGTCGCATGGACAAATCTCTATGGAGCGAAAAAGACCCGCGTTTTCGGTACCACGATAGGTCACAACAATGATACGGTCGGTGATGCTCGTTATCTGGATCTCGTGACTCGCGGTCTTCTCTGGGCATGCGGCAAGATCGATGAGAAAGGTAATATCGCCGCAGGTTACGCAAAAAAAATCTGAGGCGAAGTAAGTATATCTGAATTTTTCAAAGCGCAATCGTATCAAACGATTGCGCTTTTTTTATGGTGTGAAATGACATGATGGAAAATTCTGCTGCTGAGTAAACAGTCTAGAATTTAATCTTTATTCATATTTTTTGTTCGGAGCTATATTCTGATATTTCGCCTACAAGGTTTAGATGTATGACCAGAAAATAAAATCTGCTCACGATCTGGTGAAGCATCTCTTACCGATACAGTGCCGGTCGTGTTTGATGTCATCGTTCTGGAAGGAAGAAGCGGTCTTCGCATTCGTTCAGCAAAGGCGGATCATGTCTTTGATAAATTGGTACCAGAGATAGATCAGGCCGCGCTTGGAGTATTGGAAGTTTCCGTCTCCGGTGAGCTGGATGATGCCGGCTTTGAGGTTGTGATCGATTTGCTGCCGCATCTCTTTCTCGATGCTTTCCTCTAATAATTCCGGATCCGGAATGAGAAGATGATCCGTCTTGAGCTTCATTTTACCGAGGAAATTTCGATGATCTTTGAGGATTTGGTGAAAGCAGGATTTTTCGCAAGGAACGTGATTCCATTTCAATTTCTCGCAACAACGAAGGGTGGGAGCGAAGGGGAAATTGGTGGTTCTCCAAGTCTTGCCGTTTATATCTACGGAGCTGATGGAGATAAATGCGAAAGCGGCTTCCTCTTGTTCGCACAAGCAAACGGTTGCGATCGCTCGTTCTTCAGGATTCCAAAACAAGCGGAAGTGTTGATGCATGCCGGACCAATTCCAGCCACAATCGGAGACGTGCTCGAAGCCGGCTTCTTCCATGCCGGCAGCGGCTTCGACCGCATTTGGGAAAAATGATGGGTTGGGGAGTTGCTTGTGATGCAGACGGTTATCCAATGGCATGCGCAAGCTGCGCACATGGGTGAGAAGTTCGATCCATGGCAAGAAGAACCATAAGCATGCACCGGCGATTCCAGCTAAGACATTTCCGCTGATAAAATAGAAAAAGCAGAAGCTCGCGAACAGAAACGTTAACGCCCCAAGTTTGCGCGATAGGTTGTTGCGTGAAGTACGTAATGCCATCGCTAACACGAAAATGCCGATGACGATAAGGGTTGAACGCATATGAGAGGTAAATATCAAGTTTCAAATCTCAAATTTCAATGAAGAGTATGAAGATGAAGTATTTGGAAGATGCTTATGATTGAATTGAAATTTGAAATTTTAGTGCGTCAGGGCGTCCATTAGGTATTTGGCAGGACGGAAGTTTTCGATGAGGACTTCTTGGTTACCACCACGATTCATGCGTACTTGGCTGACGTTAAAGTTTGGCGTTTTATGTGGGGCGAACAGGATGTCGTCGTGGGTGGCGTTCTCATGTTTTTTGAACATGTTAGGTAGGATATCGCCGCCGAGATGGTCATCGCGTCCAGTGGCAAGGTGACAGGTGCCGAGCACTTTTTCATCCTGGATGTCTGCGTAGGAAACGGGAAGAACTTGGGTGCCGAAACCGAGTTCGCCAAGCGTACCAGTCATCGGATCTTCTGCTAAGCGTTTATTATGGGCTTCGATGGTTGCTTGGTTGCCCTCGATCAAGGTGGAACGATAAATGTTTCGATCTTTCACATCTAACACCCCGAGCGTACCGTCTTCGTATTTCATTGGGAACTGACCATTCGCATTGGTTGGAACGAAATAGACTTCGCCAGCAGGGAGGTTAGCGATATCGGGTTTTTCTCCAAGGCAGAGACCGTGGGATTTTTGCGCTTCCTGTTGTCCAAGCTCCAGTGTGGCAGTGAGAACGCGACCGTCTTCGAGGGTGAAATCAATCTCGATTGAATCTGCCTTGGTTAGTGCTAAGCGCATTTTTTCTGCGTCGCGGGAGACTTCACGATAATCGACGGCGAGGCCGGAATTCAGAATTACGTCGTTGAGACCGTGTAGGGTTGCACCACGGAAACCGTATTCTTTGGCTTTTGCGGTTAGAGGGGCGGTTGCGGAAAAGGTCGATATACAGAGGATGAGATCGTAGTTGGGATAGATGTCCTTATCGAGTGAGAGGAGTTTACCATCGGTGTTCCAGACTTCATCGGCAAGATCTAGGTTGGATCCTTTGGTGCAGCGGTATGCGAACATTTCGCCTCCCGACATACCGAGCTTGTCCAAAGCATAATCTTGAAGGGCAGTGTAGAAATGTTTGTGGGCGTTTTTTTGAACCTGAAAACCTGGCTCTGAGAGAAAATGGAAATTTTTGATGTGATTTTCTGGTTGATCGAAGTCGATCAGGATACAGACCTTGCAGTTTTGAGTGGGCTCGAAAACGGTGTGAAGTAGGCGAACGACATCAAACTTCGGAAACTGGCGTTTCTCTGGATTAAGAAGAATCTCGGGTGAAAGGTAGTCGGGTGGTGAGGCTACGGTGCTTACTGCCATGATCTTGGAATCTAAAACCATATATCAGCATCGCAAGCGGGGAATTTTGAAAAATGATTTATTTGAGAGAAAAATTGCCGATGTGTATAAAAAAAGAGGCTCCCCTTGTGGAGAGCCTCTTGAGTTGATGGTTTGAATTAAGCTTTTATTTCTTCAGTTACCTCTGCCGTTTCAACTTCAGTAGCGATTGCTTCGGAATGGAATTCCTCGGTAGGAACCTCTGTGTTCGTAACTTCAGCACTGGCCTGGGCGGTGGGTTCGTCGATTAAGTTGAGCACTTCTTCTTTCTGTGGATTGATAGGAGCAAGTGTTGGAATGGTCGTTACGGTAGCTGGGCTGCCGCCTTCTTCTTTCTCAGCATCATC
Organism: Luteolibacter sp.; assembly: GCA_021298895.1. Classification (GTDB taxonomy): domain Bacteria; phylum Verrucomicrobiota; class Verrucomicrobiia; order Verrucomicrobiales; family Akkermansiaceae; genus Luteolibacter. The sequence goes on from JAJTHK010000040.1 coordinate 34,098, forward strand.
GTAATCTTTCGATTTCGCGCCGGAGACGGTGATTTTACGTCCCATGAAGAATTGATCATGAAGGACTTCCACTGTGCGTTTGGCTTCATCGATATCGAGCATTTCGATGAAACCATAGCCTTTGGAGCGATGGGTGCTGCGATTGTAAACGATTTCCACGCGGCGGACAGCCCCGACACCCTTGAAGAGCTCTTCTAGATCGCTCTCTGTGGTATCGTAAGAGAGATTTCCAACATAAACGCGGCGGTTCTCGACGGTTGATGGGTCACCTCCACGGGAGCGATTGGAATTTTTGTTCGCACGCTCACGGGGCTCTCTTTTGTTTTCGGAGTTATCTCGGGATTCGTTATTATTTCCCTGCTCGGTCCGTGCGTCGCGGGTTTTACTGCGGCGTGGTTCTTGCTTTTGTTTGGTATCGGTAACGCTTGGACGACGTTCCGGACGGGGTGGCCTAACTGGCTCTTTGAATAGGCCAATGGCTTTGAGGATTTTCTGCCAGAAACTTAAGGTCTTCTTGGGAGTTGGCATTGCGCGGCGCTGTTGGGATTGGCCCGAGCCTTTGTGGCTGGAGCGGTTTCCACCGCTGGACTGGCGTCCATCGTTGTTGCCACGGTTTGAGTTATTGTTACTACGGTTTTGCCCTCCGCGTGAGCGGCGGCGACGGCTTGATCCCTGTTTTGGGGAGTTGTTTGTATCAGTTGACATGTTTTCGCATGGGTCAGTGTTTTACGGACGGCCCGGCGCGTCGGGTGGTTTATATCCCCGGCATTGCAGGAACGGACCTGCGCGCAATTGCTGTAGCGGTCGATCGCCAGCTTTTTGGTGCTGGGACAAGCCTCCGCAACCATTGCGGAAGAGGACTTGATAGGATCGATCGCGGGCAATCTGCGCCGCCATCCGTAAGCAAGGAGGTCCCGGATTTCCTGGCAAGCCCTCAAAATTCGAGTTTCACTAGGAAAAACGAATGATTGGAGAAATAGGGTGCCGGATGTAGACATCGGAGATAAGGGGACTCCTGCTCGGGCGGCAAAGTAGGTATGATTCAGCGTTTGGCAAGATGTTCTTTGCCTGTCGATTCTTAAATCCGCAATTAAGGCTGCGGATTTAAGGTTCAAGGGTTGTAGTGATCCGTTTTTTGTAGAGGATAGGGGAGTGAAGCGAGGTTTTAAATGGATGCTGGGAGTGATTTTGCTCCTTGTTCTAGGAATAGGGGGTTGGTGGCTATGGCGCGAGGCGGAGCATCGGGTTTTTTTCAGTGCATTGACCGCGGTGAAGGAGAAGCCTGTGCCGGATTTGAAGCGTTATGAGGTTTTGGAGGCTGAGCTGAGTGACTGGCGGGCAAATCTGGTAAAAGAATATAAGAAGGCACTAAGCCCGGAGCAGAAAGCGAAAGTTGAGAATGACGCGCGGCTGATTCTGGAAATGATCCTTCCGGAGATGATGCGTTGTTGGCGAGGGACGGGATATGATTTCAATGGTGTGGCGGAACGCCCTGGGGAAGGAAAAATTGCCTGCGGATATTATGTTTCCACCCTAATCCGCGATGCGGGTTTCAAAGTGAATCGATACAAGCTCGCCCAGCAGCCTTCGGCGAATATTTTACGAACTTTTACCGATGCGGAAAACTGCCAGTTAAAGGTCGGGGAAAACTACGCTACCTACGCCGATTGGTTGGAGGCGAAGGAACCTGCGATTTATTTGATGGGTTTAGATACTCATGTCGGGTTTGTGGTAGTAGAAAAAAATGGTGATATGAAATTTCTGCATTCTTCTGGAATTGATAAAGCCGGGGTGGTTGAGGAGACGCGGGATCAGGCATTCGCGATCAAATGGTCCAATTGGAGGATGCTGGGTCATTTCACGGCAGATCCTCACGTGATTCGTAAGTGGCTGGCAGGGGAGAATGTTAGGGTGGTGGAGTGAGGGGATGCCTGATGAAAATTTTGTTCAGGATTCAGATATTGGACTAGCCAGCCGAAAGTCTAGCGACATAGCATCGCCGCCTCTTAAATTTTTACCTTATGAAAGCACCTATCACCGTATCTATCACAGGAGCCGCAGGACAAATTGGTTATGCTATTCTTTTCCGTATCGCATCTGGATTTGTCTTCGGTGAAGATCAGCCAGTAAATCTCCGTTTGATCGAGATCGAGCCAGGTTTGCCCGCGCTAAAAGGTGTGGTGATGGAGTTAGATGATTGTGCTTTCCCTTTGTTGAAAGAAGTTGTTGCGACCACCGATTTGGACGAAGGTTTCAAGGGTGCAAACTGGGCGTTGTTGATTGGTTCAGTGCCGCGTAAAGCAGGTATGGAGCGTGCGGATTTGCTTGGCATCAACGGCAAGATTTTCACCGGACAAGGTCAAGCGATCGCCCGTTCGGCAGCGAAAGATGTTCGCGTGCTAGTCGTGGGTAATCCATGCAACACCAATGCCCTGATCGCGATGAACAACGCCGCTGGTATCCCGAATGATCGCTTTTTTGCGATGACACGTTTGGATGAAAACCGTGCCAAGAGTCAGCTTGCGATGAAAGCCGGTGTGCATTGCTCGGATGTGACCAATCTCTGCATCTGGGGAAATCACTCCGCCACCCAATACCCCGATTTCACCAACGCAAAAATCCAAGGTAAACCCGTCACAGAAGTCATCACAGATCGTGCATGGTTAGAAGGTGAGTTCATCAAAACTGTTCAACAACGCGGCGCAGCAATCATCGCAGCACGTGGTGCATCTTCCGCTGCATCCGCTGCAAATGCTGCGATGGATACCGTGAGAAGTTTGATCACTCCAACTCCAGCCGGCGACTGGCATTCCGTCGCAATCTGCTCCGATGGTTCTTACGGCATCGAAAAAGGCCTGATGGCTTCCATGCCAATCCGCACCAAAGCCGATGGATCATGGGAAGTGGTACAAGGCGTTCCTGTCAGCGAGTTTTCCCAAGGCAAAATCGACGCAACCATCAACGAGTTGAAAGAAGAGAAAGACGCGGTTAAAGATTTGATCGGGGGTTGATAGGTGAAGAAGTTTCAGGTTAACTGAGATGAGAAGTTGTAAAGGCTTCGACCATTCAATCCAATGATAAATCTAGAGGATGAAACCCAAGGTTCCGTATGGGGTTTTTCTCCTCTCTTTATTACTGTCGTGATTTACGCTGCGATTATTAGATTTATGGAATCCCTACAACGTGAATCTCACGCTCTTTCAGCATTCGCACCTTTTCGACAGATCCTTGCCGCCTGCGTTTCGGTTTCGAATCGGGAGTCATTATTCTGACACATCTTGGTCATTCGTTCCCGGTAATAATGACAATTATAACACTTCACGCCCGGGTGAGATATGGACCAAGCTTAACTACAATACCGTCTGGGTCAGAGGGCCTAATGGCATAACGTTGACACCCGGAGAAACCAAGTTAGGCAATATCAATAATCTAGGTTATGACCCTGCGTCGTTATCCACATATACCAGATACAGCAATATAACGATCAATGGCGTCAGTGATTTCGATGCTTCGGATCAAATCAGCCTGACCACTCGGTTCGATTCGTTTGGGGGAGGAGCCAATAAAGTAGGAGCATTCTTTGAGATGAGAGATGATAGGCCTCCTACGCAATCCCTCGCAAATATTCTTCGTTATGGCATAGGACATACATTCTACTCGGAGGCTACGGCCAATCAGTTCTGGCCACGCATGAATGAGATTGATCTGCCCAGTCATCCGGTGAGTGCAATGAGTGGTAATGGCGTACCATTCCTTTCCCTCATGTTCGGACCGCGCTTGTCGTCGGGCAGTGTCTTACCAACGAGGGGCGTTCAACAGAATAATCCATTGGGAACGGTCAATTTCTGCGGACAAGGCTTTGAAATGGGTACAGATAGTGTTCAGGATCTTCGCGGACAGATAATGACTCAGGGAGCTCGGGGTGCCGCTAATCCTGTGAACGCGGCCATGGACTTCAATTTCATCACCCACAGCAGTTGGCTTATGGATAACCTGCCCAACTGCTCACAGGACGGCAGAAACAACGGTTATTTGATCAGTGGCACCCAATCCGGTGACGGGCTGAAGCGGGTTGTGGTGGCCGAGCTGCCGCTGAGACCACTCGGTTCGCTGGCTGAACTGCAACACTGGGATTTGCGCAAAGACAATCCAGCGCCACCCCGCCAGTTCAATATCATCGCCAATAGCGATGCTCAGCCTTTGTTTTCTCCGAATGCTGTGATCCGCAATGGGACGGGTATTCCTGACGCAGCTCCAAACCCTAGTATCGACCTCCAGCACGACGATTCCTACTGCGCCAACCACCTGTTGTTCGATGACTGGTTTTTCTCCACGATCGCCCCGCAGCCCACGACCTTCGGTTCGACAGGTAAAACTTTGCAGGAGACTTTTACTGCTTGGGTGAGCGAAGGGAAACCGCTTGATAACCGTGCTTACCGTCCCATTTTGGCTGATAGCGGCATCAGTTCCTCGCAAGCGACGGAACTTTTTAATGCGAAGGTCAATACTGCGGATGCTTATCGCACGATTGCCTCACGCTTGGAAGTGGATGGCATGTTCAATGTGAATTCCACTTCGGTGAAAGCATGGCGCGCGCTGTTAGGTCATGCTCGCAATCAACGCATGCCATACTATGACAATAATGGAAACGTGGTTTTGTCTGATCCGACTGACTACGCCGTATCGCGGACCACGGTGGCGAGTGATGTTGCCGCAGGGAAGAATGGCAGTTCCGGTTCCTTTCCTGGAGCCTCGGAATATTCTGGCTACCGGGTGTTTACCGATGAGATGCTCGATCAATTTGCGGAGGAGATGGTAAACCAAGTTCGCAAGCGCGGTCCATTCCTCTCACTCTCCGAGTTTGTGAACCGGCAGTTGTCTAACAATTCTTCAAATAATCAGCTGGCTCTAGCCGGTGCGGTGCAGAGTGCCCTCAACGTGCTGGCAGCGAAGTCGGATGACGACCTTAACCCATACTCCTTCTTGCAGGATGACTCACAGAATGCCGGGCGATCGGTGTTGATCGCCAAAGGCCAGGATACGCGCAGTGGCTACGATAAATTTCCAGAGGCCTCCGAGGGCAAAAGTGCCTACGGCTTGCCCGGTTGGCCACGCCAAGCAGACATCTTGCGACCGCTCGCTCCCATTCTTTCTGCGCGAGATGACACCTTCACAATTCGTGCGTATGGAGATGCCCGCGGTGCGAATGGGAAGATCATCGCGCGCGCTACTTGCGAGGCAATCGTGCGCCGTGGGCGTGAATTTGTTTCCAGCGAAAACGAATCGGATACCTTCATTGGTCTATCCGATACGAACGAACGCTTCGGTCGCCGCTACCACATCATTTCCTTCCGTTGGCTAAACGCTGATGAAATCTGAGTCACGTGCCAATCAGGAAAATAACCTAATTTAGGTTTTTTCTAAGGAAATTAATTCTGTTGTGTCAAAACATGTGTAGGCCAGATTGATCGCCTAATTAAACCACAAACCTAGACATCTATGAAATCACTACTGCTGTTCTCCGTATGCGTCCTTATCGTTAGCTCCTTAGCCTCCGCCCGCGATCTCGATGTCGCTGGTGACAAGGCCACAAAGAAAGAAATACGCTACAATCAGATCGGACCTCGCGATACGATTATCTTCTACACGTTCGAAAATGATGCTGCTGTGCTTAAACTGAATATCACGGAGCAGGGTGGCAAGTTCGTCCTGAGAGGCAGCATGAATCTGTTTGCCGAGGGAACCAATGCCGAGCAAATGGGCAAGTGGATCAACAACCAGCATTCCTGTGGCTTGTTCCCCGAAGTCCCTGAACCGAAGGCGTGTGTGGTTTTGCCCGCCGACTCCTGCATCGTTCTGGAGAGCAAGATCAAAGATGGCAAAAAGATCGGCAACGAACCGATTGGCGACACATTCGATGACTACGCACTCAAGATCAAGCTTGCTGATATAGAAGGCAAAGGCTTCAAGTTGAAGGGCTTTATAGCCGATACCAGCGCTTTCGTCAAAGCGGGGCCAGCAGCGTAGCGCGCCGGTTCTAATGCGTTTCTCGAGGCTGCGGTGTATGGAAATCCGTCCTACCAAGCGGCTTGTTGGAACTTGTGAAAGAAGCCTGCTTAAAACATGGTTTGCAATAAGTTTGCTCTAGGTAAACCCATGCAAAGCTGTCGCCTAAAAAGACGGCTAGCTTTTAAAAATATTCTAGGGGCTTGCGGGGACTATGTTTATAAGAGCACCATCGTTGATGAATTACCTCCCAGTTCCGTCAGAAATCATTTTTTAACCACAATGGAAGCGCAGCGTACATGGACGAACTGACTATTAGAAAATATTTCGTCAAAAAGACACGGATAAAGAGGGATTTTGATTCATTCTTATCTGCGGTTCAATTCCTCTTCCTCATCCCATGTCCCGCTTCTCAAAATTGTTGATCTTGCTAATGGCATCGCTAGTCGTTCTGCCGGCAGATGCTCAGGAGTCGGCAAATAAATTTCGAACCGTTCGAATTCTCTTCATTAACGCGCCGCAGACTGCGCCTAAAACAGCTCACCTCCATGATGGTAAATCTTCTCAAGTGGTCGAGTTGCCGCGCATGAATCTCTCAGCTATCTACAAGGTTCCTGCTGGTCCGTTAAACCTGCGCCTGCTGGACAAGGTCATCGAAGATACTAAGCAAATCCCAGCCAACGCGCCAATGGCTCTGATTCCTGAGACCATGGGCGATGCCTACTTGATCTGTTTCTCCGATCCAGAAAATACAGCGATGCCGATTCGTATGGATGCGATAGATGCAGGAAATGAAAAATTCCGCGACGGCATGATGCTGTGGTTTAACCTCTCTCCTCATGTGATCGGAGGTATGCTCGGTAAGCAAAAAATTCAGATCAAGCCGCATGAACGTTTGTTGGTGGAGGCCCCAGTCGATGAGACGGATAGTTACCCAGTCATTTTATTGCACTTAATCAATGGCAAAGATGAGGTTTTTCCCATTTGTGAAACGCGCTGGATGCACGATCCCAAGACACGTCAGTTGGTCTTTGTATTCACGGAAACCGGCCGCCGTCTTCCTCGTATCATAGGTATATCCGATTTCCGTCCGCCGCCGCCTACCGAGGGTAGATAAGGTTGTCGCGGAAGTTATCTTCATTCCTCTGTCTGCTATTTATCTGCCTTGAATTCATACTCTTGCTCCAGAGGTCATCGCTTTTAGTGGATCGCTCTAGTGCATGCAGAAGCGCTTTTCAGGTGATCCCAAACTTTGGATATTCAGGCCTTCGGTATGGCTCATCCTGTTTTCTCTTCCACTGAAGACCCATCAGTGTATTATCTGCGCAAGATGAAAATTTCCTAACATTTTCTCATCTCAATCTGAACATCGCAGCATAACTACAATGGATAACATCAGAGCTGAATACCAGAGACTTGTTGATCTCGCTAGTATGCCCTCCGGATGGAAGGCGGCGCAACTTTTTATCTGTAAAAGTTTTCAAGCTGGATTTGGAGGGTGATTTCAAGCTGCTGATTTTTGGTGGTTTGTTGTGTTTGTAATTTGATTTTGTGCTGTGAGAGTGAGATAGGCTTTGCCGGTTTCCCATTCCTCTGAAGTTTCCATTAGGATGGCTGTGACAAGGCGAAGAACTGATTTTTCGTTCGGAAATAGACCAGCGACACGTGTGCGTCGTTTGATCTGGCGATTGAGATTCTCACACATGTTA
>JAJTHK010000014.1 GCA_021298895.1 Luteolibacter sp.
AAAGTTTGAGCCAGAACCCGCTGAACTCGCAAAAGCCAACCAATGCTTGGCTTGCCACCAAGTCGACACAACTTCCGTAGGCCCAGCTTACTTTGATGTCGCGATCAAATACCGCGATCAAAAAGACGCGAAGGATTACTTGATCAATAAATTGAAAACTGGAGGAAGCGGCGTTTGGGGTGTCGTCCCTATGCCTCCTCAAGCAGCTTTGAAACCTGACGATGCAAACCAACTTGTCACTGCCATTCTGGCATTGGCGAATGGAGCAAATGAAGTCACAGGCAACCTCGAAGGAGAAATCACCTTACCTCCAAAATTCGATACCGAACTAGGTGGCGCATGGGAAATTTCTGCCGAAGCTACCGGCTATTCACCTTCGAAAATTCGCATACCAGCGAAGTGACTCGGTTATCGGTGAACCAAGAACCTCTTCCCTATTCCCCACTCGGGAAAATCTGCTCCAACGGCGTCTCCACATGCTCATCCATCCACTTCTCTAGCGCAGGACGCATCGAATCGGTCACCTGGGGATACTCTCTGGAAACATCCTCCAAACTGAAATTCACTCCTTCCCTTCGGAACAATCCAAAGTGACGTTTTCCTTCAATGGTCGGCGTACAGATCAATTTCCATTTCTCGGTCGCCAAGCAACGCTGCTTCGCTTCTACCAATGGCTGCTCATACTCTTTCTTCAGCACAAACTGATAATTGAACGACTCAACAATATGTGTCATCTGATCCATCGGCGGAAGTTTGGGGCGCTCGATGCCTTTTACTCGGAACTGGATAAATGGAAACCCAGTTTCGCCATAGAACGCGCGACTCTTCGGCGTCTCACTTCCATCCAACCATTTTGAAAAACTCTGCCCTTCCCAGTTCGATGGCTTTTCGACTTTGAGCAAATCAGCAAGGGTCGGCAAAATATCAATCAGCCTAACTTGCTCAGGAATCGTGCGTGCTTCCGTATTGGGCAGTTTCACGAGCAAAGGAATGTGGTTCGCCTGAAGTCCGCCGTTAAACGTCAGGCCATGACCCAAAGTCACACCCTCTTCGTAAAGATTATCTCCGTGATCCGCAGTGATAACAACGATGGTGTTATCTGTGAGACCGCTTTTTTCAAGAGCCTTTAAAATATCACCGACATTGTCATCGAACTGCCTCGTGCAGCCATCATACAAATCTCTGATCTGCTGAATTTCCTTATCCGGGAGTGCCTTCCATTTGTTTTCTAAATCCGTCCCTCCGATGAATTCATCGATATCAAACGCAACTCCGTTTTTGTTAGGACCTTCGTAATCGGGATTGGTGAACATGCTCGAATACGGCTCGGGATTCCGATATGGCAGGTGATTGCAGGAATAAAACACATGCCAGAAAAACGGCTCGCCAGTTTTTGATGCCTCATCCAAGCGCTGTATCACCCGATTCGTCACCACTCGCGGCGTCACAAATTGAGCGAACGAACCCAGCTGCGGAAAAATGTCATAACCGATTTCATGATCGAAATAGAGTGGGATGACGAAATGTGCCAAGACCACAGCCTGGCTCATGTAGATTTTGAAATTATCAAAACTCGATACGGAAATATGCTCAAATCCCAACGGCATCACTTCGTAATACCCCGCGCACCAATCACCGATTGCCGCGGTGTCGTAACCCTCTTTGCGTAAAATTTTCGCGATCGGAGATATACTCGCCCTCGCAGCATTCACGGTTTCCTCGCAAGGATACATCTGTCGAAATCCATGTGTGTGAGGATATTGCGAACTCATTAAACTGGTCCCAGACTCCAGGGTGGATGCAATCGGCGTCAGGCAATTTGACATATTCACCGAACACTTAGCCAGCGCATCAATGTTCGGAGAAACCCCAGCCGCAGCCGCACCATCTTTACGGCGCGATTCATATCCCGTATAACCCAACTTATCACCTCGTAACGAATCGGAACCGATGATGATCACATTCATTCGCTTCGAATCTTTCTTTTCCTCCGAGGCATCCAAGCGAGCAGGCTCTGGACTGAATTTCAAAACTAGAAATACACTCAAACACAGCACCACCACACCCGCAGCAATACGCGTCCTTTTCCCAAGATAACGATAATACCACCAAACAGCGTAAGCCAAGATCAGCCACGGTAGAACTGTGAAAATCCCAAAGAACACCGCAGGCTTCACGCCATCAGGCACGACATTCAAAATTTCAAAATACCAATAACCAAATTTCGCATCATCTAAGAAATACGGCCGCGTCTTGACCAGGCGTAATGTGAAAAACCCATGAATAAGAAAACTTCCCAACACCCCCGCCACCACATCCACCCACCAAGTGCGAACGGGCATTTTTTTTCCCAACATCAAATCTACCAAGGGACATAAAACCACAAAAAAAAGAATTAGTAGTATCGCGTAGCCTAGCAGCACATACAGATTCTGCATGACCAGAAAGTCCATGTATTTATCCTGCGCCAACGCGCTGAACTTGTTCTTCATCGACCCCGATCCGCTGCTCAGACGCACAACTGCAATCACGTATTGAAACGCAAAAAATAGGCTCACCCCTCCGATGATTCTCAAAACATACGACCTCGTGATTTTTTGTTGAATTTCTGACATCACTTTTTAACCTCTCGAGAATTAATTATTAACCACCGGGGCGCTACAACATCTTCAATCAGCACCCCGCTCTTTGATTGCAAACCTTCTTGCAAATTCAAGCGCAACAACATCGGCACTTTCTTATTTCCATTTTGCTTAAGTGATAATTCGATAACTCGAAATGCTTCACTGCCCCTTACTACATAACCATGTATCACTTCTTCGCTATTCAGTGCCGTGAGTTTGAATGATTGATACTTATCGCTATCTTCAAACTCGTAGTTATAGAAACTATCCAACGCCACATAGACACGAAAATCCCCACGATACGGCGCTGGGCGACTTTTGACGAATTGATCCCAATTCATCGGCTGAGCACACACAAATGTCTCCCAATCCACTCTCACATCTGTCGGACTATAGACTTCGACCACTAGCTTACCTTCCAACCCCGTATTCATTTTTGTTAGGACTATCCAAAATCCTCCGTTTAATCCGATAGTCAACGGAGTTATATCCTTAAAATCGATCACCTCAGAGGGACTAAGCGGATGATCCATATAATGTTTTTTCATCGATTCTCCAACCTGATCAGGGTGCCTGACATACTGTAACATTTCACTCACCGAACTCGATGCGTAAAACTTTCTAACCGTTTCGTGAATGGTAGCTATGGTTTGCCTTAATTCGATTTCTGATTGTTCCTCGGATTTCGTAAAATTCTGTATTGGTCTCACCACTTCCACTTTCTCCTGCCGCTTCAATTGAGAAAACTCGTATGCCAACCAACTCACCCCAGCCAATAAAATCACCGCTATCAAAATCCAAAAACCCTTATGCAAAGGCACCGAAGCTTTCGCAACCACCGGCGTGTTCCACTCATCCTCCATCGTCACATCATCCTGATTCGGCCTTTCCTCAAGCTTCGGCTCATGCGTCCTGAACTTCAATTTACTCCTATCCCTTCCCTCCAATCGCACAATTTCCTCATTTTCGCCCATCGGCTGATCATCTGAGGACAAAAACTCCGCCTCCAAACCATCGTCCGAGGGTCGAATTATCGTTGAATCGTCTTTTTTTTGCATCGGCAACCCTAGGAAAGCAGAAAAGTCCATCGACGCAATGCTGCACTCTGTTTTAAAGTCGCTCCGAGCAAATTCGTCATGTCGGCAAAGAAACGCATCCTTATTATCACAGCTGCCTTCGGTGAAGGTCATAACAGCGCGGCGCGCAACCTCGCTTTGGCCTTCCAAAAGCTGGGAATGGAGACCCGCGTTGCCGATCCCTGCGTGCTTGCCGCACCTCACGCAACCTCTGTCCTTCAATGGGGATACCGCCTCGTCACCACTCATTTCCCTAAAATCTGGGAAAAAATCTACCGCGCCACCGACCAATGCGATTTCTCAGAGCCACGCATGCCGCTGATGCGCCAGCCAGAAAGCTACTTGCAAACCCTCGTCAACGAGTTTCGACCCGATGCCATTGCCTCGACTTACCCGATTTATCCCTACTTCCTCGAACGTCATTTCCAAGAAACCGAAAAGCGCCTGCCCGTTTTCACCGTGGTTACCGATTCTATTGAAATCAATGCCTCATGGCTGCGCGCTCCGTCGGATTATTTCATCGTCACCGATCACGTCACGGTCGATGCGATGAGCGCATGGGGAATTCAAAAAAACAAAATCATCAGCACCGGCTTCCCTGTAAACCCGATGTTTACCGCACTCACACCCTTGAGTAGCGATGACGCATGCAAACCGTTTCGCGTTCTTTATTTTCCAACCGCGAAAAAACCTTTCGTCCGACGCCATGCCCGAGCCCTACTGAATGCCTCACCCGATGTACATCTCACCATCGTGTTAGGAAAAAACTTCCGTTCCCTTTACTCGCGAGCAGTTGAGATCAAAGCGGAGCATCCCAACCGCGTCCGCTTGTTAGGTTGGACGAGAAAAGTTCCGCAACTCCTCAACGCACATCATCTTGTCGTCGGTAAAGCCGGTGGAGCAACCGTTCACGAAGCCATTGCTGCCCAGTGCCCGATGCTCATCCACCACCTCGTTCCCGGGCAAGAGGAAGGAAACCTCCAACTCCTCCAACATCTCCATGCAGGTGATCTCGCGGAAGATCCCAAAGATCTAACTCAAGCCGTTTTCAATCTTCTCTCAAACAACGCCGCCGAATGGCGTGTCATGAAAAAAAACCTCGCTCAACACAACTGCAACAACGGCGCTATCACCGCCGCCAATTTCATACTAGACCATATCTAATCATTCTTTGTGATTTAGAATTTAAAATTTAAAGTTTCGACCACCGTGCCAGATTTCCTCTTCGACATCGGAAAAGTTCTTCTCGACTTTGATTTTGAATCTTCCCTGAGCAAGTTTCTCCCAGCGAATCATCCAAACCCCACAGCAGCTCTCGACAAACTCCTCGCCCGCAAAGACGAGTTCGAGGCAGGCAAGGTCAACACCGAAGACTACACTCGCTGGGCTTTGGACACTCTGGATTCCGATGTTTCACCAGAAAGCTTCCATCATGCTTGGTGCGACATCTTCTCTCCCAACCAACCCATGTGGGATACTGCTAAAAAACTCCGAGCAGAAGGACATCGCCTCATCCTCTTTTCCAACACCAATGCTATCCACTGCCCTTGGGTTTTTGAGGCATTCCCAGAATTCTCCCTATTCCACGGCGCCGTCCTTTCATACGAAGTCGGAGCCATCAAACCCCAGCCAGAGATCTACCAACACGCGATCGAGAAATTCTCGCTAACCCCAGAAAACACTCTCTACATCGACGACTTGCCCGCAAACATCGCCACCGGACAAGAATTTGGTTTCCAAACCCATCAATACCATCTCACAAATCATGCCGCATTCGAACACTGGCTCTCGCAAAAACTTTCTCCCCTGAAAACTGAACACTAGAAAACTTTAATGCTTAAAATCGCCGATCGCACCTTTTCCTCACGCCTGTTTCTTGGAACCGGAAAATTCCCTTCCAACGAATCCATGCGCGATGCTCTCGCTGCATCAGGAACAGAAATCGTCACGGTCGCCCTACGTCGTGCTGATTTATCGGGAAAGAGCGATCCCTTTGCCAACATCCTCGATTTCGTCGATCCCGAAAAATACCTCCTACTTGCCAACACCAGTGGAGCGATGAACGCCGAAGAAGCAGTTCGCCTCGCTCGTCTCGCTCATTCCGCGGGCCTCCCGAAATGGATCAAACTCGAAATCCACCCAGATCCCACCTACCTTCTCCCCGATCCCATCGAAACCCTCAAAGCTGCTGAAATTCTTGTCAAAGAAGGTTTCACCGTTCTTCCCTACATCAACGCCGATCCTGTCCTCGCCAAACGTCTCCAAGAATGCGGTTGCGCCACAGTCATGCCACTCGGTTCTCCGATCGGTTCTAACAAAGGCATCACCACCCGCGACCAGATCGCCATCATCATCGCCCAAGCCATCGTTCCAGTCGTCGTCGATGCCGGAATCGGCGCACCTTCGCACGCAGCCGAAGCCATGGAACTCGGCGCCGATGCCGTCCTTGTGAACACCGCCATCGCCATCGCCTCAAACCCAGAAAAAATGGCCATCGCTTTCAAGCAAGCCGTCGAAGCCGGCCGCACTGCTTTTGAGCTCGGACTCCCTGAGAAATCATCGACCGCAAACGCCACGTCTCCTCTAACAACTTTTCTGAATAAGTAGGCGATCATCGGTCGCCGCGTGAAAGGAGAAGCCAATGGAGCGGCCTTTTTCTTACAGATCAAAAATCAAACCTCAACAATCATCAATCGTAATTCATTTGTGAGAAGCGCTTTGGTTATTTGGTTTGATTTATGATTGTTGATTGTTGATTGTTGATTGTTGATTGTTGATTGTTGATTTTGGATTTTGGATTTTGGATTTTGGAAAAAGATTAAACCATCAGGAACCTTAGGATGCGATCCTCTCCACCAAGCCCATGCATCTCTCACCTGGCATGACGGTGAGTTCCATTTGATTCATCACATAACCGAACGAGATTCCGCTGATTGGATCGCCAAATCCATGACTCCCTCCCGCTCCTGGATGTCCGAAGGCGGCAGTTGAGCAACCATACAAAAAACGCTTCTTGTTTCCGTTTTCATCAACCGGATCTTTCTGGCAGCCACAAGTAAAAGCGGTTTCGCGCAAGAGCACTTTGTCTTCTCCCGCTATCTGTAAGCTCCCGAGCGCGTGCCTGACTCCCGTTGAGAGAGGGCTCTCCAATGCGCCAATCGCACATTGGTAAAACTTGGCAAGTCCACTTACCGATCCCACTCCACCCATGGCTGGCAAGCCAGCCGACCATGCTCTGGATTCGTTCATTTCCGCAATCGCATGCAATCCGCGTGGTGATGAGAATGCCCTTCGAGTCAGACTGCCTGCCTGATTGAAGATTTGATAAAATCCTTCTTCAAAGACAGATGGTTTCGCTCTTCCAGGAACCAATTGTGCCACTCTTCCCCATTCGCTCTCCGGTAAACCGATCCAGAAATCGATTCCCATGGGCTTAGCGATCTCCTCATTCCATACCTCGCCTAAGGTCTTGCCTTCAAGTCGCCTGACACATTCATCTAACAAAAAACCATAAGTCCTGGGATGATAGCCAAGTCCAACACCTGGCGACCATTCCGGAGTCGTTTGTTCAATGG
>JAJTHK010000125.1 GCA_021298895.1 Luteolibacter sp.
CCCACAACAGCCCGCTTCTTCGACGAGTTTCAGACCCATTCTCGAATCGGCCTGTTGTGGGCAACTTCCAAGAACTTCGCGCCGATCTGAAGCGCTCAGAAGCCAGTTTTAACCCACAGATTTTGCGGAAGAGGCTTTTTTCTATCTCTTCGATAGCCTCTTGAGGATAGTTAAGTCTTACTAAGATATGCATTGCACGGCTGCTTATTTACATCTGCCCCAAGCTTTTGAGTGTTTCGATAATTCCCTCGATCTGTTCGGTACGTTTTGGGTTTTTACGACCGAATAGATTTGAGAGTTGTTCAGAGGTTGCGGTGGGGTTTTGGAGGAGAAGCTGTCGGATGAGCGCGACTTGTTCTGGTAGTTTTTCAGGCCAGGAGGAAGGGATGTTTGAGATTGGAGATTGGAGATTAGTCGTCGAAGATTTTGTAGAAGTGGTTTCGGTGCCTGCCAGAGTGGTCTGGGTGGCTTGGCGCTGAGTAGGGTTTTGGTATTCGGGACGTAACCAGCGGATGAGACCTGCTTTTTCTTCCGCGGCGCGAGTGTGGTTGAGAGCGACTAGGCGGGTGAGTAGTTCGGGTTCGTTGGTGGAGTTGAGTGGATGAAGGTCACTCCAGCCGTAGGCTTCCAAGACGGCTGCGTCGAGGTCGTCGTGGAGTTGCTGCAAGAGCGTGACGAGACCTTGGTCGTGGATAGTTTTCTCTTTGGCGTTTAGCGTTTCTCCAGCGCGGATTTTTTCTAACACGTTATACATGCCGGTGAGAGTGAGGCTGGGATGCAGTTCTTGCTGACGTTTGCGATGGCCGTCCAGACGTTCACCGAGATCGCGGATATGTTGTTTGAGGGAATCTTCTTCAAGGGCTGGGAATGGGAATGTATCGAAGACAATTGAAGCGTTGTAACGAGGAGTTGGTCCAAGAATAGCCCCCTGTGCAAGAGCCCAGTCTGTGTGTATGCGGCTCGACAGAATCCCCAAAGCGTATGCGTCATCGAATGCAAGTGCTACGAGCCCTTGGTCGGGTAAAACATCCATTGTGAAAAATGTGAAAAAACGATGCTTTGCTGTCATCGGAGTGACAGCGTAGCGCGTTAAGCCTTTCAGGGCAGGTCTAAATGATGACCTTGGTTCGCCAGGTATCCACCATGCTTCCCGATAGCTCTTCCTGGAATTTTGATCGCGCTCTGGTTTTGTGTTTATGAGAAGATGTTGATATAGCTGAGGAAACTTTGTCCGAACTTGCTCTTCACTGTATCCTACTAGATCGATGAGATAAACATTTCTTGACTTGGACGTGAGGTCTTTTCCGTTCAAATATGGCCGAATAACTTCATTGAGATGAATGGATACACCATATCCAAGCTGCTCGGCTTCGTGTTGCGAGATGACCAAGCCTGCACCGTGGACAGCAATCCCAACGCTTGCCAATCCGATGTTAGGGCGGAGATTTTTCGTTGCTCCGACATTAGCGCCAATGGTCAAGTCTGAATGGATGCACCCTTTCGATGATCGAAGCACTACCTCTAAAGCATCCTCTTGTTCGACCCGCCTTTCGAGAATAACATGTTGTAACAACCCTTCTCCTGTACATGCACCAACCGTCATTGCGATCCGAACGGCAGCACCGTCCGCACCATCCACCCAAGGATGATCCGGTATGGCATAAGTCAGCGAGATGGGATTCTTTTGGTCCATATGATGCTGAATCACCTTGCGGTTAAATGTCTGCGTGATGCTGTTCGTGGTGATGAAGCCGAAACGCCTGACCTTACCGGTGCGAACCAACTCGGCCGCTTTGTCCCACCAGTACATTACGAAATCCGCGCTATCCGGCACGTTTGTATAGGTTTTCCGTAAGGTCTCAGTGTATCCCTCGCCAAGTGCAATCTTCATGCGTTTATCCCCAATGAAGGGTGGATTTCCAACGATGTAATCTGCTTGCGGCCATTCGGCTCGGCGGGGATTGATGTAATCGAAGAGGACAGTTCTCGCGGTTTCGTCGGGAACTTCTTTTCCGGTGATGGGGTGTGGTTTGGTGGTGTGGCCGTTCCAGATGGTTAGGATTTCGCCAGTTGCTGGGTCTTTGCGTGGGATGCGTTCGTCGTAGTCGAGGACGGCATCTTGTTGGCGGATCGATTGAGTTTTCGGAAGAAGTGGGCGGTCACCGGTGTCGGCCTTGCCGGTGGTTTTGCGTTGCCATTGGAAGTAACCGATCCAAAGGACGAGCTGTGCGATGCCGACGGCGTTGTGGGAGAGTTCGAGGCCGAGGAACTGTTCGGGTCGGACTTTGTATTCGTTCATTTCAAAAGTGGCATCGCCACCGAGTGCGGTGATGAGTTCGAGGACTTCCGCTTCAAGACGTTTGATATGTTCGAGGGTGACGTAAAGGAAGTTGGCCGTGCCGCATGCGGGATCGAGGACTTTGATGGCGCAAAGATGTCGGTGAAAAGCGGTGACGAGTTTCAGGGCTTCGGCATCTTTCTTTTTCGCATCGGCGAGGATTTTGTTTCGTTCCGCGCCTATTGCTTGGGCTTCCTTCGTTGCGCCCAAGGCGTTCATTTCTTCTTGGCGTTGGTCGGCGAGGGCTTCGAGTTGTTCGGCATCGCGGTGAAGACTGGCGGCGGCGATGCGTGTGGCTTCCCACTCTTCGCGTAACGGTTCGATGATGGTAGGGCGGATGAGACGCTCGACGTAAGAGCGAGGCGTGTATTCCGCACCAAGCTTGTGGCGCTCGCGGGAGTCGAGCGCGCGGGTCAGCAAGGTTCCGAAGATGGAAGGCTCAACATCTGACCAATCGGACGCGGCGGCATGAGCAAGCATATCAAGCTGGGCAGCAGTAAGAGGCAGAGCGGAGGTTGATTCGAACAAACCGCCGTTGAAGTAGGCGATTTCCTGAAAGAGCAGAGCGGAGTATTGGGTGCCGGTTGCCATTTCACGCCACAGGCCGGAGATAAGGACGGTGAAGCCTTGGGGTGAGGATTTGACTTTTTCTAACAAGTTACGAAAACCGTTTTCTGGAAGTAGTCCGATATCCTCAGCGAACATCGTGAAGAGGCAGCGCTGAAGGAATCCCGCAATGATTTGAGTGTCATGGCCATCGGCTTCGAGGGATTTGGCCAGCTTTGCAAGGCGGGTTGCGATGTCACGGGTGACCTCAGCAGCGCGTTTCGATGGGTCGAGCGAGAGCGGGTCGGTGAAGACGAGACGCAGGCGTTCCCGGATTTTTGGTTCGCGCAGATCGGTGAGGAGAATGCGATGGTGGGTGGGATCTGGGAAACGCTCATAGCGACCGCCGGTGCAAGTGAACTCGGAGTAGAGATCGATGGAATAACCGACGTCGCAAACGATGAGAAATGGAGGGCGTCCGTGAGAGGCGGGGAGGGAAGTGATATAGTCGCGACCTTGGTGGTAGGCGCGTTCGAGAGCTTTATCGAATGCGCTAGAGCCGCGCTTGCCATGGCCGATCTTGGAAGACGGCGACCGAAGATCGCCGCTACTATCGCCGCCGCTGCCTTGTTTCGTTTCGCAGACGAAGTGACCGGCTTTGTAGAGATCGATGTAATTGGTTACAGCTGAGCCATCAGGAGAAGTGCGGGTGATGGCGCGGTCAAAAACGTAGAGATTTTTCTCGGGATCAGGAGATGTGGGATCAGGGCGAGGGATTTCAAGTATCTCACAAAGCTCCGAGAGAAACATTTGATAGTTCGCGCGTTCCGCAGCACCAGAGTTTTCCCAGCGGGAGATAAAGGTATTGATGCGATGGTGATCCGATGAGCTTGCGGATGTAAGGGTGGCTAATGGCTCATCACTGTTTGACATGTTTTAAAAGCTAACGCCTTGCGGCGGTGCGAAAAGCGGAAAAATCAGATTATTATGCAACTCGGCACAAGATGTGGTGGTGTGTATTTCAATGTGCGCTAGATGGTGGTCAGTTGTAGTTCAGCCGATCATCAATTTCCATCGGGTCAAAATTTATGGGGTTAAGGATCGTTACCAAAATTAACCATAAATTATTTGACTGTTCTTAAGAACATATATAGTGGTTAGAAATGAAGTCAGCGGATAGCAGTAATTTTGGAGGAAAGTGGTCGGGCGAGAAACTCTCAGCCCTAAAGCATTATCTAGGAGCATATACTAAGGCTCTGAAGAAGACTAAGTTCAAACTTGCTTATATTGATGCTTTCGCGGGTGCAGGTCTGCGCCCAATAGAATCCACGGAAGATGAACGATGGTTTGATGATCAGTTTAGAAACGAAGACGAAAGCTACCGGCACGGATCACCACTCATCGCTTTGGAAATCGATCCTCCGTTTGATGCGTTTTTCTTCATTGAAAATGACTTAAGCTCCATTACCGCACTTCAACAACAAATTGAAAATGATCCAAAGCTGTCGAATCGGAAAGTTAGTTATCTGCAAGGAGACGCGAACGAGCATCTTCAAGATTTAACAGAGAAAAATTGGCAGAAACATCGTGCAGTGGCATTCTTAGATCCATTTGCTCTTCAAGTATCTTGGACTACTCTGGAAAAAATCGCTGCAACGCAAGCGATAGACATGTGGCTTCTTTTTCCAGCCATGGCAGTAAACAGGATGCTGCCAAAGTCTGGTGAAATTCCACAAAAATGGGCAGATAGACTTTCTCATTTATGGAGAAGAAGGTTGGCGAGACGTTTTTTATTCCAAACAAGACACAAATTTGTTTGGGGATGAACAGACAGAAAAAGTGCCTAAAGTGTTCGATACTCTGAGTGATTATGTTACCAAGCGTCTAAAGACCATATTTGCAGGCACCCATGAAAAGCCTCTGGTTTTGAGAAATAGCACAGGAGCACCACTCTTTCTACTCTGTTTTGCATCTGGTAATCCGAGGGGAGCAAAAATTGCGACTCGCATTGCCAGCTATATTATTAATAAAACAAGCCATGGCCAGTAGCTCAATCGAATGGACAGAACTTACGTGGAATCCAACCACGGGATGTGACAAGATTTCTGCAGGGTGCAAGTTCTGCTATGCGGAGGTTATGTCGCGGCGTTTGAAGGCGATGGGGGTGGAGAAATATTCCAAAGGTTTCAAAATCCGTGAGCATGAGGCTGCGCTAGCGATTCCTTTTACTTGGAAGAAGCCGGCGATGGTTTTCGTTAATTCGATGAGTGATTTGTTTCACAAAGATGTAAGCGCTGGTTTTATCAAAAAGGTTTTTGCGGTGATGAATGCCAATCCGCATCTGATCTTTCAGGTATTGACCAAACGTTCTGAGCGTCTTGCGGAATTACGCGGAGAGGTTACTTGGAGTCAGAATATTTGGATGGGAGTGAGCGTGGAGGATGAACGCGTGAAGCATCGAATTGATGATCTCAGAAAAGTTCCTGCTGCCGTGCGCTTCTTGTCTTGTGAACCTCTGATTGGTCCGCTTGATCGTATGAATCTCAAGGGAATCGACTGGGTGATTGTGGGTGGTGAAAGCGGCGCGAGTCCACGTCCGATGAAGCCGGAGTGGGCAACTTCGATTCGTGATCAGTGCGCGAAGCATGATGTGGCTTTCTTTTTCAAACAATGGGGAGGACGAAACAAAAAAGCGGCGGGTCGCGAACTTGAAGGGTTGTTTTACGATACGTTTCCGAAACCTAAAAGACGCCGTTTAATCAGTGTAAAATAAACTATCACGTGGTGGTTGCAGTCGCGATTTCAAATCGCGGTTCCGTTTTTTGAGAGATGACGGCGATCCGCCGTCGCTGGAAGCTTCCTCCTCCGCCACCACCTTCGCTAAAGCTATGGTGGTCAAGAAGGCTTCGGAGGACAGGATGGCGGACAAGCTGAAGATCGCCGCTACTAGCGCGCCATGAACTTCCTCGATTGTCTGACGTATTTTAGTGCCCAGTCTTTGACTTTTTCTTGTTCGTCTTCTGAGAGTTGTCTAACAACTTTTGCGGGTGAACCGAGGACGAGGGAGCCTGGGGGGATGATGGTGCCGCCGGTGACGAGGGCGCCGGCACCGATGATGGAGCGTTCGCCGATGACGGCGCCGTCGAGGATGATGGCACCCATGCCGACGAGGACTTCGTCTTTGACTTCGCAGGCATGGAGGATGGCCGAGTGGCCGACGGTGACGAGTTTGCCGACGTAGCAGCCGAAGTCGTCGGATAAATGAACGACGACGTTGTCTTGGATGTTAGATTGGGCGCCGATGACGATTTCGTTGATGTCGCCGCGGAGGGTGGAGTTGTACCAAACGCTGGCTTCTTCGTGAATCGTGACACGACCGATCACATCCGCGCTTGCCGCGATGAAGGCGGAAGGGTGAATTTTTGGACTGAAATTTTCGTATGTTTCGATGGCCATGATGGGGAGAGTGGGAGAGTGGGAGAGTGGGAGAGTGGGAGAGTGGGAGAGTGGGAGAGTGGGAGGGTGGGGGAGTGGGAGAGTGGGAGAGTGGGAGAGTGGGGGAGTGGGAGAGTGGGAGAGTGGGAGAGTGGGAGAGTGGGAGAGTGGGAGAGTGGGAGAGTGGGAGAGTGGGAGAGTGGG
>JAJTHK010000082.1 GCA_021298895.1 Luteolibacter sp.
ACTCAACCTGCGGATCAATCTGTGCATGAGAAAAGCCTACGGCTACCGCAGCTTCGAATTACTGCAAATCACTCTATTTCATACACTTGGAAAACTTCCAGAGCCGAAATTCACCCACAGATTTTGCTGAAGAGTCCAAAATCTTTATGGTTCTTCGATTTCTTATCGGTTCCAGGAAGACGAATCGAATCCCAGTCCCATCCCAAATGCCATTTGCCGATGCATGCGGTGGTGTAACCTTTCTTTTGTAACATCTCTTGAAGGGTTAGCTGACCTTGTTTGAAAAAAGACTTATCGAAACCCCCATCAATCCCATGAAAATCCCGCCAATGATGCCGACCCGTCAGCATCGCGTAACGTGATGGTGTGCAGACACCTGATGAACTATGTGCATCCGTGAAGCGTAAACCTTCACTGGCGAGGCGATCCAAATTTGGGGTTGGGATTTTCGACTTCGAATTGAAACAACCCAGATCGCCATATCCGAGATCATCTGCATAAAGGATGACGATGTTCATGCGCGGCGTTTCCTTCGCGGACACAAAGGCACATAAAGCGAGCGATATAAAACTAAGGTTATGTAATAGTGACATAATTATGAATTTAAAATTCAAGCCAGAATTCCTTTCACAATCTTCGCGGGTTTAACCCCGGTAAGTTTTTGGTTAAGGCCTTGGAATGGGAACGATAGTTTGTGGTGATCGAATCCGCAGAGCTGAAGGATTGTGGCGTGGAAGTCACGGACATGAACGGGATCTTTCGCGACGCGGTAGCCGAGTTCGTCGGTTTCGCCGAAGGTGATGCCGGGTTTCACTCCGCCACCAGCCATCCAGATCGTGAATGCGTTAGGGTTATGATCACGGCCGACGAATGCGTTAGCAGTTCCTCCACCACGATTTTCCTGCATGGGAGTCCGACCAAATTCCCCACCCCAAACAACCAAAGTATCTTCTAACATACCGCGCATTTCGAGATCGCTCAAAAGAGCGCCGATGGCTTGATCGATGTCTTTACATTTTTTCACGAAGCCATCTTTGAGCGATTCGCTTGCGCTTGATCCATGGGTATCCCAGCCCCAGTCGAAAAGCTGAATGTAACGCACGCCGTTTTCAGCGAGTTTTCTGGCAAGCAAGCAGTTGTTAGCAAATGAGGTTTTACCTGGTACCGCTCCATACATATCAAGAACAGGTTTGGGTTCATCCTTGATCGTCATGATTTCAGGAACGGAAACCTGCATGCGGTAGGCCATCTCATATTGAGAAATACGGGTCACGGTTTCGGGGTCACCGATTTCCTCATGAGTGCGGGTATTGAGACGATTCATAGAATCCAGTGCTGCACGTCGAATATCACGAGTGAGACCAGGAGGGTTGGCAGCATTGAGAATAGGATCGGCCCCAGAGCGGCATTGCACACCTTGATAGACCGTGGGCAAATAACCTGTGGACCATAGAGCTGCGCCAGCACGAGGCGGTCGACCGCCTGAGAGCAAGACCATGTAGCCAGGGAGGTTTTGATTTTCTGTACCTAGTCCCCAAGTGAGCCAAGCGCCCATAGACGGATGTCCGAGGTTTGCTTGACCGGTGTGCATCATGAGTTTTGCGGGCGCATGATTGAACTGATCCGTCACCATGGATTTGATGAAGCACAGTTTATCCGCATGTTTGTGAAGCGAAGGAAGTCGATCCGAAATCCATGCGCCGGATTGGCCATGTTGTTTAAAATCAAACTGAGGACCTAACAATTGTGGCACACCTTGGATGAAAGCAAAGCGTTGACCCTCGAGATATTCCGCCGGGCATTCTTTGCCGTTATATTGCTGAAGCACGGGTTTGTGATCGAAGAGCTCGAATTGGCTGGGAGCACCCGCCATGTGAAGAAAGATGATGCGTTTCGCTTTAGGCGCAAAAGACGGCGCGCGAGAATCGAGAGGTTTGGTTACATCCCGTTCAATCGAGCTCCCTGTAGCAGCGGAAAGAGTGTTGCTACCTAACCAAAGCGAACCTAGGCCAAATGCAGATTCTTTAAGAAAATGTCTGCGGGTGACATGGCGAAGTTCTTCTTGGGCGATATGTTGAAATACGTTCATGGCATTATCGGGTAAAGGATTCGTCGAGATTGAGGAGAACGGAAGCGAGCACCGCAAGCGCGGCATCTTCGGGAGTGGCACCGAGCTTTTTCATCTCCACTTGATTCGCAGTGTATTCTGTAACGAGGTGCTGATAGAGAGCCGCAAGTTCTTTTGTGCGGTCTTCCGTGATACTGCGCGAGGTGGTAATGCGGTAGCCATAGGCAATGCGTTCGTTGATCGATTTCGACGAAGCAACCATGCGAGTTGAAAGTGATTTCGCAGCTTCGTGGAAAGCCTCATCGTTAAGTATCGTGAGAGCTTGCAGAGGCGTATTTGAAACGAGTCGGCGTTTGGAGCACAGATCGCGTAATGGCGCATCGAATGAACCGAACAGAGGATATTGCAGGCCGCGTTTGTAGTAGATATAAACCGCACGGCGGTAACGCTCAGGATCGCCCGGAGGTGGGGTCTTCCATGTATCTTTGACAAACGGCTGCCAAACACCGGGAGGAAGCGGAGGATGGATCGGCTCCCCACCGATCTTGTGGCTGATAAGACCTGAGACAGTCAGAGCGTGGTCACGCATCATTTCAGCGGTAAGCCGTTGGCGTGGACCCCGGGCGATAAGGCGATTGTTGGCATCTCGCTCGGCCATTTCAACTGACACCGTGGAATCTTGGCGGTAGCTTGCGCTGGTGACGATCTCGCGCAGCATGGATTTCACGCTCCACTTGAAATCTTTGGTGAAGCGGATCGTGAGATGATCCAATAATTCTGGATGTGTAGGTGGTTCACCAGCCGAACCAAAATCTTCCGGAGTCGGGACGATACCCGTTCCAAAAAGTTCTAGCCAAAGGCGATTGACGGCGACACGAGCCGTGAGCGGGTTTTCTGGCGAAGCGATCCAATGTGCAAGATCAAGGCGGCTGGCTTTTTCACCCGATTTTTTAAGAGGTGGAAACAATACTGGAACATTTGCCTCTGCTATGAAGTCGCTTTTATCCAACCAGTTGCCGCGTTCAAAAAAATGCGTGGCGCGCTGATGAGCGGGATCGAGCTCCACCATTTGCGGAACGGTAGTGGATGGAATGGCTTTAAGTTTTGCTGCGTTATCAGTGAGTTGCTTTTTCGAATCGATCACTTCAGGAATTTCACGATGCGTGATCCATTCAGGTTTATCTGTTAGAAAAATCCGACCACGTTTAGCAATCATCGGAAAACTTGCCGAATAGATAAATCCATTACTAATTGTGACCCTTAATTGAGTATCAGCAGATAGCGCGAGAGGTTTTTCCAATACAAAAGTTGCGTAACGAGGTGCATTGATTTTCGAATAAGTCCCCCATGCGCTTTCGTCGCCTTTGATGGAAAGATTTGGATCGAACATGGGATGAGCTTCATCCGCGATACCTTCGTAAAATGGAATAGGTGTGGCCTTACCTGATGCATCCACTGTCTCCAATTGAATCTTACGGATGATCCCGCCCCATTCAGGTGTGTGCTTTGCTTTTTTAACATCCAAGGGAAGCAACTCCAGACGCAAAGCCGTAAGTGTTTGCAATCCAGATGAGAATGTTAGAAAATATTCGGCGCCCGCAGCAGCATTGGGATCCGCACGAAATTCAGGAATATCATTCTCTTTTTTAATTGTGAGCTTAGCCTTTTTCGCTGTGGCAGTCATCGATGTCGGAGGCTGCCAGGTCGAGGTGGTATTGATTTGGTTACGGATTGAGAAAAGTTTCTTTTCTTCCGCGATAATGGCGTTTTGAATTTGGTTGGATTCTTGATACTTCGCCATATCATGAGGCACTGGCATCAGGGGCAGATCCTCCCCAAGATCGGCGTCTTGGGTTTGATTGAAGAACTCCATGAACGAATAATACTCCTCATGACGAATCGGATCGTAAGGATGTGAATGGCATTGAACACAACCGAAGCTCACACCCATCCAAGTTTCCCAAGTGGTATTCATTCGATCCAGCACCGCTGCAACACGGAATTCTTCATCATCGGTTCCGCCTTCGTTGTTAACTTGTGTGAGGCGATGAAACGACGGTGCAATTTTTTGTTCGAGAGTCGCATTCGGAATAAGATCGCCAGCGATTTGTTCGATGGTGAATTGATCGAATGGCAGATCGCGGTTGAACGCATGGATGAGCCAATCGCGATATTTCCAAACTTGGCGACGGCCATCATCGGCGTAACCCTTGGTATCAGCGTAACGTGCGAGATCTTGCCAAACCGAAGCCCAGCGTTCACCGAAGCGTGGAGATGCGAGTAGTCGGTCGGTTTCAGCTGCGATAGCGGCATCGAAATCGATGGCGGCAGCCTTTTGAAATGCATCGAGCTCTTCAAGCGTGGGAGTCAGGCCGGTGAGATCAAATGATGCACGGCGCAACCATGCTTCTGGTGTAGCAGGCTTTGAAGGTCTGAGGTTTTCTTTTTCGAGACGCGCGAGAATAAACTGATCCAGATCGTGTTTCGCCCAATCTTTTTGTTTAACGGCAGGAAGTGGATGTTCACGAGGAGCGACGAAAGACCAATGCTCGCCCCATTTCGCGCCTTCTGTGATCCATTGACGTAGTAGCTCAACTTCATGTTTTGGAAGTGGTTGACCGTGCTCGGGTTTCGGCATGATCTCATCGGGGTCTTTCGACTCGATGCGTTTGATCATTTCCGATGCATCTGGATTTCCGGGAACGATGACAGGCTTACCAGACTCCCCTTTTCCTAATGCCAGATCTCGATAAATGAACGACACCTCCCCCGCCTCTTTCACTCCACCATGACAAGCCGTGCAGTGCTTATTGAGCAACGGACGGATTTCACGCGAGAAATCGATTTCGGCATTCAGCGACTGGCTGAATAGCAGGATCGAAACAAAATGAACAAAACGCGGCATAACGATCGGAAGATATGGTGGAGGGAAAGCTTAGATTTATACGCAGATTTGGGCATTTTTAATCATCTACAGAGAAAAAAGAACCCATTTATAACCCAAGAGTAGCTCAACAATCGACGGTTCGTATGGACAAGTTCAAGCTGTTGCGCCAATCGCTCCGGGAAGAGGACCGTTATCCTCGGATTTGCCCTCTTGAGGTTTTTTCGCTGCGGATTGTTTGGAAAGTTCTTCAGGAACCGGTGGAGGTTTTGGCGCGGTAGGCGGGTTACTCATTTCACCGTGATCGATGATGTCGCGGAGATGCGACGCATCAAGAGTCTCATACTCAAGCAGAGCCAGCGCGATTTTTTCAACCGTATCGCGATTTTCCGTGAGGATTCGCTCTGCTTCGTTGAAAGCATCATCGATGAATTTTTTGATTTCCGCATCGATAACCATCGCTGTTTCCTCGGAATAGTTGCGGCTCTTGTTCATGTCGCGCGCAAGGAATACTGGACTGGAGCCCTCCCCGTATTCGACCATTCCGAGTTTGTCCGACATACCCCATTCGCAGACCATATTTCTGGCGAGCGAGGTGGCTTGGCGGATATCTCCGGATGCGCCGTTGGAAATATCATCGGAATGGAAGCCTTCCGCGATGCGACCGCCCATGGTGACAATCAAGTTCGCGAGCGCTTCTTTTTTCTGGGTCGAGTATTTATCGCCATCAGGCAAGAACATCGTCGCACCCAAGAAAGGTCCACGAGGGATGATGGTGACTTTGTGCAACGGATGCGTGTGAGGCAGCACCATGTTCAGGTATGCGTGGCCAGCCTCATGCCATGCGGTGCCGATTTTTTCTTTATCGGACATCGCAAGTGAGCGGCGTTCGCGTCCCCAACGGACCTTGTCGCGAGCTTCTTCCATTTCTGCTAGAGTCACTGCACTGAGACCTTTTCTAGCAGCCAACAACGCGGACTCGTTGACCAAGTTTGCAAGTTCAGCGCCAGAAAAACCCGGGGTTCCTCGGGCGATTTGCGAGAGATCTACACCCGCAGCGAGTTTGATTTTCTTCACATGGACGCGGAGGATTTCCTCACGTCCATTCACATCCGGAAGAGAGACGGTAACTTGACGATCGAAGCGACCCGGACGAAGCAGTGCGGGGTCTAACACATCCGGACGATTGGTTGCGGCGATGATGATGACGCCCTCTTGAGTGTCAAAGCCGTCCATTTCGACGAGAAGCTGGTTGAGCGTTTGTTCGCGTTCATCGTGTCCCCCACCCATGCCGTGTCCACGGTGGCGACCGACGGCATCGATCTCATCAATGAAAATCAAACAAGGCGCATGTTTTTTGCCTTGTTCGAACATGTCGCGAACGCGGGATGCACCGACACCGACGAACATTTCGACGAAGTCCGAACCGGAAATGGAGAAGAACGGGACATCTGCCTCTCCTGCGATAGCGCGTGCCAGCAAGGTTTTACCAGTTCCCGGGGAACCGACCATTAGCACGCCTTTCGGAATAGATCCACCGAGGCGTTGGAATTTTTTCGGATCACGAAGGAAATCAACGATTTCGAAGAGCTCTTCCTTCGCTTCTTGGATACCAGCGACATCTTTGAAGGTCACTTTGTTGCGATCCATTGTAAGCAAGCGTGCTTTGGATTTTCCGAACGACATCGCGCCTTTTCCAGCGGATTTCATTTGCTGACGGAACAAAAAGAACAAAAGCAAGATAATGAGAAGAAACGGCAAGAAGGTAAAAATCGCGCGACTGAGATAATCTGATTCGCGAACATATTGAGCTTTGTCTTTCAACAAATCACGGAGCTCATCACCTAAAATGGTTGAGGACACACTGACTTTAAATTGTTCCGCGAGAAGAGTCTTCCCTGCCTTGTCGGTAGGCTTAACCATGTTGGTGACCACATCGCGTTTACCGTAAATGAACGCGCTAGGTTGATTTTCTAATTCAACGATCTGAAGCGGAAGTGCCGCGTCGTCGGTTTTGATTTCACCAGAAGCAAGAGCCTTGCGGAAATCAGCAAGAGTGAGGTCAATAAAAGGAGCATTCGGTATTGTTAACTCAGGAACCTTCGTTTCCATCCGGATATTGTTACCCAGAAGTTCGCGAATCTCATCGCCTTGAAGATCTAAATTCACGGAAACCTTGAAGTAGCTGGTTTCGATTTTTTTATCCTCATTCTTGGGTTCAACCAGAGCTGGGTTCACCCAACCGGTGATCGTCGCATCATAAGCGGAATCGCTGGTAACAACTTTAAGTGGGCGATTAGGATCATCCAAAACCACCAAACCCTGATCGAGTTTTTGGCGAAACTCCGAATATTTCAAAGGAGCTGCCTTACCGGTTGATTGTGAACTGACTAATGCGGCACCAAGAATGACTGCGGCGAGACCAAACAGCGCGAGACCACGCCAATTAAATGAATTGCCATCACCTGCAGGGCGGTTGGCGTTATTTGGTGGAGGCGTGTTATTTTCAGGATCAGACATGATGATTAATTACCGTGGGAGAACAATCGGAGTAAGGGAACTTAAACAACTTCAGGGAAATGTCTAGGCGATGATTTTGGGTTGTTTGAAGGCCTTATAAAGGACACCGAGCAAGATCAACCCTGAGACAGGCGCCACATAATGGACCATCACTTGGTGATACAGCGGGAAAGCGGCGGATTTTGTCGCCCCGAGGATGAGGTAGAGAACATACGCCACGTAAAAGCAGAGGAAGAATATCGCGCCAGGTCGGCCGATCTTGTAGCCGATGAAAAAGATCGGCAGCGCCGTAAGAGCGACCGCGATCATGACGGGAATGTCAAAAATTAGGGCCGCATGAGGCACAGCGATTCCGTTGGGTGCGATAATTGAAGACAGGCCCAGCACAGTCAGAATGTTAAAAATGTTACTACCAACGACGTTTCCGACAGCGATATCGCGCTCACCTTTGAGGGCAGCAACAACTGAAGTAGCCACCTCAGGAAGTGAGGTTCCTGCGGATACAATGGTCAGACCAATGATGAGTTCTGAAACCCCGAAATAGCGTGCAATTTCCACTGCCCCATCCACCAACCATTTCGAACCGATGACTAATCCAGCCAAGCCAATAACAATGAGAGAAATGCTTTTAAGCCACTCAGGCTTGCCGGGTTTTTTCCCAAATTCTTGTTCATACTCGGTCAAGACCATGGCATTGGTTTCCTTTTTCGACATACGGATGAGAAACACCGTGTAAGCGATCGCCAGAGCAAACAGCAAAATCCCATCCGCGCGGCTAATGCTCATGTCCCAGCAGAGCGCGAGCAGGAGGAATGAAACGCCAATCATCACCGGCACATCGAAGCGAATGAGTTGCTGATTTACCACCAGTGGAATGATCAGCGCGGAGACACCCAAGATGAAGAGCACGTTGAAAATATTGCTACCCACCACGTTTCCAAGCGCCAGATCGGCTTGGCCCGCATAAGCCGACATCACCGAAACCGAAAGTTCAGGGGCGCTCGTTCCATAAGCCACCACAGTCAGACCCACGACCAAAGGTGAAATCCCAACCGCAGTGGCGATTTTCGAGGCACCTTTGACCAACCAATCCGCTGAAAATACCAACAAAACCAACCCAAATATAAGTAGAACAATCGTAAGCAATGTCATGTCGACGCCTTAATTTCACAGATTCCGTGATTCGTCCAATGGGAAGATACAAAATCGACCTTTCCTCGTCGACCCCCTACCACCACACAACCATTCAAAAAGGACACCTCAGAGAATCCATCACTCCATTTTTTGCAATCCTTGTCCCAGCTGTGACAAGAATTGCAAAAGTCGATGGGAAAGCTCCTCTGGTTTAGGATGTTAAAATTGGTCAACTTGGGGTCTTTTTCGGCGAATCATTCTGCCTCCGCGCCATTGACTTTCCTTCCCATCCCTGCTTCAAAAGCCGCCCCATGTCCGACCGTAAGACTTTAGAAGAACGCCACCAGATGACCGACCTCGAGCGCGTGCGCCACTCCGCCGCACACGTCATGGCCACCGCCATCCTCCGGATCTGGCCGGATGCGCAGTTCGCTTACGGGCCGCCGATTGAAAATGGTTTCTACTACGATTTCGAAATGCAGCACCGCATCACTCCGGACGATTTTGAGAAAATCGAGGCGGAGATGAAAAAAATCGCCAAGGAAAACCAGAAGTTCGAATACAAGGCGATCTCCCGCGAAGAAGCGAAAGCCATGGCGGAATCGGGTCGACTCGGCGGCCTCACTGAGCGCCCAGGCAACCCATCCCGTTTCAAACTCGATCTCATCGATAAAATTCCCGAGGGCGAACAAATTTCCTGTTTCCAAAACGGCGACTTCATCGATCTCTGCGCCGGTCCGCATGTCGGTTACACCTCAAAGTGCAAAAACGTGAAACTGATGTCGGTTTCCTCATCCTTTTACATGGGCGACGAATCGAAGGGCCAACTCCAACGCCTCTACGGAACCGCTTTCGAAAACAAAGAAGAACTCGAACAACATCTCGTTCGGTTAGAAGAAGCCAAAAAACGTGATCACCGCCGCCTCGGTCGTGAGCTCGGACTTTTCCACATCGATGAAGCAGTCGGCCAAGGTTTGATTTTATGGAAACCGAAAGGCGCGCTCATCCGTCGTGCGCTGCAGGAATTCATCACTGCGGAGCTCGACAAACAAGGTTACTCCCAAGTCTTCACTCCACACATCGGCAAGCTCGATCTGTATCGCACTTCCGGGCATTTCCCTTACTACCAAGACAGCCAATACGCACCGATCGCAGAGCGCGATACCTTGGAAAAACTCGCCGACGAAGATGCATCCTGCTCCACCCTGATCAACGGCCTCGAACAAGGAACCTACGAAGGCTACTTGCTCAAACCGATGAACTGCCCGCATCACATCAAAATTTTCGCGAGCGATCATCATTCCTATCGCGACCTTCCTGTTAGACTCGCGGAATTCGGAACGGTGTATCGCTGGGAACAATCCGGCGAACTCGGCGGCATGACTCGCGTGCGTGGCTTCACTCAAGACGATGCCCACCTTTTCTGCACACCCGATCAGGTGGCTGCGGAAGTGAAAGGCTGCCTCGACCTCGTGAAAAAGGTTCTTAGCACTCTCGGCATGAACGACTACCGTGTCCGCCTCTCGCTGCGCGATCCGGAAAGCGACAAATACGTCGGCTCATCGGAAAACTGGGACAAAGCCGAGGCGGCTCTCCGCGAAGCTGTCATCCACCTCGGCGTCGATTACACCGAAGAACTCGGCGAAGCCGCTTTCTACGGACCGAAGATCGACTTCGTCGTCAAAGACATCATCGGTCGCGACTGGCAACTCGGCACGGTGCAGGTCGATTACAACCTTCCTGTTAGATTCAAACTTTCCTACGTCGGCGAGGACAACAAACCGCACATCCCGGTCATGATCCACCGTGCGCCGTTCGGTTCGTTGGAGCGTTTCACTGGTCTGCTCATCGAACACTTCGAAGGCAAATTCCCAACCTGGCTCGCTCCAGAACAAGTTCGCATCCTACCGATTTCCGAGAAAACTCTCGAAGCAGCAGAAGAACTCGCCGCAAAACTCGCCGACCTCGGGGTCCGCGTCACGGTCGATCGCTCCGCGGATAAAGTCGGCGCAAAAATCCGCAACGCCCGCATGGAGCGCATTCCGAACATGGTCATCCTTGGCGTGAAGGAAATCGAAGAAGGAACTGTCTCTCTCCGCATCCGCGGACAAGAAGAGCCGATCACGAAAACGACTCAGCAGTTCATCGATGATTTGCTAACAGAAATTCGCGAGCGGAGTTTGTAACCGAAGTGAGCAGCGATTTATAATCGTGACTGCAACCGATTGCCTTGGCCGAAGCTATTTCAATCATGAGGTCGCGGTTGAAAACCGCGGTTTCTTTCTTTTTGGATCAAATCACCCCGTTCGCGCAGTTCGTCTCGCCTTGGCCGGAGAGTGCGTTGATGAGATTTGTTAGAGATTTCATCGCCTGACGCGGTACGGATTCGAAAGTCCGTGAACCGATGTGCGGAGTGACGATAACTTTCGGGTGATGCAGCAGCGGGTGATCTGCTGCGGGTGGTTCTTCATCTAACACATCCGTTGCGTAACCCGCGAGTTTTCCTGAATCAAGTGCAACGATGACATCGGCTTGATGGATTAATTCGCCGCGACCTGTGTTCACCAACCATGAGTTGTTAGGCATGAGTGAAAGTCTGGCGCTATTCACGCAATGATGGGAATCCGGAGTGAGCTTGGTGTGTGGAGAAATGATATCGGACGCTGCGAACAAGCTATCGAGTGTGTGGTGGCGGGTGATCTGATATTGCTCGGCGATATCCTCCGGCCAGAAGTTTCCGAAACCATGAACTTCCATCCCGAACGCGTGGGCGCGTTTGGCGACTTCCTGACCGATCCGGCCGAGCCCGATCAAACCGATGCGTTTGTTCAAAAGTTCATATCCTGTCAGACGCGTCCATTTGCCCTCACGGGTGGCTTGGATGGATGGGTAGAGATTTTTCGTCATCGCCAAAAGCAGGGCGATCGTGTGCTCGGCGACCGTGTCATGGTTAACGCCGGGGGTGAACAACACGGGGATTTTCATTTCCTTGGTGGCTGGAAGGTCGATCTTATCCAGCCCGATTCCGTATTTGGAAATGACTTTGAGTTTGGGGGCGCATTTATCTAAAACCGCACGAGTGATGGCGTCGTCGCCGCAGAGAAATGCATCAAATCCTTGTTCCGCAAGCTCCAGCATGCGGGCCTCTGAAAGCGGGCCGCGCTCGCGGTTGATTTCCCAACCTTGGGCAGCCATGAGTTCGTGATGCGGGCCGGGGGTGTCCTGATAACTGCAAGTGGTGAGAAGAATTTTCATGTGCGGAAATTCAAGATAGCCGCCGCCGAGTTGTCGATGGAAGAAGTCGATGAATGGAAATTCCCAAAATCACCCAAAATAATGACATTTTGGGACAATAAGAGGCGTGACATCTTTATTTTCATGTGCAGTATTTAAGTCATCTTTACTATTTAGATTTATGGTTAACGCTACTAGCAATGAATTATCGACTAATTTTAACACGCTTGGGAACCATTCTCGCCGCGGATTTGTAGCAAGCACTCTGGCTGTTAGCGCGGCTACCCTAGCCAGCTGTAAAGCCATTCCTGGGATTGGCGAGATTTCAAACAACCCAAACCGCTCTAACTTTCAGAACCAAGGTGGTAATTACCCTAGCAATTTCTCAAGAAACGCAGGCATCACATTTTCGCGGGTGATGGTTTCTGGAAATTACATCGCAATGACTTACGACGATGGTCCTCACCCAACCAACACCCCTCGCCTGCTAGACATTCTAGCCGCAAGACGAATCAAAGCGACCTTCTACGTGATTGGAAATGCAGTAAACCAAAACCCCAGCGTGCTGCGTCGCACAGTGGCTGAGGGCCACGAGATCGGCAATCACACACAAACCCACCCTCTCCTTTCTAAGCTCAGTGATTCACAAGTCCGCACGGAATTGCGTCGCTGTGAAGATTCCATCGGGCGTGCCGCGGGTGTTCGTCCTCGCACGATGCGCCCACCTTACGGTGGACTCCTTCAGCGTCAGCGCGAATTCGTTCACAGGGAATTCGGTTATCCAACCATCCTGTGGTCTGTTGACCCACTCGACTGGAAACGCCCTGGCACAGCAGTCATCACAAACCGAATCGTTTCAAGCACAACTCCAGGCGGCATCGTTCTCGCCCACGATCTTCACGCACAAACCATCGATTCCATGCCGCAAGCTCTCGATGGTCTTTTGAGACGCGGTTTTAAATTCGTCACTGTGTCACAATTGATCGCGATGCAAATCGCTACTCCACCCGCTGGAGCACCAACTATCGCAAGCGTAACCTACTGACATCTGAAACTTCTTCCCTAACCCAGTGTGAGCCATCTCAAATTCGGAGAGCGCTATTTTACGAACCGTGATCAACTTTCACAGGTTTGGCTTGGAATACGAGAACTCGCAAAAATCACTGCGACAGATATCAGTGAAGTCTACGACACCGCAGCCAGCGAAAAAGAAGTCTACGCGCCTTTTCAATTCCTGGTATGCGGCGAAGTCAATTCAGGCAAATCCTCTCTGATCAACTGCTTACTTGACCACGAGATCTGCCCCGTCAACCCGCTCCCTGAAACTCAACAGATTATACGGTATCGCCACGCAGATTCATCACGCGGCAGTTCCAATTTTTACCAGGAAACATTTCTGTCTGAGCCTGTCCTACGTGATTTCAATCCCATCGACACTCCTGGAACGAACGCACTAAATGAGGTTCAGAAACAAAATATCGAGCAGCTGTTTCCCCAGTCTGAAATCATCCTCTTTGTCTTTCCTTCCTCAAACCCATGGAGCGCATCCACATGGAATTTGATTGGGAGTTTACCAGCAGCTTGTTACGAGCGCATGGCGTTTGTGATTCAACAATGCGACTGCCTAGAGCCTGCCGATATTGCCGTGATTCTTGAGCACATGGCGGATCTCTCGATGAAACGTATCGGCGTCGTCGCACCTATTTTTCCTGTCTCCGCAAAGTTGGGTGCCGAAGCGAAGCGCAACGAAGTTCTGAATCAAAAGCTCTATCAGGAAAGTGGCTTCCAAGCATTGGAGTATTTAATCTCGGATAAAATCTGTCATTCGACCAAAAGAAAATCCGCCATCAACACATGGCATGATCAAGCGGCTCGCACGCTGAATTTGATCGACAACCACATCGACAACACCACACGACTTCAAAGAGATCATCATCATTTCCTGAGATCACTTGAAGATGAAATCGATGCAATGCGCGAAAGCTTGGTTTCAAGATTGCCCAAACATCTCACTGAAGTAGCCGAAATTTTCCAAACCGAAGCGATCTTGGTTACACGGAAACTGCGAAATTGGATCGGCGTAATAAGGTCATTTTTCAAAGTCTTTACTGGTGACAACACCAGCATCAGAATAGAAGGACTGTTCACCGAGCGTCTCCGCTCAGCTGTTGAGTCGGTTGCCGAGAATGATGGCAAAGATATCGTCACAGCCTGCCTCAAACACTGGCAAGATCTGGGAGATCGCATTAACGAATCCATAGGCCTGCCTATGGATGAGGCTTTGCCTGTTGATGAAGCGTTGGAAAAAGCGCGTAACCATTTTGTTGAGCGCATCGGCAGCGCATCACACCAAGCCATCGAAAACCTCTACGTACGCAAAGACCTAGAACGCGAACTTCGCAATCGCAACCGTGCGATCAAATCATTCACCGCATCTGCTCTGATTTTTCTCTGTGCTGGTGCAATAACAGGCATCATGGATTTCTATCTAGTTCCATGGATACTTTGTGGAATATCTCTATTATTTTTCTTCGGTGGAATCATCATCGGCTTGATCACAAAATCACGAATCAGTCATGATTTCCAAATGACTCTGTTAGACACTTGCGGAGCCTTTGCCGATGCGCTTCGATCAGACTATGAAAATGCTTTAAGAATATTTTTCCAAGAATACACCTCTTGCCTGGGTTCGATTCGCAAGCACTTGGCTCAACAGGAACGCAGCATCGAACCGAAACAAAACCGCTGGAAAGATCTTTTCCTCACTCTGAAATCGATCGAGCAAGATATCTAGAATCTTGAATCAATTCCGCTCATTCGGCTTCGATACGATTGTCATGACGATGAATCCAGACGCTTTGGATCATACCCAACAGGAACATACAAATCACCACAAAGGTTCCTGAGTAACTGACCAAAGGAAGCGGAATACCCGTGATAGGCATTAGCAGCACACACATCCCGATATTTTCGAAGATGTGAGCAAATAACAGCGCTACGACCATACATACAATCAACCTCCCAGAAATATCCCTACTGTAAAAAGCGATGAACAAGCCTTGGATCAATAGCAATGCAAAGGCTAGCAACAGCAGCAACGCCCCTCGGAAACCCAATTCCTCAGCAATCACGGCAAAGATGAAATCGTTATGAGCGGTAAGATGAGGTATGAAACGTTTGTCGTGGAGCGAGCCTTGCTCAGATGTCGCCATCCATCCCAATCCTTTCCATCCCGCTTTCCCGACCGCCATCGAAACATTATGCGGTGCATAACCATCATCTTTGATATCGACCTCTTGGCCTTGTTTCATTCGCAACCAAAGATCAATCCGTTCCGGACCACGTTCGGAGACCAATGGTAAAACCACGAAATACATGATGGGCAAGATCCCAGCAGAAGTCAGGCCGATGAACGTCAGTATCCTAAATGGAATCCCTGAAACTAACAGAGCGATGATGACTACAGGGATGAGAACCAAGGCCGATCCCATATCGCCCATTTTCATCACCATGAGGAAAGGGATCACTGAAACTACCCCGATCACGGCAATTTTAATCAAAGGATTTGCAAGTCGATGATACAACCTCGGAAGATCCTGCATTAGCCATGCGATCATGATGATACCCGAAGTCACCCCCAGCTGCGCCGGCTGGAAGCTCAGTCCTGCAATCGTAAGACGGTGCACGTCATCGTCTGCCTGCATTGCCATCAACATCAAACCAATGCTAAGCAAGTAAAACGGAATTCCCAACCAACGGATCCATTTGTAATCCATAAACGCCGCTGCAAAATAAGCAATACTACCTAACAGAATCCAAGTCTTCTGCATGTCTGCGTAGTAAGCGCCCGCAGAACCGAATTCTTTTAATTTTTCGGGACTGATGGGCAAATGCCGTGCCGCACTCTCGATCATGAATACCCCGAAGATGAGAAGTGCGTAAATCACCATCACCATCACCCAATTCATCCCGAGTATTTTTCTTAAAAACGGCGTCATCCTTGTCTCGGGGCATCCTTATCCGTCATCTTGGTCTTAGCAAGCCGACAACCATCCATCCATCATTCGGATTCCATCCGAGTATTCCGGGTGAGCAACTCGGTCATCGCAGCAGCAACGGGTTTTCCTTCATACAGAATCGAGTAAACCGCATCAATAATAGGCGTGCGGACATTGGCTTTCCGCGCAGCCTCATAGATCGAATAGGTGTTCGGCACACCTTCAGCAACCATACCGAGCTCCTGAATGGCTTCATCGAGGGTTTTCCCCTGCCCCAGAGCAAGGCCGACCCGGTGATTTCGTGAGTGAACTGAGAAACAAGTGACAATGAGATCGCCCACACCGGATAGACCCGAAAATGTTTCAGGCTGACCGCCGAGGGCAGTGCCGAGCCTTGTCATTTCTGCGAGCGCACGTGTCACCAAAGCGGCCACCGCATTGTCGCCCAGCCCCAAGCCGTGAGACATACCTGCCGCGATCGCATAGACGTTTTTAATCGCGCCACCCAATTCTATTCCTGCAAGGTCAGTGCTCGTGTATGGACGAAAATAGGATTTAGTGAAAAGTTTCTGCAACGCGCCAGCCACTTCTTGATTATCCGATCCGATCACCGCACAGGTTGCCTGGGCTGTGGCAATTTCCTCAGCATGATTCGGTCCTGACAAAACCGCTATGGGATTTTCGGGAAAAAATCTTCTCAGGATTTCACTCATGCGATCGCCAGTGGTTTTTTCAATACCTTTAGCGCAAGAGAGTAAAACCGTGGTTTTGGGCAACCCGCATGTTGCCAACTTCTCCGCACATTGCCGAGTGGCACTGGTCGGCACCGCGAAAATCACCAAGGGATAATTCACAACATCCACAATCTCGCTGGTCGCACGAATCTGTTTGGGAAGTTCAATGCCTTTCAAATAACGCGGATTCTTATGCTCATGGTTGATTGCTGCGATGCTTTCCAAATCACGACCATAGATGAGCAACGATTCCAGGTCTTTCGACAAGAGTTTGGCGATGGCTGTTCCGAATGAACCTGAACCTAAAATGGCAGCGGACTTGATCGAGTTATCAGACATTGGAGGATTTTTGCTTACGGGTAAAACGATGTTCGGTGCCGTTACGCAAGCGCACGATGTTGCTGCGATGTTTCCAAATAGCCAGCACGGCGAGGATCAAGGTGAAAACGAAGAGTGGTTTATTCCATGTGCCATTCTGGATTTTTCCATGGAACCAAGAGCCCCACAGTGTCACGAGCGGCAGGGCTGCAGCGGCGATGATACTGGCCAGCGAAACATAGCGACTGATCAGAAATACCAGCGCCCAGATCACGATCAGAATAACGATGGCTGCGGGCATCAGCGCAACAAACACTCCGGCTGAGGTGGCAATACCTTTGCCTCCCTTGAAACCTGCCCAAGGCGTGTAATTGTGCCCGAGCACCGCGCATAAGCCGGTGAGCACTTGGAAAATCTGTGCCGTCGGCATGCTAAAATCATGGGCATACTGGGCAAGTGCGTTGACGATCATCGGATTTTTCATTCCTTCGAATTGGATCACCGAGATCGCTATCACCACTGGGATAAATCCCTTCAAGGCATCTAACAAAAAACAGCCGATGCCATATTTTTTCCCGATAATACGGAACACATTGGTCGCCCCGATATTTCCCGAACCATGCTGGCGGATATCAATCCCTTTTGCTTTCGCGATGAGCAGTCCGAACGGTATAGAACCGAGCAAAAACGCCAAAAGAGGACAGAACCAAAGTTGCATAAGAGATGGTAGATAAAACGGATTATTCCAAGGTGGCGCTTTCAATGATCACCATATCAACAGGAACATCCTGTGATGGAGAAGGAACATGCTTATCACTCCGAGGATCAAGATTCACCAATTCCTTGACGGCTGTATTCACCGCCTTGATTTCATTCACGACTTTCATCCCCTCTATCACTTTTCCGAATACCGCATAGCCGCCGTAACTTGGAAAATTGAGTCCGTCGTTGTTCACCACATTGATGAAAAACTGGGCAGTGGCACTGTTTGGATCTTTGGTTCTCGCCATCGCAATCGTTCCGATATCATTTTTCAATCCATTCTCGCTCTCGTTAACGATCCCCTCTCCGGTTTTTTTCTCTACCAACTTGCCATCCTTATTTTCATAACCACCACCCTGGATCATGAACTCATTGATCACGCGATGAAACACCGTTCCATTGTAATGACCTGCAGATACGTATTTCTTAAAATTAGCCACAGTAACGGGAGCCTTCTCAGCATTCAGTTGAATCACAATATCTCCTTTGCTCGTCTTGAAGCGAACTTTCGATAGATCGCTAGGTTTTTCCGCAAAAGATGCCAATCCAAACGCAAGCGTGACAAATAGAACAATACTGAGGAATCGTCGATTCATGGGACGATATCTAATCCTTACCCACGAACTTGGCAAGCGACACAAAGTTAATTTATCGCATCAGTAAACTGGAGCACCATATTCCTGTTGAGATCCGCCACCTGAGCCCTGCATTTTTCCCTTTGTCCATTGAAAACCTGCTTTGGTGTCACGCCAGACACCGATCATCGTGTTGCATGAGCTTAATGAAACCACGGCTGCGATTATTAGAAACCATTTCATAATTGAATAAGTGAAAGATATTTGAGTGAAAATTACCAAGTTTTAACCAAATGCTTGCGCTCCGCATCTTCGGGCAGATCTGCACCAAGACTGTAGACCGCAATATGCTTGTTGTTCAACTTTACATTGTAACTGTATCCTGTCGTTTCCACATCGAAATCCAATCGCCCGTCATAATCATAGTCGATCACCATGTAGAATGGCTGACCCCAGGCATCGAACAGTCCCGTGACTGCATCGCCCGTGCTATTAAACACAATTCCGTCTCGATTGCCCTTATCAGCTTCTTTTAAACTCAAAAAATTAATTTTACGCTCATTTTGCATATCGTCGTTATCCGCTTCCAACCGACTTAACACTTCGAGAATGTCTATCCCATCACTTGCATCAGTCTTGTAGGCAGGAGTATTGTCTTCATCAGGCGCGCCGGCAACTGGTGCAGGTAAAAGATTGTATTCCGAATAAAATGCTTCAACCGCATTTGCCACATTCGTAGCAGATGACAATGAGGTAACCATACGCGCTCTTTGCAAAGCTCCTAAGCTGACAGCAAACCCAATCGACGCAAGAACGGCGATAATCACGACGACAACGAGTAACTCTACCAGTGTGAACCCTCGACGAAAGTTGCGTTTAACTTGGATCTTCATAGTATTGGATTTTTTAAAAACGTCTAAATTAAATGACAATAGATTTACTTAGCCATATTTGACCTGCGTGGCAAACGAATTCATCGAAAGGGTCACTTCGATTGTTCCAGCATGCGGAGTAATGGAATTTCAGCACGAAGGCGAATTTGCTCATCCATTTCCACCTGAGGGGTGAGATCGCGTAGGCAATTCCGGAGTTTCTCCATGGTGTTCATTTTCATGTAACGGCAATCCGCACAGGCGCAGCGATCCGTTGGTCCTGGGATCAAGTTCTTATCCGGACATTCGCGCTTCAGGCGATGAAGCATCCCGCTCTCGGTCACCACGATGATGTTTTTGACCGCAGCTTTTTTACAAAAATCGACCATACGTTCCGTTGAGCAGACCTCATCCGCAAGCAATCTCACGGCTTGAGTGCACTCAGGGTGAGCAACCACCAAGGCATCTGGGTATTCAGCTTTGATCCGGTTGATCGAATCCCGTGTGAACTCGACATGAACATAACAGGAACCCTGCCAGAGATCCATTTTCCGACCCGTCTGCTCCATCACCCAGGCACCGAGATTCGCGTCTGGAACAAATAGAATAGGCCTGTCCTGAGGCGCTTGATTGACGATCTTTACCGCGTTACCAGAAGTGCAAATCACATCACAAAGCGCTTTCACTCCAGCCGAACAATTGATGTAGGCAATAACGTAATAATTTTTATCAGCGTGCTGCTGCAAATATGCCTCAAGCTGATCGGCTGGACATGCTTGCTCGAGCGAACAACCTGCGTCTTTATCCGGAAGCACGACAATTTTTTTCGGGTTCACGATTTTTGCAGTTTCCGCCATGAAATGAACGCCGCAAAAAACAATCACATCGGCATCGGTCGACTTCGCGTGATAGGCAAGCCCCAGAGAATCGCCCACGTAATCCGCTACATCTTGGATATCCCCAGTTTGATAATTATGCGCTAAAATCACTGCATTTCGCAGACGTTTTAGTTCTAGAATCTCGTCTTTCAAGTCAAGCGCAACTGCCATGCGGCAATCTTTCTGGCGAAACAAAAAGATGCAAGAGCCAATCCGCTAAGATTCATCTTCATTCGGAGCTGGAATATCGTCGGAGGTGGATGACTGCACAACTTCCATAAGCCCCGAATGTTTTGCCCCTTCTCGCATGGTGATTCCAGCCGCACGAGCATGCCCCTGCAACCGAGCTTTCTTTTCCAAAATGATCTTTTCCTTACAGATGATATTCCCCCTGACCTCACCATCAATATAGGCGGTTCGAGCTTTCACTTCCCCTTGAAATTCAACCTTCGCCCCACGCACCACACACAACTCATCACAATGAACATTCCCAATGATTTTGCCGTGACTTCTGATTGTGAGTTTTCCAGAGCATTCGACAGATGCCGATAACTCTCCAAGCACCAGTAAATCGTGGCACTGCACATTCACTCCTGAGATTGCAGCACCTTTAAGCACCGTCACATTGCCACGTGTTTGAATTCGACGCTGCCATGCTTGATCAATCTTGTAATCCCGCAAACTGATATACATGCCACACTTCGCGCACTGGGTGGATTGGGCATCAGAAACCACATCGAAATCGTGACTACAATGATAGCAATTTAACTTTCTTCTAACAGGTTTTCTATCAACAAAACGTTTAAATATGCGATCAAATAAACCTGGTTTAATTTGCTCTTTGGGAACTTCCTCCGCCACTGTCGGATGCTGAACTGGCGGACTTTCCTTGGTCGCCAAACGGGTCGTATGCTTTTCACGAACCACCGCCTTCTCATCATCAATACGAATGTATTGTCCACAACCACGACACATGGTCGATACCACCATCGATGGTTCGTTTTGCTTGTGATCACAATGAGGGCAGATCACTTCGATCTGCTTGCGATTCAATGGTATATCATCCGCCATACTCTAGGTGATCCTCCGTGAGTTTGGATGAAAAAACGATGCTTTCAAAATCACTTCTCAGCCAGCGATTGCTGGACTTCTACTGCTTGACTTGGTGCTGCCTGACTTACAATCGCTTTTAACTCAGGCTGCGAGGGAGTTGCTTGTGATGGAGTTCCAACAGTGGACTTACCAACAAAGATAGCGCCTGCATCGATTGTGAGAGTTTTTGCTTTAATATCACCCACCACTTCAGCGCTGGATTTCAACTCAACGCGCTCAATAGCTGTTAGATTTCCGTGGATCTTTCCATAAACGATGACCGAGCCCGTTTTCACCTCGGCCTTGATTCTGGCGTTTTCTCCAATGGTGAGATTTCCAGTAGATTGGATATCCCCTTCAATTTTACCATCGACAATCAGGTCATGTTGAAACTTGACGGTTCCTTTGATTTCAACATCGGACGAAAGTACGTTACGAGTATTAGTCGCGGGTCTAGGAGCTGGCGTAGCAGAACGCTCGCCAACAAAATTACTGGATTCCACAGTTGGACGCGGCTCTTTTACGACTTGTAAAGGCTTTTGCGACTCGTTGACTTCTTGGCCTATGACTTTTTTGAACACGCGCGAAAGTATTCCTTGGGCACTTGGAGTGTCAACCCGTTTCCCCCATTAATCTTACTTATTACCAGCAGGCGGGGCACCTTCTGGCGGCACGACTCCACCGGCCTTCAAAGCGTCTAGCATATTGTTGATTTCAAGCTTATTTCCACCACCCTCAGAATTGATGATTTTAGGGTTCAGAGGCTCGATCGGAGCTGCAATTTCAACGGGCTTCTGAGCCTTCATCAAAAGACGACGCGTGATGGCCTCCTGGGAGTAGGAGCTTTTGGAAAAATCCTTTTCAACCGTGGTGTAGGCTTTTTCCGCAGCCTCAAGATCGCCTTTTTTAACTGCCATATCGCCCAGCGTAATCCATGCAAATGCAGCCAAATAACCTGCCGAAGAGTCTTCGGTAATCTCATTATATAACGCCTCAGCATCTGCGGTTTTACCTTGTTGCAAAAGCTTAGCAGCTAAACTTGCTTGTGCATTCGCACGCGCTGGGTGAGCCTCAGCAGAATCAATCAATCCACGCAGCGTGGCAACGGCATCATCTTGCTTACCATCTTGCCATTGTTTGTCCGCCAACAGGAGTTTTGCGCTACCAGCGGCGGTAGTTTCAGCGAAATCAGCTGTAATATCTTCAAGATCCGAAGCCTCTTTGGAACTCACCAAAAGTGCGCCAGCGGCCTCTTCTTTGCTCTTTTTGATTTCTCTCTGAACCAAGAGACCAAGGGCCAAAACAATCAAAAGCGATGCCAAGGCGATTAGCTTCACTTGATGCTTTGCGAGAAATTCCTCAGATGTGCTTCTCTGGGTGAGTTCGTCAAGCGGCGTTCCAGAAATTGGGGTGGAGGTGGATGTTTCAGACATAAGATCGATTCGCCATTCTGGCAGGCACCCATGCAAGCCGTCGCCGCCGGCAAAATCAACAGCTTTATTTACACTTGTGCACAGAATGCGTGAAAATTGCGGAAATTCCCAAATCAGCTTCCCTCTTAGCGACATACCGCTAAGATTCTCCCGCGCATGTCAGATTCCTTCGTTCATCTTCATCTTCATACAGCCTACTCTCTTCTCGATGGCATGATCCGCACTTCGGAACTCGCCGCCCGCGCCGCGGAACTGGGCATGCCAGCCGTCGCCATGACCGATCATGGCAACCTCTACGGGACCATCGATTTCTATCAATCCTGCAAAAAAGCAGGCATCAAACCCATCCTTGGTTGTGAAATTTATCTCGCACCCGGCAGTGCCGATGACAAAAAGAA
The DNA here is from genome assembly GCA_021298895.1 of Luteolibacter sp. Lineage (GTDB taxonomy): Bacteria > Verrucomicrobiota > Verrucomicrobiia > Verrucomicrobiales > Akkermansiaceae > Luteolibacter. Next base: position 22,901 of record JAJTHK010000082.1, read on the forward strand.
AATTCTCAACCGCAAAAGCGCCACCCACCTCACGCTCTTAGCTGAGACCAACGAGGGTTGGGAAAATCTATCAAAGCTCACTTCCATCGGACACCTCGATGGTATGTATAACGGCAAACCCCGCGTTGATCGTGAAATTCTGCGCACCCACTCCAAAGGCATCATCTGCCTTTCCGGTTGCATATCTGGGCCTGTCAACGAATGGCTTTTAAAAGGAGAACCCGACAAAGCCCTCGAAACTCTAACAGAGATCCGCGACATCTTCGGACAAGACAACACCTTTATCGAACTCCACAACCACGGACTGGAAGCCCAGCAAACCCTCAACCCGCAACTCATCGCTCTCGCCAAGCAACTTTCTCTCCCTGTCGTTGCTGCGAACGATGTCCATTTCCTTCACCGCGCCGATCACGAAGCTCACGATGTGATGATCTGCATTGGCACCGGCTCCATGGTGATCGATGAAAACCGCATGCGTTACACTCCAGAGGTTTATTTCAAAACCGCCGAGGAGATGCGTAAAATTTTTAAGGACCTCCCAGAAGCCTGCGACAACACCCTCCGCATCGCCGAGCGCTGCAACGTCTCGATCAAACTCGACTCCACATCCTCAGAAAAATACCCGCAATTCCCCACCCCAGATGGTTCGCCACGCGAGGAATATATGATGAAACTCTGCCAAGAGGGCCTCATGAAACGCTATGGTGCAGAAAAGGCCAACTCTCCCGAAGTCGCCGAGCGCTTGAAATACGAGGTCGATACGATCAACTCTCTCGGCTTCGCCTCATACTTCCTGATCACCGCTGACTTCATCCAATGGGCCCGCGACAACGACATCCCCGTCGGCCCCGGCCGTGGCTCCGCCGCCGGCTCGCTCGCTTCATATGCCATGGGTATCACCAACATCTGCCCTCTCCAATTCGGACTCCTGTTCGAACGTTTCCTCAACCCGGAACGCGTTTCACCTCCCGACGTCGATATCGACTTCTGCCAGTCACGCCGCGCTGAAGTCATTGATTATGTTAGAAAAAAATACGGCGAAAAATCCGTTTCCCACATCATCACCTACGGCACGATGGGAGCAAAATCCGTCATCCGAGATGTCGCCCGCGTGATGGGCATTTCTTACGGCGAGGCCGACCGCATTGCGAAAATCATCGAGACCAAGCCTGGCGTGAAACTCCAGAGCGAGTGGGACTCGAAAGAGGAACTCCGCGAACTGATCGAATCTTCCTCCACCTACAAGGACCTTTGGACTTACGCCCTACGTCTGGAAGGGATCAACCGCAGCGTTGGCATTCACGCCGCAGGCATCGTGATCGGCGACCGCCCGCTCGACGAACACGTTCCCCTCACCCGCGGCAACGAAGGCGAGGTGGTCACCCAATACGACATGGGAGCCATCACCGAGGTCGGCCTGCTGAAAATGGATTTCCTCGGATTGAAAAACCTTACCGTAATCCATGATGCGGTGGGTCATATCCGCAAGCACAAGCCGGATTTTGATATCGAAACCGTTCCGCTCGATGATCAGGCCACATTCGACATGCTCAATCGTGGCGAGACCATGGGCGTGTTCCAGCTTGAATCCGGCGGCATGGTTGAAACCTGCAAGAAATACGACATTCGCAGCATTGATGACATCATCGACTTGATTGCGGTTTACCGCCCTGGCGCCATGCAGTTCATCGACCAGATGCTCGATGTCAAGAAAGGCAAAAAAGCTGTCTACGAACATCCTTTGTTAGAAAAAGTTTGCGGCAATACCTACGGCGTAATGATCTACCAAGAGCAGGTTCAAAATGCCGCCAAAGTTCTCGCAGGTTATACTCTCGGTGGTGCCGATCTTCTTCGCCGCGCCATGGGTAAAAAAGATGTCGAGAAAATGGCGAAGGAACGCGCCAAATTTATCGAAGGTGCGAAAATCCACAACAACATTGGAGAAAAACTCGCCAATACGATTTTCGATAAAATCAGCGCATTCGCCAATTACGGTTTCAATAAATCCCACTCCGCATGCTACGGTCACATCTCTTACTGGACCGCCTACATGAAGGCGAATCACCCAGTCGAATTCATGGCGGCACTTCTTTCCAACGAAGTGAACAACACGGATAAAATTACGGTATTCGTCGCAGAGTGCCACCGCATGGGTATCGAAATCCTCCCACCCAACCTCAACAAATCCCAGCTTCGTTTCATCCCGGAAGTCATTGAATCCGGAAAAATGGCGATACGCTACGGCCTCGCCGCTATCAAAAACGTTGGTGAAGCAGCGATGAAAACCGCGATCTACGAAAGACTCGCCCACGGCGAATACAAATCACTCGAAGATTTCTCCTCACGCTTGGATTCCAAAGTTATCAACAAGCGAATCTTGGAAAATCTCGTGAAAGCTGGCGCACTCGATTGGACTGGTGAAAACCGCGCCACGATGTTCTCACGCCTCGAACAGGTCGTCGCATCCGCCTCCGCAAGCCAACGCGACAAAGCCTCAGGTCAATCCTCTTTGTTCGATGCTGTCGATTTCACCCCTGCACCAGCAGCTAAAGATTCACCCATTATCAACACCGTCGAGGAATGGTCGAAAGATGATCGCCTCGCTCACGAAAAGGAACTGTTGGGTTTTTACGTTACCGGACATCCGTTGGATAAATACCGCGGCATACTCGATTCAGATAAATTCAATCGTATCGGTTTGATCGATGAAATCGAACTGGAAAACCCACGCGAGCGCTACCCCATCGCTGGCATGATACGCACGGTCGAATCTCGCATGACCAAAGCAGGAAAACCTTTCGGCATCCTCACCGTTGAGGATTTCACTGGCTCCTGCGAAGTCATGCTCTGGTCGGAATCCTTCGTCCCAGCACGCGATGCCGGAATCCTCCAGCCCGGCAGCATGATCAAACTCAAAATTGGAATCCAAATCGATGACCGCACCGGAGGCCGACGCCTCACCGGGGCAAGCATCAGCGAACTCAAATCCAAAAAATCCAATAACGCCAACGGAGCTCTTGAACTCATCCTCTGGACCAATCGCCATACATCAAAGGACATTGAGGAAATCCATTATCATCTTACGGGTCATCCGGGCTCAACGCCTGTCATTATCCATTTCCAAAACTCTGCAGGAAAACGCCTTTCCATCCAACCTTCAGAAATCTACTACATCAAACGCTCCGAAGAACTCATGCGTTCCCTTGATCGGTTTATTGAGGAATAAATTCATTCCCTTATCCGCTTCCTCAACCCCTCATCCGGCAACTCACACGACCCAGCTAATTTGTATCGATTCTTCGCTACCAAATCATAAAGCCCGTTTCTAAGGTGCTTTGGAAAAATCGAAAACCCAAAGGCCAAAGCCCAAAACACCCCACCCAAACTTTTACCTAACTCAATCAACGCATCGCCTTTGGTGAAAACCTCCCCATCCTCCTCTCGCAACATCACCATCGATCCCCCGCCTTTTTCCGAGTAGCCTTTGAGTTCATACTTTTCCGCAAGCCCTCCCTGCAATGGCGCAAATTCGATCAAACCCTTCTCATCATATTCATAGACCAAGCGCACCGATCTCATACAAAATCCGCACTCACCATCGAAAAATAGCACTAAGCTCACAGCCAGAAAATACTCTTTATTCTCGATTATCCTATTGAAAACTCGCTAACTTTCCAATTCACCCGTAACTTAAACTGTATGTCGGCCATCACATTCAAACCGCTTTACATGCAACGCATCTGGGGAGGAAGAAACCTCGAAACCATCTATCAACGAGATCTACCCGACACCCATTCGCCCTACGGCGAAGCCTGGGAAATCGTCGATCGCGAAGACGCTCAATCCATTGTCTGCGACGGTCAATTCGCTGGAAAATCCCTACACGATCTCTGGCAAAACCATCGCAAAGAAATTTTCGGAATCGATTTCACTGAAAATTCCCGTTTTCCCCTCCTCATCAAAATCCTCGACTCTTCCGACGATCTCTCCATTCAAGTTCATCCCCCTGCACACCTCGCCAAACAATTCAATGGTGAACCCAAAACCGAAATGTGGTTTATCGCCAATGCCACACCTGGAGCCAAACTCTACATCGGTCTCAAACAAGGTGTGACTCGTGAAAGCTTTGAACAAGCCATCGCCGACGGCACTGTTGCCGATGTCGTCCACTCGATCACTCCTGAGAATGGCGATTCCATCTTCATCGAATCAGGCCGCCTCCACGCCATCGGCGCAGGCTTTCTCATCCATGAAATTCAGCAAAACTCCGATACAACCTACCGCGTCTTCGACTGGAATCGCAAAGATTCAAATGGCAACCCCCGAGACCTACACATTGCAGAGTCGCTCGCATGCATCAACTTTAACGATACCGAACCTAAAATTGATACTCCTGTCGGTAAGACATTAGCAAGTTGCCCATATTTCACCACCACCCTCCATCACCTATCCACTGGCGAAACCATCGGAAATCCCAATCCCAATCAATTCTCTCTGATCACTGTCGTCTCAGGATCGCTTGATCATATTTACGCAAGCGGACAAACCATCCTACTCCCAAAATCCTCCGAACCGCTGACCTCCACCGAGCCGACATCAGTCCTTCAAATCACAATTCCGGCGTAGTTTTGAAATTCGGTGCGGGGATTGCTTCATAAAACTTACACATCTCAAGGGGCACTTTTTTACTTTCTTTTCAACGTTTCCTGAAATCCTCTTCCCCTCCTCTCAACTTTCACTCACACTCACCATCCCATGGCAAAACCCGCACTCGGCAAAGGACTCGGCGCCCTTATCAAAAAAAATCAATCGCTCCCCGGACAAGATCCTTCCGGAAGCAATGATGAATCTCCGCGCGTTCGCGAAATCGCCATCGATAACGTCGTCCCTTCTCCACTCCAACCACGTCATCAATTCATCGAGGCTCCGTTAGATGATCTCATGGATTCCATCCGCCAACACGGAATCATCCAACCACTCATCTGCCGACTCGTTGATGGAAAATACGAACTCATCGCCGGTGAACGTCGCTGGAGAGCTTCCAAAAAACTCGGACGCACCCACGTTCCCGTCATCGAAAGAGCCGCTTCCGATCGCGATGTGTTAGAAATGGCCCTCATCGAGAACCTCCAACGCGAGGATCTCAATCCCATCGAGGAAGCGGCCGGCTACGTTCGCCTCGCCAAAGAGTTCACGATGAAACAAGAGGAAATTGCCACCCGCGTCGGCAAATCGCGTGCCTCTGTCGCCAATGCCATGCGCTTGCTCGATCTCCATCAGGACATCCAAATCCATCTCGCCCAAGGCCAAATCACCGTTGGTCACGCCAAAGCCATTCTCGCCATCAAGGACGCTGAATCCCAAAAACTCGCCGCCGACCAAATCATCCGCCGCAAGCTCACCGTCCGCGCTGCGGAAAAACTCACCCAATCGCTCCTCGCCAATCCCTCCGCCGAGACCGACCCCAAAAAGGCCGCCCCTCCAAAGGAGATCGACATCCACATCCGCGCCCTCACCAAGCGCCTCCAAGAACATCTCGCTACCCACGTCTCGATCAACCATTCAGCCAAAAAAGGCAAAATCGAAATCGAATACTACGGCAACGACGACCTCGATCGCATCCTGGACATCCTGAAGCTTCCAACTTCGAGTCTATAGATGAATCAATGAATGCCAGGAAATTGCTTTTTCACCCAGGCCGGAGATACACTCAAGAGTTGGTCTGTTAGAGGATGAGGGTTAGATAATGAACCCAAGAGAGAGTCATTGGTTGGCTGATTGCGGTTTTGGCGGCGCTGATGGCAGGCGCAGCCCACGCGCAGACTAATACATCCTACTTAGGACTGTGCCTTTATCGGTTTGATCCTTTATTTTTAAGACTCTTCAGCAAAATCTGTGGGTGAATTTCGGCTCTGGAAGTTTTCCAAGTGTATGAAATAGAGTGATTTGCAGTAATTCGAAGCTGCGGTAGCCGTAGGCTTTTCTCATGCACAGATTGATCCGCAGGTTGAG
>JAJTHK010000070.1 GCA_021298895.1 Luteolibacter sp.
ACTTTTTCCTCGGCGGAAAAATGGCGGCGTGAACGGGCGGATTCGGATTGATTGTCTTTTGGTTTCATGGTCGGTGCGGGTTGACCGGCCATAGTTTAACTCAGTGTGTCAAATCAGACATTCCGTTTGAGGCGGGACAGTTTCCTCTATGACTAGTTTGCAAACGTTTGTCACGAGTTACGCAGCCCACATTGCGGCAGAGGCTTGTAGATAATCGTCAAAAATTTCCTGAGAAATGGCAACGAGTAAGCACCACCCCCTCACTTCCCCTCAGGCATCAACAACCTAGGTTCCGTGCCACCCCAGATGGGATGCATTGGATTAAACAGATTCCTCGCATCGAGCATGATTTTGTATGTAGATTTTTTACCGCAAAGAACTCAAAGAACACAGAGAATGGAGATTTTATGTTTCACCTCTATGCGATCTCTGTGCTCTTTGCGGTTAATTTTCTTAATCATCGGGGTAGGTGTCTCATTTTACATTTCTAAAATCATGAAACCTCATGCGCCCCAAGCCGGCCGGAGGCTCGGCTCTCCGGTATTGCTGGATAATTTCATAAGCTCCGTCTTTGCATTTCCCACATCACCTACTAAGTTGCGATATCGATGAGGCCGTTATTCCATTTTTTCCCTATGTTCGCACGACTGTTACTGTTGTCGTTAGGTTTCTGGATTTGCGCCTGCCGGGATAATCCACCTCAGACGGACAAGGTGGAATCCGAGGCTATTCCCACAGTGACCCAACAGGAGGAAACAACCGATGAACGTATCACCGAACTCAAACGCGAAATCGAGACAGGTCGGCAAAATATCAAGGACATCGAGGCGTTCGCTGATATGGAGCGAGCCAAGCTGAAAGAAAATCCCGAATACGATTCCTCGTTTCTAGAGCAAGCTTTGCAAGAACAGCAGCAGATTCGAGAAACTATCGAAGAAGGTGAGAAAAGCCTAAAAGAGCTGAATCCTGTGAAGGAGTGAGATCAATTCCGCTCTTTAAAGATCAAAAATCAACAACGCTTTTGTGAGCATTAGCGAACTTTTGTAATTAGACGAAGTCCTAACCGCCTGGACGGAGTGAAACGTAGTCAATCGTAAATCAACAATCGTCAATAAACGAACCAAGTGTCGCTTCCTTTGCTTATCAATCACCGTAGAGATTTACGATTGATGATTGACTACGTTGCCTCCGTCCAGGCGGTAAGGACTTTGTCTATATATGGATGTTCGCTATTGCTCACAAAGCGTTGTTGATATGTGATTTTTGATTTGAGGGAGAGCTATCAAAGAACATCGAAATGCAACTGCCTACCTTTTTGCTAAATTATATCGAGCTAGCGGAAGCAATTCAGCTGGCTGCGACGATGGCGATGGTTGGAGTTATTTGGGTGGTGCAGCTTTGTGTTTATCCGAGGTTTTTGGATATTCAGCCTGATAAGTTTGTTAGGGCGCATTTTCGACATAGCTTTTGTATTGGCGTGATCGTGGCTCCGCTGATGCTGACAGAGCTTGTTGCCGCGGTCTTTCTAGTTTGGGCTGGATATGGCGGAATGGTGCAATGGGTGATTCTCGCGCTGACACTTGGTAACCTGATTTCCACCGCTTTGATTCAGGCTCCATGCCACACGCGTCTCATGCAGGGATTCGATGCGGAGAAATGCAGTTTTCTCATCCGCAGTAATTGGATACGCACCGTTCTATGGTCGGTGAAAGGGATACTCGTGTTCGCTCTTGTGTGCGGTTGACCTGAGAATCATTTTCGGATTGATTTACTGAAGATGAATCGAACCATCACCATTTCACTTTTAGTCGGTGTGCTCATTTTTGTGATGTGGTTCGGCGTGGAGTTCTTTTTGATACCTAAATTGACCGAGGTGAAGGTTATGCCTGATCCGTCTATCAGTCCTCCGGTTGAGAGGCATGGAGATAATCCTAATATTTCTACGGGACGGATCGTCGTCAATATACGGAATGATGGTAGCGTAACTGGCCAAGACTTCCAAGTTCTTGAGAGTGATGAGGCGATTGCGGAATACATATCCAAATGCAGAGATAAATTTGACTCTGAGGGTTTAGTTCCGAAGCTTCATCTACGCGGTGCGCATGAATCGATGTTTAAATACTGTCGTAGAGTAATCAGCATTGCTGCTGAGCAAAATGTGACTCAGGTGGTTTTTGCAGTGTATGAAGATGCGACTTCGCTGGCTTCTGAGGATAAGGGTGAAAAACCTATCGATCTGAATAAGTATGCAGCGCCACCAAAAACTGGGTTGGTCGATTCAATCGCTGGTTTCATTGCTCCAAGGCCTCGTGATCAGGATCTCAACATGGCTTTGCCTACACCCATTAATCCTGTGGAAATTGGCGAGACGGTGTTCGTTAACGTCAATGCACTAAAAAACTGCCTGGCATACATCAACCTCACGAGCCGCATTTCAGCTGATATTCATCGTGGCTAACAAGCCGAACCCTTGCCAATAAAGGGAATTTTGGAGTGATTCGATGTGATCTTCACTCGTCCTGTGGAGATAAAACGGGCCAGCGGAGGAAGGGCGTCATCGCCCTTCGATTTATTGACGATTGATGATTGACGATTTTTAATTTTTGATTTGGGGATAAATCTCTGAAATTGGAAACCTCATGCGCCACAAGCCGGCCGGAGGCGCGGCTCTCCGGTATTGAGGGCATTTGTCGAGGGTAGAGAAGATGAGTTGGCGGGAGGATGTGAAGACGGCGACCGATGATCGTCGCTACGGTCAGAATTTGCAGGATTCGTGGTTGAGGATTTTTGGGATTAGGTATTGGATGGTGATGTTACAAATTCAAACATTCCCTCAGTTTTCCAGGTTGACACCTTAGATCGAAACTGTTCATATGAACCTATGATATCCTTCGAAACCATTTCAGCCACCTTTGAGCCTGGTGTTGTTTACACCAAGCCATGGATGGTGGAGTTGGTTTTGGATTTGGCGGGGTATTTGCCGGAGAAGCGTTTGGCTGAGATGGTGGCGTTGGAGCCATCGGCGGGGGACGGGGCGTTTTTGAGTGGGATGGTGAAGAGGTTGGTTGCTTCGTGTGAAATACATACGTTGCCCTTGTCGGCTGCGACTAAAGCTTTGCAGGCATTTGAGATTGATCCGGAGGCAGCGGAGCGGGGGAGAGAGGTGGTGAAATCGACTTTGATTTCATCGGGCGTTTCATCGGCCACTGCTGAGAAGCTTGCGCGGAGTTGGATCAAGACCGGGGATTTCTTGGAAGCCTCGTTGTGTTTCCCTATCGCTGACTTCGTGATCGGCAATCCGCCATACATTCGCTTGGAAGAAATCCCGGCGAAAAAAGCTGCGATGTATCGGAACGGTTTCAACGCGATGCGGGGTCGGGCAGATATCTACGTCGCCTTTTATCAAGCCGCTCTGCTCCAGCTCAAACCCGGTGGAGTCTGCGCTTACATCTGTGCCGACCGCTGGATGTTAAACGATTACGGTAGTGCGCTGCGCGAATTCATCACCACACAAGGTTTTGCGGTTAGACACATCATCGAAGCGCACGATGTGGAGGCTTTTGAAAGCGAGGTTTCCGCATATCCGGCTGTGACGATTCTTGCGCGTGAAACGCAAGGTGCTGTTACTGTTTCAAAAGCATTGCCTGGGATTGAATGGGAGGAAACCCAGAGCTTGGTGAAGTCGATCACCATTCTAGGTTCGAGTCCTAGTATAAATACCGTTCGTTTTCCTGATTGGTTTCATGGTAGTGAGCCGTGGCCTTGTTCCTCGCCAGAGAAACTCAAAATGCTCAAGCATTTGGAAGCCACTTGCCTACCTTTGGAATCCAAGGAAACCGGCACAAAAATCGGGATCGGGGTTGCGACGGGAGCGGACAAAGTTTTCATCTCATCAGAAAAGCCCGTTTACGAAAAAGACAGAGCCTTGCCACTGGCGATGGCTTATGATCTGGAGCAGGGAAGAGTCAATTGGTCGGGTCATTATCTTGCCAATCCATGGAACAAAAACGGACTAGTGGATTTAGCCGAATATCCCGCGTTTAAAAAGCACCTTGGCAAACATCGCGAACTCCTCGAAGCGCGCCACACCGCCAAAAAAGACAAGCCACAGAACTGGCACAAGACCATCGATCGCGTGAACCTTGAACTTTTCAAAAAGGATAAACTCTACATCGCTGATATTAAGGATCGCTTACTACCATGTCTCGATGAAGGTAAAACCTACCCACAGCACAACCTCTATTGGATCACCTCAGAGCAATGGGATCTAAGTGTGTTAGGTGCATTGTTAATGTCAGAAGTTGGACAATTTTTTATCCAATGTTACGGAGTTCGTATGCGTGGAGGTTATCTCCGTTTTCAGGCACAATATCTGCGCCGTATCCGCGTTCCTGATCCAAAAAGTATTTCGCCAATACTCCGTAAAAAGTTGAAACAAGCTTTCGAGGCGCAAAATTTCGAACTCGCCAATAAGGCTGCACTGGAAGCATATGGAATTAGTTCGCTACCCATTTAAGCGACATGACTAAATCATTATGGCTCTGGATCTAATAAATTATCAGGATAAGGCAGCGAAAGCAGTTAAGATGTTTTGGAAAAGCCGTAATCAGGCTCAAACGAAGCAGACTGCTCAAGGCAAAGTTGATGCGGGTAATCGCGGTGCGGTAACGGCTGGTAAAAACATGGATGGGTTTATCACGTTGCTCGTTGAGCTAACAAAGGCAAATGGTTTAAAGAAAGCTAAGATTATTACGGACGGAAGAACTCCATTAACACTGCCTGGCTTTTTTCGTCCGACTAAAATGTGGGATATGCTGGTATTCAATGATGATCGTTTGATAGCGGCAATAGAGTTGAAGTCTCAAGTTGGGTCGTTTGGTAATAATTATAATAATCGAACGGAAGAAGCGATCGGAACAGCGCACGATTTATGGACAGCATATAGAGAAGGTTCGTTCGGTGAAGTGCCAAGGCCTTTTGTTGGTTGGTTAATGTTAGTTGAAGATGCCGCTGGGTCACGTTCTCCAGTGACGGATCGAAGTCTGCATTTTCCGATACGTGAGGAATTCCAAGGAGCCTCTTACGTTGAACGATACAACCTACTTTGTAAAAAACTCGTTCAAGAGCAGCTCTATACTACAGCTTCGGTGATTGCATCTCCTCAGACTGCCGTCCGCAACGGTGCTTATAGTGAGGTTTTGTCCCGGTTCAGCGTGAATGTCTCAATTGATTCTCTGAATTAAGCTACAGCAGGTGTTAATGGGTTATGGTTTGTTTGTGTGTTTAGGGAGATGTTCT
>JAJTHK010000044.1 GCA_021298895.1 Luteolibacter sp.
AGGAACTTTCTCCAGCTACACCCCCAAGGCCTACGCAAAGAGCCTAAGCCAACCACGTCTCAAAAAGACGGCGTAGTCATAAACGTCGTAAGTCATGAACCTACGACATTTACGTCAAGAGGCACTTCGTAGGACGCTTACAAATATACCGCGTATTTTTTCTAACAAATCAACCCCGAGAGCTGAAAATAGGAATCCCAGCAGTCCAGAGCCTGTGGCGCGATTGCGATGATTACGCCACAATGATCCGCGCACCCTCTGCAGGGCGGCTAGCAAAGATTTCCGGCGCAAAGCCAAAAGCCTCCTCATAGGATTTCACCAGAGCGGCGGCGATGGAGTCCGCTTTTGCAGTTTCGCAAAGGGTGACCGTGGAACCGCCGAAGCCACCACCCGTCATGCGCGCGCCGATTACACCGCCAGCGGTGCCGATTTCGGAAGCTGTGGCGACCAGGTGATCGAGCTCAGGGCAGGAAACTTCGAAATCGTCCCGAAGTGAAACGTGACTTTCATACATGAGTCTGCCCAGCAGCGGAAAATCATTTTTTCTCAGCGCCTCCACAGCACCGATCGTGCGTGCGATTTCACCAACCACGTGACGAGCGCGACGAAAAGTGACAGGATCCATCGAAGTCGCAGCAATCTCGAGATCGGCGGGGGTGACATCGCGCCAGCTCGGTTTCCCGATCGCAGCCAGACCATCTTCCGTACTTTTCCGGCGCGCTGCGTAGACTCCATCGGAGAGCTCATGCGACACTTTGGTATTAGAAACGAGGAGGGTTAACGAAGGATCCGCAAACGGAACAAGTTCGGTATCTCCGGAGCGACAATCAATCAGGACGAGTTGCCCGTCTTTTCCAAACGAAGAGGCGAACTGATCCATGATTCCACATGGCACGCCGGCGAAATCATGTTCGGCTTTCTGCGCGAGCAGGGCTTTTTCGCGAGTCTCAATCCTTGCACCCGTTAGCGTTTCCAACAAGGTCGCCGTCGCGCACTCAAGAGCGGCGGACGAAGAAAGCCCCGCACCGCCAGGCAGGCTGGAAACGATAAAGGCATCGAAACCGGGAACATCGATCCCGCGTTGACGGAAGCCCTGAACCACACCGCGCAGATAGTTTGACCATTTTGGGTCTCCGATCTCCTGATCAGATCCGACAGAAAAAGTCGCGGGCTCATCATCGAAGGCGGTGGCGATTCTGGCTTCGGCCGTGCCGTTCGGTGCTGCAGCAATGACGACTGTCCGCTCAATGGCAAATGGCAACACGAAGCCATCGCAGTAATCAATGTGTTCCCCGATCAGGTTCACCCGCCCCGGTGCGGCGGCAACGAGGGTAGCATCGCTACCGAAATGCTCGCGGAAAATATCGCCAGCCGTCTGCGCCAAAGACTCAATCGGGGTGTTGGGTGAAAGCATGTGTCAAATCGAGGTGGTGATCATTTACCAGAATACGGCGTATAAAGCGATGGTCAGGACGACAACGATACCACCCACAATTTTAGCTCCGAACGAAGTTGTGAGCTCGATTTGATCGTTCACAGGCAGCACGACGGGCTTCGCAAGAGGTTTAAGTATAGTGATCACGATACCTATGATAATGACGATGAAGAAGCAAATCGCCATACGATCAAGGAACGCGATTTCTGAGGCATACCACAATTCGTTGGCGACGATCCATGGACCGATCAACCACTTGAATGCCGCGTAAGCAATGATGTTGGTAACGATTCCCACAACACCAAACCAACGTGGAGTTTTTGGAGAGAAGAAACCGAAAATGAATACGGTCAGAATACCCGGTGAGATGAAGCCCTGGAACTCTTGGATGTAGGAGAAAATCGATGAGAAGTTTGAAAGTGCCGGAGCAACAAGAGCTGCAAGAATCACAAAGATCACAACGAAGACCCTGCCAAGGAAAACGAGTCTAGCGGAATCCGTGACTCCAGTGAATTTCGCGTAAAGATCCATTGTCGCAATCGTTGATGCCGAGTTGAGCATCGAAGCCAATGAGCTGATGACCGCACCGCACAAAGCCGCGAGAACAAACCATGAGATGAGCGGGTAGGGCTTGATCAGGTTACGCACCAGCACAGGGAAAGCTGAATCGTAATCATAACCTTTAAGCATACCGACGGGCACGAGCGCTTTGTCCTTCTCAACGCCTGAGTTGGCCAAATCATTGATGACTTGAGCAGCTAGCTCCGGCGTGGCATCGGCTGGAATACTCACTTCTCCACCAAGGATTTTCGCATTGGTTTCCAAAACCTTCGCAGCTTCTGCTGGATAGAGCTTCACGTAATCGACATCGACTTTATAAAGCGCTGATACGCCATGGGTTGCCAAAAGCTCTTTGTTGCCCTTGATCGCACCCTCGTTAAGGTCTTTGGAGAAAAGGTTGAACGCAAGGATTCCGGGAATCACCACCACGAATGGAATGATGAGCTTCAGGAAGGCGGCGAAAACAATACCTTTTTGACCTTCAGCGAGCGACTTGGAGCCCAAGGTGCGCTGGACGATATATTGGTTGAGTCCCCAATAGAAAAGATTCGGAATCCATAAGCCGATCAGTAAGGCGGTCCATGGGATATCACTATCTTCTTTGGGGCGCACCATATGCATTTTACCGCCCGATAGATTCGCACCATCGGAAACAACGGCTTCACCATCCTTACCATCGTTTAGCAACATCAGACGCTCCCATGCGCCAGCTTTCTCCAGATCTTGCACAGTTGCTGTGGAATTGATCACTTTGGTCTGAATGAGCTCGGATGCTGGGCGCTCACCCAATTCAGTCATCGCAAACCACAACACCACCACGCCACCAAGAATAAGAGCAGCACCCCAGATAAGATCGGTCCATGCACATGCTTTCAATCCGCCGACGAAAACGTAGAGCGCCGAGAAAATGGCAATGAGCCAGCACATGGCGGTGAGGCTGTTCAGCACTGGCACGTCATTGTAATACTCAGAGATGAACTTAGCGCCGGAATAGATGACCGATGAAGTTGCAACAAAAACCAAGGTGATGATAGCCGGAATCGCCATGGCAAGGCGAGCGACGCCATTGAAACGGTATTCGAGGAACTCCGGAATCGTATAAAGGCCAGCTTTTAAAAAGCGCGGAAGGAACCAAAAAGCCACGAATACCAATGTCACAGCGGCGATCCATTCATAGGATGCGATTGCCATGCCAAGCCAGTTTGCAGATGAGCCCGACATACCCACGAATTGCTCGGTTGAGATGTTTGCGGCAATTAAAGAAAAACCAACCAACCACCAAGTGAGTCCGCGACCTGCGAGGAAATAATCCGAAGCTCCAGTCTCGCCAGATGTGACCTCGTCTCGGCTTTTCCAAATACCGAGTGCAATAACGCCAACGACCGCGACAATGAATAAAATGATCTCAATGCTGTTCATGGTAAATTTTGTGGGTTTCTAAAGATGCGAAGACCTTTCTAAGCGCGAACCCCAGCCCGCAGAAAGCACAAATAAATGAAAACTCAAAAATTTAAAATTTAGCCTCGATCAACCCTATACACTCCCCGAAATCACCTTTCCCTCATCGTCGCCCTTACAATTATTGTCGTGGCCACGACAATAATTGTAAGGCTGGCAGCGTTAAAATACGTCTCTAGGCTGACAAGTGGAAGATTTTCCTGAAATTTCCGGTTTCCAAGCGAGACTTCCCAGCGTTGAATGCCGGTCTCTCAACAAGCTTATGAGCCAATCCACCTACCGCATCGCCGTCGGCGCCGATCATGGCGCTTTTGAAATGAAAAATGCCATCGTCGCCCACCTACGCGCGGCGGGACATGAGGTCGAAGATTTCGGCACAAACGGTAAAGAGTCGGTGGACTATCCGGACTTCGCGAATCTTGTGGCGCGCAATGTTGCAGACAGCACATTTGATTTCGGCATCCTTGCCTGCACTTCAGGAGTCGGCATGGCGATTGCCGCGAATCGCTTCCGTCACGTCCGCGCCGCCAATGTCCGTGATGTGGAAGAATCCGTCACCACCCGCCAGCACAACGATGCGAACATACTTTGTCTTTCGGGAAAATATATCGATATCGAGACCGCCAAGCAAATGGCCGATGCTTTCCTCGCAACGGAATTTGAAGGTGGACGCCACGAAGCACGCGTTTGCAAATCTTCCGGCAGCCGCATTGCGGTGACCGATCCGGCGCTTTATGAGGCCATCGTAGGCGAGGAGCACCGCCAACGGAATCACATCGAGTTGATCGCTTCGGAAAACTTCGCATCGCCAGCCGTGATGGAAGCGCAGGGATCTTTGCTCACCAACAAATACGCTGAGGGATATCCGGGCAAGCGTTGGTATGGCGGCTGCGAATACGTCGACATCGTCGAAACTCTCGCCATCGAACGCGCCAAAGAACTTTTCGGAGCCGATCACGCCAACGTGCAGCCGCACTCCGGTTCACAAGCCAACACCGCGGTTTATTTCTCCGTGCTGAAGCCGGGTGATAAGATTTTCACCATGGACCTCGCACACGGAGGGCACCTGACTCACGGTCACAAAGCAAACTTCTCCGGCCGTTTCTACGACGTCACTCACTACGGCGTTTCCCCAGATGACGAGCGCATCGACTATGATGAACTCGAAAAAACCGCGCGCGCACTCAATCCTGCGCTGATCACTGTTGGGGCATCAGCTTACTCGCGCGTCATCGACTTCGAACGCATGGGCAAACTCGCTCGTGAGATTGGCGCTTACCTGTTTGTCGATATGGCACACATCGCCGGACTCGTCGCTGCCGGCGTTCATCCAAGTCCGGTCCCTCACGCAGATTTCGTTACATCGACCACGCACAAATCCCTGCGCGGGCCTCGCGGCGGAATCATTCTTTGCAAAGAAGAGTTTGCGAAAAAAATCGACTCACAAGTTTTTCCAGGCATTCAAGGCGGCCCGCTGATGCATGTCATCGCTGCGAAAGCTGCCTGCTTTGGCGAGGCGCTTAAGCCGGAGTTCAAAACCTACTCGCAACAGGTCGTGAAAAACGCCCAAGCCATCTCGGCTCGTCTCACACATCACGGTTTCCGCATCTGCTCCGGAGGCACTGACAACCACGTCATGCTCGTCGATCTCCGCAACAAAAACCTCAACGGCACCGACGCTTCGCACGCCCTCGATGAAGCCGGCATCACGGTCAATAAAAACGGCATCCCCTTCGACACCGGCAGCCCGATGAAACCATCCGGCATCCGCATCGGGACTCCAGCGGTTACGACTCGCGGCATGAAAGAAAAAGACGTCGAGCAAGTCGCGGATTTCATCGCAGAAGCTCTTGCGGATCATACGAACATCAAGAAGCTGCATGCGTTGCGGGATAGAGTGTTTGCGTTTAACAGAGCGTTTCCGTTGCCTTACTAAAGGACAGGAACCGCGATTTCCAATCGCGACTGCAACCACCGAGTTGGCCGTAGACATTTCGCTGACGAGGTCGCGATTAGAAATCGCAGTTCCTTTCTTTTGGAAAATCCGCTCCATCCATCGCGTATTACCGCCGATGACTTCATTAAAGCCACTTTTCCTCTCACTCGCTGCAGCTTTCATTTTCAGCTCTATCTCCAAAGCTGAAGAGCCAACCTACGATATCGTCGTCTATGGCGATTCCTCGGGTGCCGCGGTTGCGGCGATTTCTGCGAAACGCGAGGGTCGTTCGGTCATCTGGCTGAATCCCACTTCATTTCCCGGCGGCATGAGTTCCAGCGGTCTCGGCGCGACGGATTTTCTCGGGAAACGAGATACCTTTGGAGGAATCGCATCGGAATTCTACGATGCCATCGCCGCCGCTTACGGTGAGAAATACGTGCGCAGCTTCGAACCCAAAGTCGGGTTGCAGGTTTTCAAGAAGATGATCGCCGATGCTGGGATCGAGGTCGCTTACAACGAACGGCTCGATCGCGCCCCAAATAAAGGCGTGAAGATGAATGGCAAAAAAATCGAGGCTATAACCATGTTGAGCGGGAAAAATTACCGCGCGAAGATGTTCATCGATGCGAGTTATGTCGGCGATCTCATGGCTGCTGCTGGCGTAAGCCACACAGTGGGTCGCGAGCCGGAAAGCCAATACAACGAAGACATGGCAGGCGTGCGGCGCGGCGACACCAAACCGCGGTTCCACTACACGCAGAAAGACAAAGATCATTTCATCAAACAGGTCGATCCCTACATCACTCCCGGAAAGCCTGAGAGCGGATTGCTTCCGAAAATTCATAAAATCGAAAATCTAACAAACGGTCAGGGCGACAAAAAAATCCAGGCATACAACTACCGCGTTTGTCTAACAACCGATCCGAAGCTGCACATCCCCATCGAAAAACCCGAGGGCTACAAGGAGCTCGACCACGAGTTACTGTTGCGGAATTTCGAAGCAGGAGATCTGCGAATGCCTGCGTTGATCGAGCCGCTTTCAGGAACTAGCTCAAAGGTGGATTGGAACAACATGCATGCCGTGGGTTCAGATGTAGCGGGAGGAAACTGGGAGTATCCGGAAGCGAGTTACGAAAAACGCATCGAGATCGAGAAGGCACATCAAACTTATATTCGCGGCTTCCTGTGGACCTTGTCTAACAACCCACGCGTGCCAGAAGCGATCCGCAAACAAGCCTCGAAATACGGCCTTTCGAAGGATGAGTTCATCGACAACGGCGGCTGGCCATGGATGATCTACATTCGTGAGGCGCGCCGCATGGTGAGCGATTACGTCATGACTCAACACGACTTCGAAGGCAAACGCAGCGCCACGGATCCGGTCGGCCTGGGTTCGTTCGGTATGGATTCGCATTGCGTGCAGCATTTTGTGACGGAATCTGGCCACACCCAGAACGAAGGGGTCATCTGGCGCGTGCCGCCAAAACCTTACGGTATCTCGTATCGCTCCATCATCCCGAAAAAAGGCGAATGCGAAAACCTGTTCTCCCCTATCTGTTTTTCCGCCTCACACGTTGCCCACGGATCGATGCGCATGGAGCCAGTCTTCATGGCTCTTTCACAAAGCGCAGCCATCGCTGCTGGTTTGGCAATGGATGAAAAGACCAGCGTGCAGGACGTGGATTATGCCAAGCTGAATAAAAAGCTGTTAGACGCTAAGCAAGTTCTCAAACCGTAGACTATCGGGTCACTCCACGCTGTGAGTTCTCCACAAAATGGATCAGGTGCTCAACGTGTGGATTAGATGCGGCAGCGGTGGCTTTCAACGAACTGACTCCGTTGGCAAGGCTGATATCCTTTTTCAGGAAAAGGCGTTTGTAAGCGGATTTCAGATCCCGGATATCATCCTCGGAAAATCCACGGCGTTGCAGGCCGACCAAGTTCAGTCCACGAGTGCTGGCGGGATTGCCATCTATGATCATGAACGGCGGCACGTCTTGGACGATTTTTGAAAGTCCGCCGATGATGGAATGTTTCCCGATCCGGCAGAACTGATGCGCCGCGGCGAGGCCGGAAACAATCGCATGATCGCCAACGATGCAGTGCCCCGCGAGGCTTCCGTTATTGGAAAGAATGATGTGATCACCAAGTTGGCAGTCGTGCGCGATGTGAGAATAGCAGAGAAACAAATTGTGCGAGCCGATCCGAGTCGGCAACTCCTCATGGGTACCGCGATGTATCGTGCAGTTTTCACGGAACACATTGTGATTGCCAACCTCAAGGGAGGTTGGCTCACCAATGTATTTCAAATCCTGAGTCTTGCCGCCCACCATCGCATATGGGAAAAACTCGTTTGATCTCCCAAACCGCGAGGTTCCCTCCAGCACCACATGGCTGTGGAGCACGCAATCATCGCCAAGCGTGACATTGGCGCCAATGACGCAGTAGGGGCCGACCTGGACATTTTTTCCAAGCTCGGCTTTAGGTGAAATGATGGCGGTTGGATGTATCACTTGAGGAGTTTAAAAATCATGGGCTGGCTGTGACGAGTCAATTTTGTCTCGATTCGTTTCAAGCGCTCAGGCTGCCCAGCCAGATGAATGGTTCTCAGACAAATTCCAGCCTGCGTAATCATCTTCACTCGAAGACATGGCCATTTCTTCCCGTTTCGAACGCTGCCGCTGATAGGCATCGCTCATCACCATGGTGCGAACCAAGGCCTCATCGATAAAACCATCGCGTCGTAGCTGGTTCTTATCGGTTTCTTGAGATAAATTTTGCGAAGATTCGATGGATGAAATTGCCATGGGATATCGATTCAAGTTGGGTGTTTGTTAATCAAAAAACTAAGATCCCTCAATAGTTAATTTTACTTAATTAACCTCACACTCTATTCCGTAGGGTTGCAATCCTCGGGCATCTCATTCAATTTCACATGCAGATGGTGGAGAACAAAGATAACCCCGAAACACTGAACATCCGTTGCCCGGGTTGTCGATTGCGATTCTACGTGCCCCCAGAATACATGAATCGAATCGTTGAATGTGGCGGCTGCGACAAACAATTCCGCATCACGGAAGATACGATTGTTCATTCTAAAAAAGTTTATCCTAAAGGGAAAAAAGATCTGGAAGCCAATTATTTCCGCCGCATCCCCAACGAATCCATCATAGAGCCGAAAGGCATGCAGACGATTAGCTATGCCGATTTCAACCATCCCGAACAACTTGGCCCAACTTCGCCCCAACGCATCATCGCTGGGATTTTTGGAATCGCCATCATACTGCTCGGCGCGCTACTCCTCTTAATCGCCTCCAAGCCACAGTCACCACTTGGTGGCATGCCGTTTGATAAACAATTGATTGTCGGCGGTTTCACCTCACTACTCGGCTTCATTTTCCTAGTTTACGCAAACCCTGGAGCAAGAATCAAAGCGGGTATCATCGGGTTACTCCTTATAGTAGGCGTGTTTGCTATCCCTATTTACACCAAGCAAAATGCCATCCAGCCCAATGTAAATCTCAACTCGAATCTACGTTCAGATCCTCTAGAAAATCCAGAGCATACACCGAATCTCACTCAAGAGTTACGCAAACGTTTCATCACCCAACCTTTGGAAAAAGAGCAAAATCGCCTCGCCCAAAACAGCAGCGGCAAGAAAGCCTATGGTATTTTTCTAACTGGTATGCTGGGACGGAACAAACTCAACGCGCGTGATTACCTCGTTCGTGAAACGCTCGCCAATCCATCTTCCCATCCCTATCCAAGAGATGGAAACAATCATCTCATCGTTCTAACAGATATTGAGATGGACTTCGATCAAGTGGCGGACATTGCTGACAAGCTTGGGAAGGTTACTGAAAGCCATCCCGAAATCAGTGTCATCGTTGTTAAGGTGGATAACGAATTATTCGTCGCTGGATCGGCTGAAAAACTTAACGATAAAAGTCACCCGTCTTTCTACGAACTCAACCGCGCTGAACTAGAAAGCATCGACCTCGGACGTGTCCAACAAGCCGTTGAGCGCCTCGCCGACTCAGATGCTACACTCCTGCGAAGTGATATCAGCTCCGCCCTGATGAATCTCCTTAAGAACCCCACTGTTACCTTTCAGGACCCGATTGCGCGCGCGCTTATCAAATGGTGTGACGACCCAGGCCCAGCGGCAGATGCTGGGATTAAAATCCTGAAATCCTATATCTTGAAAAAAACATCCCCACCTGAACACCTCGTTAGATTGGTCGCAAATCACAAAAACCCCGAGGCGATACCAACCATGGTTGCCATTTGGGAGATGAATCCAGTCATTTGGGACAAGGAACTCGTTAAATACGGCTCGCCTCTCGAGCCCTCCATGCTTGAAAAACTCAGATCAGATGAGCCTTCTCTGCGCCATGCCTCAATCAAAATGCTTACAACTATTGGAACCAGGCAGAGCCTGCCAGAACTCCGCAAAATCCTCACCGAGTCCGACCCAGAGGTCCGGTTGCTCGCCGAGCGCGCCATTCAACAGATCGAATCCCACTGAACCTTTGTAATTTTACCTGCTATCTTCTCGGATTCTCCCTTGCACCATCGTGCACAAACCGCTTCTTTACCCGCAGTTAATTCACCTAATCTTATCATGTCAGAATACGCACGCGGCCTAGAAGGGGTCATCGCAAACGAATCATCACTCAGCAATGTCATTGGAAACATCGGCGAGCTGAGCTACGTGGGCTATCATATTGATGATCTCGTCGAAAACTGCTGCTATGAGGAAATCATCTTCCTACTGCATCACAACCGCCTTCCAAAACGTGATGAGCTCGCAACATTTTCGGCAAAACTTCGTAACGACCGCGATCTACCAGCGGCCGTTATCAATTTTTTAAAAACCGCTCCCAAAGATGCGTCACCCATGGACGTGCTTCGCACAGCTGTCTCCATGTTAGGTTTGTACGACAAACGCGCTACCATTGGCGAACCGAATATCGAAGCCAACTCAGCCATCGCTCTTTCCCTCTGTGCGAAATCCGCAACCATCGTCGCTGCTTACCATCGCTTCCGCAATGGTCTCGAACTACCTCCGATCCGCACGGATCTCACCGAGGCTCAACATTTCCTCTACCTCATCAACGGCGAAGTTCCCAGCGACACCGCTGCACGCATCCTTGATGTTGCGCTCATCCTTCATGCCGACCACGGCATGAATGCTTCCACCTTTTCCGCGCGCGTGACTGTCGCCACCCTTTCCGACATGTATTCCGCGATCACCTCAGCAATTGGAACCCTCAAAGGACCTCTCCATGGTGGTGCAAACGAAGGCGTCATTCACATGCTCCAAGACATTGGCGATCTCGATAAAGTCGATGCCTTCGTCGAAGGAAAACTGGAGCGTAAGGAAAAAATCATGGGCATTGGTCACCGCGTTTATAAAGTTTTAGATCCGCGTGCGCCACACCTTCGCAAACTTGCGATCCAACTCACTGAAGAACTCGGCGAGCCCAAATGGATTAAAATGTCCGAGCGAATTGCAGAGATTATGCGCGCGCGTAAAGGCCTCGAGGCGAATGTCGATTTCTATTCCGCCACGGTTTATTACTCACTTGGCATTCCCACCGATCTTTTCACTCCCATCTTCGCAATCTCCCGCACCTCTGGCTGGACAGCCCATGTGCTTGAGCAACTCCGCGACAACCGCCTCTACCGCCCGCTCACTCTTTACACCGGACCAAAAACCCTCAGCCCGGTTCCTCCCATGGAATCGCGCTAAAAGAAATTTACTCGTGAAAAAATCCGCACTGTTTCTGTTAGCTATTGGACTCTCGTCTTGTTCCACACCCAAAGCGGCTATCGTTGAAGAAGCGGCTACCGAGAGCGGACCCAATATCGCACTCACTCAATCTGGCATCGCGCCAATTTCTCAAAAAGCAGCCAAGCCTACCTTGCCGATCGCTCGCAACACGGGCCTGCGCCTACCAGATATGTTAGGACTACCCCAAGATGAGCAACTCCGCTCCGCCCCGAGCAGCCAAAAAGACGGCAAAGCCACCGTGATTGCTCGCCCGCCGGAGGAGTGATCTAACAATTTTTAATTTGCTCTACGATAGCTTTGAACGCCATCTGCAATTCCGCGGGCGACTGCATCTCGGAACCAAGCGGTTTTCATGCGACTGCGCTCGTTAGAATTACTAACAAATCCACCTTCAACTAAAACAGCCGGCATCTTGGTGTTTCGGATCACGTAGTAACGGGCGTATTTGACCCCACGATCGTTAACTTTCACTCGGCTCATAATGCCTTTGTGCACATCCTTAGCAAGTTGATGACTGGGTTGATTGTAATAAAACGTTTCGATACCGCTAACTTGTTGTTTCCAAGTGTAGTTGTAATGGATGCTGATAAAAATCGCGTTGCGGGTTTTGTTAGCCATTTGCATCCGGCCGGGAAGAGAAACGAAGTAGTCACTGCGACGGGTTAAAATCGTGTTATAACCCATTTTTTTCAAATGAGCCTCGAGACGAATCGAAGTGTCTAAAGCGAGGTGTTTTTCGTAAACCCGCCCCCATTGACCGCCTTTATCATGCCCACCATGTCCCGGATCGATGATGACCGTCCGGAAATTATACCCGCTCGCAACCAGAGAAAACGCCAGTCCGAGCAAAGCTGTGATGATAGTGCGCTTCATGATGCTTAGCTCAAGATGATTAAGATTTGTTGACTATTTATTCGGCAGTGTAAAGACATATTCAATGGTTCTAGTCCCGCAAACCATTGAAGTTTCTGAATCAAGGACGATCGGAAATTTTACGAATTTTGGCGCGTTCTTTGGCAACTGAGACGGGATCATACAAAATGCTGTTAACAACCCTTACCGATCCATCGCCATAAGCCATCATCACAGGGTCTCCTTTGGCGGGAGCTTGATGAATGTCTCTTTTGACCATTTTCCCATCTGAATCAATTTCGCAATGCACCCACATTGCTGGAGTACTGAGAAACATGACGTGCATGTGCCGTTGGCCGTCTAAACTAACCATAGGTTTACGCAGCGTAAGCATATCTCCTAATAGAAACGTGCGCAAAGGAACCCCGGAGGCCCCATCTGCGACCTGCGCGTAAATTTGATTTTTCTGCCCGTTGGAAGAGGTAAGTATCTTCATTTCCCGCGTTCCGGTGACTCTTTTATTATCACTGATGCCGACTTTTTGGCTCCAATAAGTGCGTCCCGGAATCAGGTTAAACAGAAGTCGATTGGTGGTGGCACTACTGAATCTTTTTTGCGGATCTGTGATGGATGCGAACACGGCAAAATTTCCCTGTGTGTTTAGGAGAAAATATTCCGTGAGATCGACCTGCTTAGCGAGAGATTCACCCGCTTTGATTTTCATGGCGCCAAAGGTGTTTGGCTTCAAAATCGAGACAGGATTACCTTGATTATTGGTGACAACAAATGTGAGCCATGGCTGTGCAGTCGATCCTGCAAGAGTAAGTTCTTGGCCAGTGTGGTTGGTCACGATCACTTCAGCGATCACCGATTCGCCCGCGATGAATTCACGCTTATTGATGCTAATAGAGGTAGCGATCTGCGCATGAACACAGGCACAAGAGAACAGCAGAACCGCTGAAACATGAAGAGTTTTGAAAGTAGACCGTAACATTTAGTCAGCAACATAGCGTTACAGATACAGCCGTCAATCTAACGAACTGCATAGAATTACCATTTCTCTTCGTTTTCTCCTTTTATTTGTCGCGTTCTCCTAGCGGGCGGACCCACATATTGCGGAATTCGATAGGGTCGCCATGAAACTGGAGCTTGATCGGCCCTTTTTCTGGGTGGGTCTCAGGATACTTGGAAAGACTCCGATACCCTGACACACCATGGAAAGCTTCGCCATTTTGCACCACCACGCCGTTGTGAATCACGGTCACCTTGGCTGGGGCTTGGAATTTTCCGTCTACATATAAAGGAGGCACGAAAGTGATGTCGTAACTGTTCCACTCGCCCTGAGGAGAGGTGGCGTTGGCTAACGGTGGCAATTGCCCATAAAGCGAAGCGGCTTGGCCGTCAGGATAGGTTTTATTGTTGTGACTCTGCAATATTTGGACTTCATAAAGTCCCATGATGAAAACACCGCTGTTGCCTCCACCCTGGCCGTTCACTTTGCGTTCAGCTGGAAGACGCCATTCAAAATGCATCTGAATGGCACCGAATTCCTCTTTTGAGGTAATATCTCTGCCCTTTGCAATCATCACTCCGTCACGCACCTCCCATGGCGCGGGTCCGTCTTTGCACTTCCATGCATCGGTGCTTTTCCCATCGATCAAAACCACCGCATCGGACGGCGGTTTCACGATCACAGCCCCACCAGCTTCTACCACGCGTGGCTGCGGGCGATCTGGATCATGCACGTGATACGGGGTCCCGGGAATAATCGGTGTATCTTTGAAACCCGCGGGTTTATCTTGGGCTTGCGCGCTACCAAGAACCAATAAGCACCCACCAAATAATGACCAATTGTTCAATTTCATATCGCATTAAACCGCCATTCATCGCCTAAACTTTCAAGATTCTTTTTTAGACAAATAACGAAAGCAGGTTGCCGCCAGTCCATAACCATGGCTTATTGCGGCACGCCATGGCCACCTTCACTGCCACTTCGCCTAACAACGATCAGTTTCCCTTCGAACTAGTCCGACCCGACTTGGAAAAAGTCGAGATCGCAATCCGTGCTCAAGTTCGGGATTTCGACTCCGCGGTTGAGCCCTACATCACTTACATCTGCAACACCGCCGGCAAACGTATCCGCCCTGCGCTGGCGATTTTGGTCGGCGGCGCAAATGGCGAGGTGACCGAAGACCATCGCAAGATTGGTGTGATTCTCGAACTCATTCACATGGCGACCCTAGTGCATGACGACATCATCGATGGTGCCATCGCGCGTCGCTCGATGCCCACAGCAAATGCGAAATGGGGCAATGCGCTCGCGGTATTGCTTGGCGACGCGCTGTTTTCCCATGCGCTAACTTTGGCAACGGACTTCAACTCCATCGAGATTTGCAAAAAAGTCGGCCAAGCCGCACGTGAAGTTTGCCAGGGTGAAATCATCCAAACTCAAAGGAGATTTGATCTGACCTTGTCGAAGAAAGATTATTTCCAAGTCATCGAAATGAAAACCGGAGCGTTATTCGCTGCCGCCACAGGCCTCGCCGCCGCGGTTTCTGGCTTGAGCGCGGAACAAGAAGCCGCGCTGGCATCCTACGGAATGAAGCTTGGCACCGCATATCAGATTTATGACGACTGCCTGGATCTGGTCGGATCAGAGGAAATTGTCGGAAAAACCCTGCGCACCGATCTCGCGAAGGGAAAGCTCACACTGCCGATTTTAAACTTGTTAGAAGCTTCTTCCGAACAACAGCGCGAAGAGATCAATCGTCGTATCCTTGCTGAAGAAGAATTTGATCTACCAACTCTAACAGGTTTTGCTGAATACGACGATGCTCTCGCCCGCGCCGTGAACACCGCTGTTGAATTGTTAGAAGAATGTCGAAAAGATATCGCCTTCTTATCAGATTCAGCCTACAAAAAAGCTCTGCTTCAGATCACACATTTCCTGGAGTCGCTGCTGAAAAATTGCAGGAATTGATAGGCTTTGGTTGCCACAAAAATTTGACCACGGATTGCACGGATTACACAGAATGGTTGTTGCCATAATAACTATCTGATTTTGATTGTAATCTTCACTCCGTGAATTGACTCCATTTAATTACGTCCAAGCTAAGACGGCTTCGCCATAACTGAAACTCATAAACATTCGTTCTGCTTTCTGTGCTCTCCGTGGTTAAATTTCTTTTCCCACTCAAGCCGACTTGAGATCCTTGTTCTCAAAATGCAGGAAGTGATCCCAGCTTTCATCACCCAAGCCATTTTCCTGCAATCCATATAGCGGACGCCAACGTGGAGCGAAAGGCTTTCCTGCAGGGTGCATTCCGGCTTCGTGTGGAAGTTTGTTGGCTTTGCGGGTGTTGCACTTGACGCACGAGGCCACGATGTTGTCCCAAGTCGTTTTACCGCCCTTGTCGCGTGGAATGACGTGATCCAAGTTCAGCTTGTTCTCAGGTAGAACTTTTTCACAATACTGACAGGTAAACTTGTCCCGCAGGAAAACATTACGACGTGTAAACTTCACCTCCAAGCGTGGTAAGCGATCATAAATTCCTAATACAATGATTTTAGGAACACGCAACGCAAGCCTCACACTGTGAATCATTTCATCGCAAACCCGTTGCTGCGAATAACCGATCCATGAAATCAAATCGTGAGTCGTGAATTTTTCATCGCCCTCCACCTGCACAACTTGTGCATGCCCTAAGCAAAGCAAATGCACGGCACGTCGCGCCGAGCAAGTATGAACCGGTTGCCAATAACGGTTCAACACCAGCACAGGTAATTCAAGAGGCTCGCTCATATCCTTTCCCAGCAAAACGCTGACAAGCTAACAAACCCTCGCGTTCGATCAACCGAAAAGACACCGAACAGCCACATTCAGCCAAATGTCATGCTGATAATGTCGAAAACCGACCACCCATCAGTTCCGCCGACGGCGCAACAAAAGCAGAACACCAAGACAACCCAAGAGCGCAGCTCGGGGCTCGGGGATTGCCGCAGCAACAACAAGTTGCAAGCTGCCATTCTGGAAATAGGCAATACGACCGCCGCTGATATTGAGGGCATTTTCCAAACCAAAGTTTTCGAGATTCGCGGAGTTGAGCGTGCCGGTGATGAGCGTATAAGTGCCGTTACTGATCGTTCCCCAATCCACAGCTGCGCCATTAGCACGCAGGTTGTCGATACCGAAGCCCGTAGCTGCGAAACTGATGGTCGTGGCTGCAAGTGAATCCGCGCTGTTGACGGCAAGAAAAAGATCAAACAAGGAACCCCCTCCCAAGACCACATCGTCCACCGTTCCGCCGCCAGCAAGCGTCGCGGTATCGCTAACCGTCACATCGCTGACGAGCGATCCAGAAACAAACAAAGTTCCCGCAGAAACCAAGGTGGCGCCAGTGTAGGTGTTGACGGCGCTGAGAGTTAGAATACCAGCCCCATCCTTAACCAGCCTGCCCGAACCGCTGATGGCGGTGGTAGAGACCGTGGTATTGCCGTCGCCGCCGAAAGTGACGTCCTGCGTGAGCGTGGTAGCAATGCCGCCTGTTAGAGTGAGCGCGGTGCTGGCGTTCGAGTTGATCCGCGCGCCGCTGGCACCGATGGTGATCAGCCCGCCGTAGGTGTTGCTGCCGGAATGGTTGCGCAGAGCGCCTCCGTTGGAGATGCCGGTGCCGGTGATCGAGAGAGCTTCTGCACCGACGGTGATGTCGAGAGGCGTTACCGCGTTGGTTTGGGACAGTTCCAGGGCGGCGCCACCTTGGACGATTGTTCCGCCAGCGGTCGTGCCCAAACCGGAGGCGTTGGCTAGGCGAAGCACACCCTGCTGGATGTAGGTGGCTACGGTGGAAGTATTGCTTCCACCGAGAACCAAGGTGCCTTCCCCTGCCTTGGCAAAGGAACCACTACCGGAAACCCCTAGATTTGCATTCAACGTCATTGTGCCGGTGAAGATATTGATGTTCAGGGGCTGGTTGCCGTTATTGGTCTTAACTTGGCCGCTGGTTCCATTGATGGTGTAATTGTTGTCGGAACCGCCCGCGTAGAGAACCGTACCGCCATTCGTCATGTTCAGACCATTGACACCAAGATCAAGAACATCGCTAGCGCCGCTGTTGACGATCCGGAGCGAGTAGCTGTTCAAGGTGCCCGTCATGGTTCCACCGCCGGTCAACTGGTTGACCGCGGTTGTGGCTCCGCCGCCGGCGCCGGCGGTGTAAGAGGTGTAGCTCCCGTACGCCTGCAGAAGGTTGGAGCCGTCCTTGGCCGCAAAATTTGACCCGACGGTGACGCGTCCTAGAGCTTGGATTCCACTCGCGTCATTGGCGGTGGTCGTGGACACGATGCCCGCTTCCGCGATCGTCAGGTTGGAGAGCGCGTTAACCGTCAATGCACCCGCATTGGCGATGGTGGCGGCGCTGCTTCCGTCGCGGGAGATGGAGTTGCCGGTGGCCGCGAGGAGGACGATGGAACTCACAGCCTCGGCGTGAGAACCTCCACGAAGGATGAGGTTGGTGCCGTTGAGGTTCAACGCTTGAGTGGGGAGTTTTGAGCCGTTGTTGGTGGAATAGTCCAGAACCAAGGTGCCACCGCCGGTGGCCGTGGTGACACCGGCGAAGGTGTTGTCTTGGTTTAGGACCAAGGTGCCGACACCGGACTTGGTGAAGGTAGTGCCGCTGAGCACCTGGTCCACCGTGAAAGTGTTGGCGGCATTGTGGATGTCGAAGCCTTTGGCGTTGTTGTTTAAAGTCACCGTATGCCCGATTCCGGAAATACTAGTGAGCGTTGTGCCAGTGATTTGCAGTATGCCACCGTTCATGATCAGGCCGGATGTTCCGCTGCCGAAGTTACCGGCCGCACCGACGCTGAGGGTGCCCGCGGTGATCGTGGTGCTGCCGTCGTAGGTGTTGTTACCGGTGAGAACCAGCGTGCCGCCGCCTTCCTTGATCAGACCGGCGGTACCGCCGGTGGTTTGTTGGATATTGCCGGAGAGGAGAGCCTTGTTGGCATTGACCACCACGGTGCGGGTGGCGTTGTTGAGGTCGATCCTGTTGGTTAGTTCGAGAGAATCGTTGGCCGTAGTCGCATTTAGGACTAGTTTGGCTGGCGCGAAGTTGGTGCTTCCCCATTGTATTTCCTGGGAGGCATCATTATTGATCGTGATGACCCTCGGCCCGCCAAACGCGCTGAAGCCGACGGCGTTGGAACCGGTACTGGTGATCTGGAATTGCGAGCTGCCGGTGCCCAAATTACGCTGGAAGTTGCCTGCTCCCAACTCCACCACACCGGTAGTATTGATGGTCAGCGCGCTGGTGCCGCCGGCGGCTCCGATACCGCCTGATAGGGCCGTGGCACTGGATAGACGCAAAGTGCCGCCGGTGACCGAGGTCGTGCCAGTGTAACTGTTGACGCCGGATAAGATCAACACACTGGTGCCACTCTTGGTGATGCCGAAGCCTCCGGAAGCCTGAGTGATGTTTCCCGAGAAGTTGAAGCCTCCTCTGTTGTCGTTACCGCCGGTGCCGTTGCCGGTGAATATAGTTGTCTGATTGAGGATAAGATTGGCGGCGATGTTGTAGCGAAAGAACCGGTCATCAGTAGAATCACGGTTGGCATTGAGATTAACCGTGCCCGTAGCACCGTTACCAATCGTCCATCCAGGTTGAGGAGTTGGTTCCTATGTTGACTGTGAAGCCGGTCGTGCTGTTCGGCGCTGCGCCATTCAATGTCAGAGTGCCCATCGATAGCGAAGATGGGACATCTATGACGTTCTGGATTCCAGCGACAGAGTTCAGTCTAGATCCCTGGGTGCTGCTCGCAAAGAACATCAGTTCATCGCTCGATCCTGAGTTGAATATCGTGCTGCCGCTCCAGTTTGCCGTATTGGCCCAAGACTGATCGCCTAAGCCAGTATTCTGCGTCCAAGTGTATGTGGCAGCATGAACGCTTGAAATCAACAGCAAGAAGCTGCCGACAAAAAGCAATGAGATGACTGAAAATTTGGGTTTCATGCGTCTAAATTTTCGGAATTGAAATCACATATTGGACCTAGACGATAAAAAACCTAATCCACTAGACTCAACCGTCAAAGAAATTTGCTTACGATTTTTTGCATGACTATCCTAAAATAAATATAGTTTCCGCCTCAGAATTGTTTCGATTTATAATCGGAATGAAAATAAATCCGTATCCCTCCGCGAAGCGCAGGAAGGGAATTGCCGCACGGCTCAGAAAGGAGCCAGTTCACTCTAGTCATTCAAGGAAGGATTTATTGCCAAAACTCTCGAGCGCTTCGTGCTTTTATTGCTTAAATCTTATCCCTCTCTCACAAACCACGTGCCTTCACAGCCAGCCATGCTTCCTGCATTTCATTGAGGTCTGCTTGTTCCAAATTCTTGCCTCGAGATTTCAACTCTTGCTCCATTGTCCCAAAGCGACGCTCGAATTTTTGGTTCGCTGTCGCCATCAATACTTCGGGATCGATTTTTCGGTATCGCGCTAGATTCACCACGGAGAAAAGCAAATCGCCGAGTTCTTCTTCGATCTCGTTATCGTTTTTGGATTCGATCGCAGCGGCCAGCTCACCGAACTCCTCCTGAATTTTTGAAATCACTCCCGTTTCCTCTGGCCAATCGAAACCCACTTTCGATGCTTTTTTCAGCAGCTTATTGGCGCGGATCAACGCCGGCAAACCTTTGCCTGTGCCATGTAGATAGGGCACTTCTTTTTCACCTTTTTCGGTGCGCTTGATCGCGTCCCATTGCTTCAACACCTGATCGGAGTCTTCCGCTGAAGTCTCCCCATAAACATGTGGATGCCGACGCACCAATTTCTCGGAGATTTCCGCCGCCACTTGATAGAGATCGAACCTTCCCTGCTCTTCCGCAATCTCGCTGTGGAAAACAACCTGAAGCAACAAGTCCCCTAACTCCTCACGCATGTGCACGTCATCACCGGAGCGGATCGCATCGACACATTCATAGGTTTCCTCGATCAGATTCGAGATGATCGATTCATGCGTCTGCTCCGCATCCCATGGACAACCACCCGGCGCACGCAAGCGATGCATGATCGCGCGCAAACGCTCGATTTGTTTGCTCGGCTCATCGCAATGAATCATCTCGTCATCTGTCATGGTTCAATCCTGTTCGTTCTTTGATGCGCGGTGAAGCAAATCTCGTTCCTCATCCGTTAAGCTCTGAAATCCCTCTCGAGAAATTTTATCCAAAATCTCGTCTATCTCTGATTGCGCCTGCAAATCCACAATCGTGCGGGGTCGGATTTTTGGCTCATAATATCTTCTCGGACGCCTGATTTCGCGCCTCGTATCAACCCCGAAAAGTGGCGCCATACGAATCAAGATGTATCCAACGATCACACCTCCGAGATGCCCAGCTTCGCCGCCTTCGTTGTTGCCGAACCCAAATACAATCACAGCCACCGCAATCGCAATTACCGACAACGCCAGTTGTCTCATCGTCAAAGTGATGGGCGGGAAAAACAGCGTCACCTGCAGATGCGGCGCAAGCACCGCCACCGCGATCATGATTCCGTAAATCCCCGCCGATGCCCCGACCAATGAGGTAACCATACTCAGCGCAGGAAGAATTTCCAAGTATGTCAGCAACACAAAAAACGCCGCGCCGCCAACTCCGCAGGCAAGATAAAACACAAAAAACCGCAACGACCCCAACCACCGCTCCACAAATGGCCCGAAGAAAAACAAGCCCATCGAATTCGCCAGCACATGTCCCACACTGCCATGCATGAATTGAAACGTGATGAACTCCCATATCCTCCCCTCCGAAATGGCACTGTTGATCGAAAAAGCCCCAAAATTCTGAATCGCCAGATCATAAAACAACACATCCGCGAAGTAGATTCCGATGTTCAAAATCAACAACACTTTCACAACAGGTGACAACTGATCCAGCATCCCTCCACCATGGGCCACCCTGCGTTCCGCAAAAGACATGGTCGAAATCTAGCTGTCTGCGGTGGGATTCGGCAAGCGCTAGTCTTGGTAAACTCATTCTATCGAATTGTTAAAATCCTTCTACCCATCGTGCCGGATTATTGCTTCAATTCAGCCAACTTTAAATTTATGAATATGCGAATTTTATACGCTCTATTATTCCTCATTCCCAGTTTGGTTTTTGGCGCGGGGCTATCTCTCAACGAAGATCGCACCAAATATGTAGGCCCTCATTATTTGGTGAAGCTCAACGAAGATCAACTAGAGGAAGTGACCGTGGCAGGAACCCTTACCTTGTCCCGTGCCCAATGGCAGGAAGTGCGTCAAAAAAACCCAGCAACCCCTAAACGAATCGACACAATATTACCCAGCACTCACAATGACTGCACGTGTGGAATGGAAGCCGAAATTTTCGGAGTTTGGTTTAAAGACGGCACTGTAGCTATCACCCATGGAAATACCCCGATTCCGTTTGAAAAACTCGATACGGAAACCAAGGGCAAACTCGCTAGCGAACTTCATTTTCTCATGGACGAGCGCGGACAGTTTTATCAAGACGGCAAATTGATCCCTTTTTCCGAGGTGAAATCTCGTGCTGCTTACCTTAAAGCCGTATCTGTTGATAAACAAAGCATGGATCTGGGATCTATCCAGATCGAAATTCCACCTACCTCCAAAGCCTCAGATCCAGCGTTGGCTGGGCGCCTCAAAGAATTGCAAAGCATCGCCAATAAGTCAGGTCGCAGTTTTTACGTCATGTGGGACATGACCGGGCTTGAGGAGGCTGAGTAACCCGATCTTTCAAATTCTTGGGGGTTTACATCCTGAATACTTTGGAATGTGGGCACAAAACTCCCGCTCCCCTAGGGTTGACCCCGCGCATTTCGGTTGCTAGCTTCCGCCCCCCGTTATGAGCAACGCCCCGAATTACAAAGACACGCTGACCTTGCCGCAGACCAGTTTCCCTATGCGTGGGGACTTGGTCGAAAACGAGCCGAAGCGTTTGGAGATTTGGGAGAAAAACGGACTTTACCATAAAATCACCTCCGCCCGCAAAGCCGCTGGAGCACCTGATTTCATCCTTCACGACGGCCCGCCATTTGCAAACGGCGATGTCCACATGGGCACTGCGCTGAACAAACTCCTCAAGGACATGGTGGTGAAATCCAAAACCATGGCAGGTTTCCACGCGCCCTTCATTCCGGGTTGGGACTGCCACGGCTTGCCGATCGAATTCAAAGTCGTCAAACAAGCCGCTGGACTTGAGCCAGCGGAAATCCGCCGACGCTGTACCGAGTTTGCCGCTGGTTTCATCGATATCCAACGCGCCTCATTCCGTCGCCTCGGTGTGTTTGGCGATTGGAAAAATCCTTACCTCACCATGGATCCCGCTTACGAGGCGAGCATCCTGCGGGTGTTTGCGAAGCTAGTGGAAAACGGTTGTATCTACCAATCCAAGAAACCCGTTCAATGGTCCTACGGCGCGCAAACCGCACTCGCGGAAGCGGAAGTCGAATACGCCGATAAAATCTCGCCTTCGATCTTCGTGAAATTTCCCCTCAAAGGGAGCGTTGGCGTCCCACCCGCATTATCCAACATCCCGGACATCAACATGGTGATCTGGACCACCACTCCTTGGACACTTCCAGCAAACCTCGGGATCGCGCTGCATCCGGAGTTCACTTACGTCGTAGGTAAATTCTCAAATGGTGAAAAAGAGGAAGCGTTCGTCATCGTCCGCGAACTGATCGAAGCGTTTGCCGAAAAGACTGGATACGCCCTTAAAGAAACTCTCTCTGAAATCAAAGGCAAAGAACTTGAAGGAGCTGAGGCACAGCATCCATTCCTCGATCGCAAATCTAAAATCATCCTCGCCAACTATGTCACTACCGAAACCGGAACCGGCGCCGTTCATACCGCTCCTGGCCACGGCGCAGATGACTACGTTGCGGGACAACAAAATGGTTTGGGTGTTCTCTCCCCTGTCGACGACGAAGGTAAATTCACCGAAGAAGTCGGCGTCGCGGAACTCGTCGGCAAACACGTTTTTCAATCCAACAAGCGCATCATCGAGATTCTAACAGAAAGCGGTCACCTGCTCGGTCAAGAGGATTACAAACATTCCTATCCACATTGCTGGCGCTCGAAAACGCCTATCATCTTCCGTGCTGTCGAACAGTTCTTCATCTCGCTCGACACCCTGCGCGGCCAAGCACTCGAAGAAATCGACAAAGTGAAATGGATGCCTGCATGGGGTCGCAACCGCATCTACGGAACCGTCGAAGCACGTCCCGATTGGTGCATTTCCCGCCAGCGCACTTGGGGCGTTCCACTTCCGGTTTTCTTCGATGAAAACAACAAGGCCATCCTCTCTGCTGAACTCGCAAACAAGGTCGCCGACCTCGTCGAAAAAGAAGGCACCAATGTTTGGTTCGAAACTTCTGATGAGGATCTCGCCGCAAAACTCGGCCTGCCGAGTGGCTTGAAAAAAGGCAAAGACACGCTCGATGTTTGGATCGATTCCGGCTGCTCGCACGCTGCCGTGATGGACACGCATCCCGAGCTGCATTGCCCCGCCGATCTTTATCTCGAAGCCACCGACCAACACCGCGGTTGGTTCCAAAGCTCACTCATGCTTTCCACCGCCTTCCGCGGTCACGCACCTTACAAATCCGTGATGACCCACGGCTTTGTGGTCGATAAGGACAAAAAGAAACTCTCGAAATCCGAAGCCGAAAAAGCCGGCAAACCCATCGATGCTGCGCATTTCTACAATCAATACGGCGCCGACATCGTCCGCCTCTGGGCCTCCAGTGTCGATTGGCAAAACGAAGTTCCGTTTGGCGAAGATCTCTTCAAACAAGTCGCCGAGCCATACCGCCGTTTGCGTAATACACTCCGCATCCTCTTGGGCAACTTGGATGGCTTCAATCAACAATCAACAATCATCAATCATCAATCGTCAATCCCGTTATTAGATGCTTGGATTTTGGAGCGACTCCACGTCGTCGTCAAAGAATGCCTCACCGCTTACGAATCTTTTGAGTTCCGCAAAGTTTTCAACTCGATCAACCAATTCTGCACCACGGATCTTTCCGCGATCTATATCGATGCTCTAAAAGACCGCATGTATTGCGATGCGGCGGATTCACCGCGTCGCTTGGCATCACAAGCAGCGATGTACGAGATCTTTAGTAGCATCACCCGTTTGCTCGCGCCGATTCTCGCCTACACCGCGGATGAAGCATGGGAACACGCGGCGTTTACTAACGACTGCGTGCACGAACAAGATTTCCCAACTGCCAATCCTGCCTTCGCTCCAAGCCAGATCAGTAAAGACGTAGAACGCCTTTTCCAAATCAAAGCCGTGATCCAAACCGCGATCGAAGCAAAGATCCAAGCCAAGGAATTCACCCGCAACAACGAAGCCGCGATCTCCCTCACAGTTCCCGCATCCGACGCGCATTTGTTAGAAAAACTCACCGACCGCGATTTCGCTACCGAGTTTTTCATCATCGCCGAGCTCAAAGTGACCCAAGGAACCGAGCTCTCCGCCACCGCCGCAAAAACTGAGCTCCCACTCTGCCCCCGCTGCCGTAGACAC
Source organism: Luteolibacter sp. (assembly GCA_021298895.1). GTDB lineage: Bacteria > Verrucomicrobiota > Verrucomicrobiia > Verrucomicrobiales > Akkermansiaceae > Luteolibacter. The sequence continues at coordinate 24,618 of JAJTHK010000044.1, forward strand.
GAGCCAGTTCTTGAATCCGGTCTCTGCGCGAGATGTGATGAAGTGGTGGCATAGTTCTTTATTTGAAGTTTAAAATTTAAAATTTGTGACCCTTCCCCGTCTCCTCCTCTTCCTCACCCTTCCGCTTTACATCCTCGATCAAATCACGAAGGCATGGACGGTGGCGAATTTTTCCGAGCCGCCTCCTGGGGGATTTGGTTCGCTCGATATGCCATGGATGATCATTCCTGATTGGTTTGAATGGAAACGCGTTCACAACCAAGGCGTCGCTTTCGGTTTGGGCAACGGAACTTCTTGGGCGCCAATTGTATTTCTTGTCGTTCCCATCATCGCGCTCTTCATTATTCGCTACTTTTGGAAAAAGGGTGCTTTCGAGCATGTTTACTCGAAACTGGCGGTCTCGCTCTTGCTGTGCGGGATTTTCGGAAATCTTACGGATCGTTTGGCGCAGGGATTCCTCTTAGAATATGCTAAAAACGACAGTTTCTGGGAACGCCTCTCACAAGGCTATGTGGTCGATTTCATCTCCGTCAGGCTGCCATTTTACGATAAAATCGTCCCCTCAAGCCATGGCTGGTGGCCCACCTTCAATGTCGCCGACTCCTGCATCTGCATCGCTGCGGTGTTGTTGTTCCTGGGGGGATTGAAGGAAGAGCAGGCGAAAAAAATGAAAAACAGTGATTAGAAATTAGTTAATTGAGTAATTAGGTTGGGCTGCCGCGCAACTCTCGAAATGCTCCGAACTCAAGATTTTTAGCGACAAATCGACCTTCAGAAGGTTAATTAGGCTCAGATTAACGGAGAACGAATGACTGAACTTTTACTAGAGCCTGCCCGCAGATCTGGGTGCGACAATTTGCCTGCTGTGAGCGAACTACTCAAAGCATCGGCATTGCGCCAGAAATCACCCATTGATGATTTGTTGGATGCCGCCGTGGTGGATGAGGAAAGTTACCTCCGTGAACTCGCTAATGAGCTTGATATCCCTTGGCTGGAAAGCATCACAAATGAAGAAAACACCTTACCGCTGCGCGAAGCTTGCCGACCACGAATCGCTCTCAAACATCGCTTGCTCCCCGTCAGCATCGAGGGTGAAGGCGATCAGAAAAAACTCATCCTCGCGACCTTTGATCCCTTCAATCTCGTCGCCCATCAAGCAGCGGCTCAGGAATTATCGATGCCGTTCGAATGGCGAATGGCATCGCGCAAAAGAATCCACGAAGCCTTGCGCCGTCTCTACGGCGTTGGTGCGGATACCTTCGAACAAATTTTGGATGGTCGGGATTTGGACTACGATCAGCTTTCCGACTCCGATGACGAAGCAAACGTGATCGATGCGGATGAAGACGAAGAGGCAAGCGTGGTGAAATTCGTGAACCAGATCATTCGCGAGGCACTCGATCAGCGCGCCACGGATATCCACGTCGAGCCGCTCGCAAACAATCTCCGCATTCGTTACAGGATCGATGGAAGATTGTTAGAAATTGCCGTTCCGGAAAATATCAAAGCGCTGCAAAGCTCGGTGATTGCTCGTTTGAAAATCATGGCGCGCCTCGACATCGCTGAGCGCCGCGTCCCACAGGACGGTCGTATCAACCTGCAGTTTGAAGGCGCAACCATCGACGTTCGGGTTGCTACCGTGCCAACTGTTGAAGGCGAAAGCGTTTCCCTTCGTCTCCTCAACCAAGAAAAATTCAACCTCGCCAAGCTCGGGTTAGAGCCTTTTGTCCAAAGCAAAATCGAAAGCCTGCTCCACCTGCCTAACGGCATCATCCTCATCACAGGTCCGACCGGTTCCGGTAAATCCACCAGCCTCTATTCCTTCCTGAGCGAAGTGAATAGTCCCGAGAAACGCATCGTGACGGTGGAAGATCCTGTGGAAAACAAACTCACCGGCGTCATGCAGATCGCGGTGAAATCCGAGATCGGTCTAACCTTCGCCGCCGCCCTACGCTCCATTCTTCGCGCCGATCCCAACATCGTCATGATCGGTGAGATTCGAGATTTGGAAACCGCTGAAATTGCCATCCGCGCGTCTCTAACAGGTCACTTGGTGTTTTCCACCCTGCACACCAACGATGCGATGGGCGGTATTTCGCGTTTGATCGATATGGGCGTCGAGCCGTTCTTGGTTTCCGCCGCTGTCCGCGCATTCCTTGCCCAACGCCTTGTGCGCCGACTCTGCCCACATTGCAAAGTGCCACGCCAAATTTCCACCCAAGACATTATCGATCTTGAAATCCCGAGTGACATCCCCGGGCAAGTTTACTCACCCAAAGGTTGTGACCGTTGCCGCATGACTGGCTTCTCCGGCCGTCTCGCCATTTACGAGGTCGTGATATTATCTCAGAAAATGCAGGAACTCGTCGCACATTCCCGCCCGCTACCCGAACTCAAAGCTCAAGCATTCCGAGACGGCTATGTGCCGATGCGGACTTACGGCTGGCACAAAGTCATGCAAGGGCAAACGACGATTGAAGAAGTGATCTCCGTGACCTCATTGGAGATTGGTGGAGCAGATTAGCTTTTTATTTTCAGATGCCCCAATTTTCCTACAAAGCTCTCGCAACCAACGGCACCGTATCAACCGGTGAGGTTGAGGCGTCGGATCGATCTGAAGCGTTGCGGGTTCTGGACAAGCGTGGCTTGCAACCCGTCACAGTTAAAGAGTCGGCGAAATTCCTAACAAAAAAGGAAACCGCAAAACCGAAGCCACGGGAATCGGTCAGTGATAAAACGGAAGTTTCCGCTGACGGTACGATCAAACTCAAGCGTGCGGAGGTGATTCTTTTTACCGAAGAACTTTCCGACATGATAGGTGCAGGTTTGCAATTGGAGCCAGCGCTGAAGTCGATGGAGATGCGGCAAGAGCTCGGCAGCCTGAAAGATGTTTCCCGAAGAATCCGTGAAATTGTTAGAGACGGCGTGAACTTCTCGGTAGCGTTGAAAAAAGTCAGCCCGAGTTTCGGACCACTATATTGTTCTTTAGCCGCAGCAGGCGAGGCATCGGGTGCCTTAGATACGATTTTAAAACGCCAAGCATACTATTTGAAAACTCTTGCCGAACTGCAGAGCAAATTGATCTTAGCGATGATTTACCCATCGTTTCTCATCCTGATGGGCCTCGGTGTCGGGGTCGTGTTTGTTACATTGCTTATTCCCCAGCTCTCCGAGCTCATCAAAAACACTCCAGGAGGAAAACTGCCGTGGGCCATCAATGGCTTGATGTATATCGCTGATTTCATCAAAACTTGGTGGGTGGTGATCCTGCTGCTGGTGATCGGTGGCTCCTTGTTTTTCAAAGCATGGAAGGACAATGAAGAAAACCGACCTACGTGGGATAAGATGAAACTCAAAATTCCACTCATTGGAGCTGTGATTGCCTCACGGTTCTATGTTCAGTTTCTTGAAACCATGGCGAACTTGGTGGGTAACGGTCTACCGTTGTTGCGCGCACTCGAACTCTCACGTGATGCAACCCAAAATCTGGCGATCCGAAAAAACCTCAACGACGTTATCGCTCAAGTTGGCGATGGCCGTGCGTTTTCAAAAGCGATGATTCGCTCAGAATCGTTTCCTCCGCTACTGATCGACATGATTGCCGTGGGCGAACAAACCGGAAAAATCGATCTCTCCCTACGCCGCGCAGCGGAGCGCTATGACAAAGAACTCAACAAAGATATCCAGCGCATCATGGCACTCATCATGCCAGCGGTGCTGATTTTCATGGCATTGCTGATCGGCACTTTCGCCTATTTGATGATCACAGCAATCTTCCAGACGATGTCGAATTTGCGGTAAGCCAATCTCTCTATATAACCAACAAAAACCATGAGCAACGATTCACAAAAAACCATTCGAAGCATCAGCCTCCCTCCACTTGCTGCCTTTGCTCTTGCCTTGGGCATGGTCGGCTCCACTTACATCGCGGCTACCACTTGGCGTGATGTCCGCAAACAACCTGAAAAGAACAACATCCGCATCACCGGATCCGCTAAAAAAAGAATTGTTTCGGACCTGATTGAGTGGTCTGCAACTGTCGAAGATAAAGGTAAAGATCGTACCTCTGCCTATTTGGCGTTGAAAACCGGCACCGACAAAGTGGTCGATTTTCTCAAAAGCCAAGGTATCCAGGCAGATGCGATCAAGACGCAATCCGCAAGCATCGTCGAAGAATTTGAAACCATTCTCGAAGACAAGGTGCTACCTGGCACCAACGTTCCGATACGCACGGAAATACGCAAATCCGTTGGTTTCAGGGCATTCCAAGTCGTTTCTGTCAGTTCTTCCAACGTACAACAAATTGAAAAGGCATCACGTGAAATCACTTCCCTGTTAGAAAAAAACGTGAATGTAACTTCTAATGAACCAAGCTATTACTACACGCGCCTCGGCGAACTCAAACTTGAGATGCTAGCAGAAGCGGCCAAGGATGCGCGTAATCGCGCTGAAAATATCCTTAGCTCCGCAGGCAATACGCAGATAGGCCCACTTGTTGATTCTTCAATGGGTATCATCAACATCAACCCCGCCAACTCCACTGAAACCTCCACCGAAGGCAACAACGACACCACTTCCTACGAGAAAGACATCATCACCATCGTCCGTGCCGAATACGTGGTGAAGTAACCCCTACTATCGACTATTATGAACTACTTCGCATCTATCACTGACTTCTTCAAACCCCAAAAATGGGGCATGAACATGTTCTTAGGTGGGGTATGTATCCTTATACCTATGATTGGCCCCATCATCGTGAGTGGATGGGCTATCACCCAACTTTGGGGTCGGGGCGATGAGAAGAATCCATCTGAATATCCGCCTTTTGATTTTCAATATTTCACCAAATATCTCATGCGCGGTATGTGGTCGTTTCTGGCCCAAATGGTTGGTGGCTTGATCATGATGCCGGTCTTCCTCGTGCTGTTCTTCGTCTTCATGATGGTCGCTGTTCCAATCACCGAAAACAATGATGTCATTGGTGCTCTTGTGATGATGATCGGCTTTTTTGTCTACCTTATCATCGTATTGGCGATGAACTTCATCATTGCTCCTATTTCAATCGCGGCAACGATCGCACAGGACTTTGTGCCAGCTTTCAATATCCGCTTTCTCCGCAACTTCCTCACATTGGTCTGGAGAGAACTGCTCATCTCAACGCTGTTTTTCTTTGCAATGAGCATCGTGATGATGATCTTAGGAGTTTGCACCTGTTACATCGGATTTTTCGCCGGGTTTCCAGTGATCACTTTCACGTGGCAGCACTTACTAAAGCAACTTTATCTTCTCCATCTCTCACGTGGTGGCATCATCTTAACGCGCAGCCCAAAGCTTAGTGATCTTCCGCCAAGCTTACCTCAAGCTCTAACATAATAGCGATCACTAGCGATTATTTTTAGAGCCCAACCGCTCAAGCTTGTATGAGTTATCCAAAATATTTTGCCACCAAGTTGAGTTGTCCAGATACCATTTGATGGTCTCGCGGAATCCAGAAATCAGATCTTGCTTAGGCGACCAACCCAACTCCTCCTGGATCTTGGTCGCGTCAATCGCATAACGAAAATCGTGGCCTGGGCGGTCAGGCACAAAACGTATTTTTTCTGCGTAAGATTTTCCGTCAGCGCGGGGACGAAGCTCATCAAGAAGAGCACAAAGCAGACGCACCAAATCGATATTTCTTCGCTCGTTATTAGCTCCAATATTATAGGTCTGGCCGCAACGACCTCGAGCAATCACAGCATGTATCGCCTCAACGTGATCTAGCACATAGATCCAATCTCGGACATTTTCGCCATCACCATAGACAGGAATTGCTTCGTCACGCAGCGCTTTAAGAATAACCACAGGGATCAGTTTTTCCGGAAATTGGTAGGGTCCATAATTGTTAGAACAATTGGTCAGCAATACGGGTAGACTATAAGTAGTGGCCCAAGCACGAACAAGATGATCTGATGAAGCTTTGCTCGCCGAATACGGCGAGTGAGGATCATATGCCGTTTCCTCCGTGAAATGACCACTGGAACCCAGCGAGCCATAGACTTCATCAGTTGATACATGTAGAAATCTGAATCGGCTTTTGCCATCTCCTTTCAGAGAGTCAAAATGCGAACGAGCAGCCTCTAATAAGTTATAAGTACCGATAATATTGGTTTGGATGAATTGATTAGTATCATCGATCGAACGATCTACGTGACTCTCGGCGGCGAGATGAATGATCCAGTCAGGTTGAAAATCATCTACATGCTTCTTGAGCGTAGCGGGATCACAAATATCTGCATGGGCAAAACGATAACGGGAATGCGCCGTAAGATCATCGAGTGAGTGATGATTACCAGCATAGGTAAGCGCATCCAGATTGAGGACGGTGTGTTCCGTAGCCGTAAGGAACATGCGAACAAGATTACTACCGATAAAACCGCAGCCACCAGTGATGAGGATTTTCATAAGTGTAGTTTTAACACATCTTGATCCAGTGCCTCGGATCACATTCGATGACTTTGTAGACTTTAGCCGGATACTTTTGCTCTGTAAACAAAACAGGGAGACATTGCTGCCTCCCTTGATGAATTGAAACGCAAATCCAACTTACCCCATAGCGGGTCTGGCGAGATGCAGGAACTGCCGCATCAAAGCACGAGTTTCATCCTGCCAGTTTTGAAGTGCTTTTCGCGAGAGATCAACACGATCGGCAAGGGCTTGCTCAAGCTCGCGATAATTTTCGCATATTTTTTCATAAAGCTGAGTAAGTGCCTCTGCGGTGCGCTGGCTGTAATCTGGCGCGGCTTGAATTTGTGAGAGACGCTCTTCAACTACACGGCGAGCTTCGCCCATTTCTGCGAGTAGGATTTTACTATCCGGTACGCGGCGCAGACCTTCGACGAGACCGATTTTAGAAAGTGTCCAAATCGTCCATTTGGTTGGATCCCACTGCCATGGCTTCACACCGTTGCGATAATCGTGTTGGAATTCATGGTGATAGTTATGGTAACCCTCGCCGAAGGTGAGGAAAGCCATAAGCGCGCTGTCGCGGGCAGAATGTTTGGTGGAATAGGGTTGTTTGCCGACCGTATGGCAAAGTGAGTTGATGAAGAAGGTGCAATGTTGAGCGATGACGATGCGGGTCACGCCGGCGATGAGGAACCCCCCGAGGGCACCCTGCACAGGATCGAGGCCCATCAATGAATTGTAGCCGTAACCAAGCAAAGTTGGGATAATCAGTCCGAGTATAAGGCCGATCCAATGGGTGTATTTATGCTGCCACATGACCAACTTGTCTTTACGGAGATCGGCAACGTTGTCGATGGGAGGCTCAGGATTGAGCTTGAATAGCAGCCAACCGATGTGCGCCCAGAAAAAACCCTTTGAAATGTCGTATGGGTCTTCGTCATGATCGACGTGCTTGTGGTGACGGCGATGGTCGGAGGACCAGTTGAGGCAAGAGTTTTCAAAGGCGCAGGCACCGAAAAGCAGGGTGAAAAGTTTCACGGGAGTCTTTGCTTTGAAGGAAATGTGGGAAAAAAGGCGGTGGTAACCGACTGTGATACTCATCATCGTCGCACAGAGGTAAAAGAAGAACATGCCAAACTGGAACCAATCGATTCCAAAATGATAGAGATAGATAGGAGCGCCGATAAGGGCGATAAGGGCTGTGCCGATAAGGAAACTGGAAGTGATCCAGTTCACGCGGTCAAAGGGGATACGAAACATAATTTTATATTATCATTACCTGTGGCCGGCATTATTATGCGCCACAGAGTGGACTCCTATTTAACCCGATACTTGCGCACAGGCAAGAAACGATTTTTCACAAAAACTCCGCAAATCTTGAGGTTTCTTTATGGATAAAGGGAATTCGGCTGCTATGAGGGGCAATCTAGCGAGGATGAAGAAATGAAGAGTTTTTAACCACGAATTTCACGAATGACTCGAATTTTTGGAATGAAATAACCTCTCTTATTCGTGCCCATTGCCTGCGTATACTCCGGCTAAACAGTCTGGCTTCGCTGTTCGTAGTAATTCGCTACCGCTCATAGGGTGTTCGCGTTATTCGTGATCGGAATCCTATTTTCCAGACTTGTTGTGCTTTGGATATTCACCATGTAAACGAGGATGAAGAAAGGCGTGACAAACAACTGGAGCACGCCAATTTCATTAGCGATAAAGCATGGATGACTTCAGGAAAAATCTCTTGGTTCTAGCCTCCGCGGGTTCTGGCAAAACGTTTTGCCTGAGCGACCGCATCATCGCTCTGGCGGCGATGGGAGTCGATCCTGAGAAAATCGTTGCCCTTACTTTTACCCGCAAGGCTGCAGGTGAATTCGCCGATGCCATCCTTGAAAAACTCGCCGAAGCCGCCAGCGATCCGAAATGCGGCAACAAGCTATCTGAGCGGATCTCTGCGAAAGACGTAGATTTCACAGAACTTCTGGAAAAAATGGTGAAAAGCCTGCCCAAACTGACCCTTGGGACCATGGACGCGTTTTTCGCACGGGTGGTAAAAAGTTTCCAATACGAGCTCGGGATCACGGGTGGAAAATTTGAATTACTTGAGGGCGAGGTCGCGATCTCCGTTCAGGACGAACTGATGGAAACCCTATTGGACGGTGGGTTGGATGCGGCGTTCGAAGAGGAATTCGTGGAGATTTTCCGTCGCGCCACTGCGGGAAAAGAAAACGCCTTGGTATTGGATGACTTGAGAAAATTTATCTCCAACTGGCATTCCATCTACGGCTCACGTGACAATCTCGAATGGGGCCCCGCGACGCTCTCGCCTCATGACATCGGCGATTGGGAAAAACAGAAGATGGGATTAATCGAATCAATCCGCCGTGATTGGCCGAATGTGGTCATGACCCACAATGGTCAACAGGGGGCGTTTGAGAAAATGATGACCAGTTTCGAGCAACACACGATAGGCAGCGGTTCGTTTGATAAGGCAACGAGCCTTTTATCAAACACCATCGATGCGATCTGCGAATCCGAAGGAGAGATTCATACTACTTTTCAGAAAGCATTCACGATCACTGGGATCGCTGCTCAAAATTTACGCAAAATCATCACTCTTGCTGCGCATTGCGAATTCGCAGCTGCACTTTCAAGAACTCGCGGAATCCATCAAGTCATCCATTCCTATGATGCGTTAATGGAACGTGAGCTACGCAGCAAAGGCCGACTCGGATTCAACGACGTAAAACGCTTGATGGGAAATTGGATTCAAAATGAGGACGCGCGTCTTCGCCGAGAAGCGATCGATTTTCGACTCGATGCTCGTTATCAACATTGGCTGTTAGATGAATTCCAAGACACCAGCAAAGACGAATGGAACGGCTTGGAACCATGGATCGATGAAGCGCTCACGGATCAAGCCGCAAGCGTATTTGTGGTCGGCGATAAAAAGCAGGCAATCTATGCGTGGCGCGGTGGCGAGGTCGGTTTGTTCGACGAACTCACCGAGAAATACCGCGGTGCAAAAGATGATCCTTTGGCGTTACAGATCGATACCATGGCGGAATCCTGGCGGTCCTGCCCCGAGGTGCTTGGCTTGGTTAATCAAGTTTGCGGCGACGCAACAAGCATGGCCGAACTTTTCGGCGATGCCGCAGACAGTTGGAACAGTGGCTGGGAAAAACACATCTCCGCTAAACCACTATCCGCGCCAGAAAAATCCGGACACGCACGTGTTGAAATTGTTGAAAAAGACGACCTGACGTTGCGTGTCATTGCGCAACTCCACGATCTTGGAATCGGCACCAAAAAACTTTCATGCGGAATCTTGGTCTCCAAAAACGACGAGGTCAGAGAATGGGCTGACGCACTGCGTGAAGAAGGTTTTCAGGTAGTGGAAGAAGGCGTGCGCGAACCAGGACGCGATCATCCGGTTGGCGTGATGATCTGGCATCTGCTGCGTTGGCTTGCCGATCCATCGGATACATTCGCGAAGCAAGTCGTCATCATGTCTCCGCTCGGCGAAATTTTCACACATCAATACGGCAAAGATTTCCGAGTCACTTGGGATGTGCTCAGCACGAAATGTTCTGAGATCGGCTTCAGTGAAACGATACGTGAGTTGTTAGAACCTATTTCAGAAACATGGCGGGCGTTTGGAAAACGTCGATTCGAGGATATTTTACAAGCGCTCAAACAACTCGATGATCAAGGCGTGGTGTTGTTAAAAGACGCAGCGGATTGGATAGGCAGGATGAAAATTTCACAAAGCCCAGGTGTTGCGGCGATCCAAGTGATGACTATCCATAAATCCAAAGGCCTCGGTTTCGATGTCGTGATTTTACCAGGCGTGAGCAACGACAAGATTCCATCGCTGACCCATTTTAACTCGTTGAAGACTGAGACTTGGACTTCCAGTGCGCCACCTTCATGGGTCAGAAAAGTGATCCCGGAATTGCGCGAGGCTGAAAATGCATGGGTGAGCCAACAAGCCTACGAGGCATTCTGCAAATTCTATGTCGCACTCACCCGCGCGAAACGCGGCTTGTATATCTATCTCGATGCGCTTTCGAAAAATCCAGAACCTAACAAACCCAGCTTGGGAAATTGGCTGCGCAACAGCCTGGGTATGGGACACGAGGCGAATGAGGTTTTTGAAATTGGTTCGGATTCCTGGCATGCCGCCATTCCACCTCACACAGACCTACAACCCGCAGCCATCCCCAGTATTTCAAAAGCCATCCCGAAACGCGGACGCACCACCCCTAGCAGTGGAAAAAAAGTCGTCATCACGGGAACCGGCAACGCCTCCGCCCGACGCAAAGGCATCACCATCCATCGCGCCTTCGAAAATATCGGCTGGCTCGATGATTCTGAATTGTTGGAATTTTCTCCCGATATCTCAGATGCGATGGCAGACGTGTTGGCCACACCCGATATCCGCACCCTGCTTTCCCACAATGGCAAAACCATACAACTCTTTCGCGAGCAACGCATTGAAGCACTTCTCAACGACAAATGGATGAGCGGCGTGATCGACAGGCTCCACGTCCACACCGATCAAACCCTCGTCGAAATCATCGATTTCAAAACCGACCGCGTCCTCAACGCCGCCGAGCTCAAAGATCGCTACGCCACCCAAATGGAATCCTACCGCACAGCCGTCAGTAAAATTTATCCAAAAGTAGAGATACGCTGCGCATTGGTTTCTACGGTCTTAAAGCAGGTGGTGAGGTAGATCGGGAACTAGCTAGATGATTCAGGCTTTTTTCTAACAGGAAAGAGGAGGTTGAGTAGATGGGGAGGAAATGAGCTGGCGATAGGGCGCCCACCAAACTTTTGATGCATTCTTCCTCCTCTTCTCCCACTTCTCCTCGCTGAAGAAAGCCGGAATCGCCAATGCAGCTCAGTGCTGATACTTGCGCTTGAAGCGGAGTGCGGCGGCTTGTTTGGCGATGATGCCTTGGAGGTAAGCGACTTCTTCTGCGTCCATACTGTGATCGACGGTTAGCAGTTTTTCCTCGGCGCGTTTGATCGCTTCCTCGGTTGCGTGTTCATCGATCTCAGATTCGCCAAGAGCCATATCTGTTAGAACGACGGCTTTGGTTTGGCTGATTTCCGCGAAGCCGGAGCCGATTGCTAAAGTGACGATCTGACCTTGATGAAGATAGCGGAGTTCTCCGGGCTGGAGTGCAGTCACCAAGCCGGCGTGACTTGGCAAAATTCCCATCTCACCATCTGCACCTGGCAGATAGACATTTTCGACGGTGTCCGAGAAAATCTTTTTCTCAGGTGTGACGATTTCGAGATGAAGGCTCATTAGATTTCAGAAGTTAGAGTCCAGAAGCCAGAGCTTGAAAACCGCGAGTCTGGACTCTGGTTTCTGGACTCTGGGTTCATTAAGTTAGTCGCGGGAAACGGTTTCGATACCGGCTCTCATGTAGAAGTTACCTTCGGAGACATCGTCCCATTTGCCATCGAGGATTTCTGCGAAGCCTTTGACGGTGTCTTCTAGAGAAACGAGAGCGCCAGGAACGTTGGTGAAAATCTCAGCAACGTGGAATGGCTGGGTGAGGAAACGTTGAATTTTACGAGCGCGGAAGACGGTCATTTTGTCTTCGTCGTTGAGTTCGTCCATACCGAGAATGGCGATGATGTCCTGAAGGTCTTTGTAACGCTGAAGCACGAGCTGAACGCCACGGGCAACGCGGTAATGTTCTTCACCGACAACTTCCGGAGCAAGTGCTTTGGAAGTGGAGGCGAGAGGATCAACCGCTGGGAAGAGCGCTTGTTCTGCGAGCGAGCGCTCAAGAACCACGGTCGCGTCAAGGTGAGCGAAGGTGTTGGCAGGAGCTGGGTCGGTCAAGTCGTCCGCAGGAACGTAAACGGCTTGGATGGAAGTGATGGAACCTTTGTTGGTGGAAGTGATGCGCTCTTGGAGAACGGACATTTCCTCGGAAAGAGTTGGCTGGTAACCCACAGCGGAAGGAGTCCGTCCGAGAAGAGCGGAAACTTCGGAACCGGCTTGGGAGAAACGGAAGATGTTGTCGACGAAGAGAAGAACGTCCTGGCCTTCTTCGTCACGGAAGTATTCCGCCATGGTGAGAGCGGAAAGAGCAACGCGGAGACGAGCACCTGGAGGCTCGTTCATCTGGCCGTAGCAGAGAGCCACTTTGGAGCCTTCTGCGGAGAGCACTGGATTGCCTTTGGCATCGAGTTTTGGATGACCTTTTTCGTCTTTCTCGGTGGCGATAACGCCGGACTCGATCATTTCCCAGTAGAGGTCGTTACCTTCACGGGTCCGCTCACCCACACCTGCGAATACGGAGAAACCACCGTGTGCTTTCGCGATGTTGTTGATGAGCTCCATGATAACCACGGTTTTACCCACACCTGCACCACCGAACATACCACCTTTACCACCCTTGAGCAGCGGGCAGATAAGGTCGATGACTTTGATACCGGTGACGAGAACTTCGGTCGCGGCGGATTGGTCTGTTAGAGAAGGAGCTGGGCGATGGATAGGAGAACGATGGTTTGCATCAGCAAGCGCAACGTTTTCGTCCACGAGGTCACCAGTGACGTTGAAGATACGTCCGAGCACTTGTTTGCCGACAGGAACCGCGATGGCTTTACCGGTATCGGTGAGGCTCATGCCGCGCTTGAGACCGTCCGTGGTGGACATCGCAACAGCGCGCACCCAGCCGTCGCCAAGGTGTTGTTGAACTTCGAGAACCAGCTTGGTATCGACACCGTTGAGAACGTATTTGATCTCAAGTGCGTTGTAGATTCCCGGCAGTTTGCTGGCTTTGGAGAAATCGGCGTCGATAACGGCGCCGATGATTTGGACGATGGTTCCTTGGTTGCTCATGGTGGAGGAAGTTGCTAGTTGGAAGTTTGAAGTGTTCAGTGAAAAGATTTTGTGGGGCGCTAGCTTTGTTTTCGGTATTTTCTGATCACTGAAAACTGGAAACTAGCAAACTTGATGTTATTCCATCGCTTTCATGGCGGTGGTGATTTCTAGAAGTTCGGAGGTGATGGCGGCTTGGCGGACTTTGTTGTATTCCAGCGTGAGCTCTTTGATGAATTTCTTGGCGTTATCGGTAGCGGCTTTCATCGCGACCATACGAGCGGAGTGCTCGGTGGCGCGGGATTCTAGGAGCGCTTGATAGACTTGGAAGTTCACGTAAAGCGGAAGAATGGATGCGAGGACTTCGTCGACGGAAGGCTCGAAGAGAGAATCTTTGCTATCGCCATCGATCAAGCCGCTGTCATCAGATTGAGTCGGTGGCAGAACGGGAAGAAGTTGTTTGACCTCAGGAACTTGCGTGAGCGTGTTCACGAAGCGAGTGAAGACGATGGAAACTTTATCGTATTTCCCTTCGGTGAATTGCTTGGTGAGGAAAGCCGCGATAGCGCGTGCATCTGGGAAGGGGACAGGATCCTTCACTGTGAAGTCGGCGAGGATTTTTTTGCCCAGTTTTTCTAACATCACGCGGAGTTTACGACCAACCGTGACGTAGTCGGCAGTGGCGGAAGTTTCTGCGCGGAGTTTTTTCGCGAGGTTGGTATTGAGCGGTCCGCAGAGACCTTTGTCGGTGGAGATCACCAGCACCAACTCGCGGTTGCCTTCGCGAGCTTCCAGGAGTGGGTGGGAAGCTTCGTCGTTAAAGTTCGCGGAGATGTCACTCAAGACAGCGTTGAGCTGGGATGAGTAATCACGACCAGCCATGGCTTGGTCTTGGGCTTTTTTCATCTTCGCGGCCGCAACGAGTTGCATCGCCCGGGTGATTTGGGCGGTGTTCTTGACCGATTTGATTCGGCGGCGGATGTCTCGGAGGTTGGCCATGTTTTAGCGGAGAGGTTGGAGCTAGGAGCTTAGAGAAAAGAGTTTATTTCCAAGATTGCTTGAAGTCGCCGATGGCTTGTTTGACGGCTTCGACCATCGCGGCGTCTTTCTTGAGATCTGGTTTTTCGTTACGGATCTTGTCGAGGATATCGCCTTTGCGGGTGTTGAAGAACTCGCCCATTGCGTCTTGGCAACGGCCGATGTCTTTGACTGCGACGTCGTCGAAGAAGCCGTTCTGCATCGCGAAGAGGTAGATGGATTCCATTTCCATCGCGAGTGGGGAGTATTGGTTTTGCTTGAAGAGCTCAACGATACGAGCACCACGCTCGAGTTTCTTCTTGGTCTGCGCATCAAGGTCGGAGCCGAACTGAGCGAAGGCTTGAAGCTCGCGGTATTGAGCGAGGTCGAGTTTCGTGGTTCCTGCAACGGATTTGATGGTCTTGGTTTGCGCAGCGGAACCCACGCGGGAAACCGAGAGACCGACCGAGATCGCGGGACGGATACCTTGGTAGAAAAGGTCGGTTTCAAGATAGATCTGGCCGTCGGTGATGGAGATCACGTTGGTTGGGATGTATGCGGAAACGTCGCCTGCTTGGGTTTCGATGATAGGTAGCGCGGTGAGTGAACCGCCGCCAGCTGCATCGGTGAGACGAGCGGAACGCTCGAGGAGGCGGGAGTGGAGGTAGAAAACGTCACCTGGGTAAGCCTCACGACCGGAGGGGCGGCGCAGGATGAGGGACACTTGGCGATAAGCCACAGCGTGTTTGGAAAGGTCATCGAACACGATCAAGCAGTCTTGACCTTTATCCATGAGGTATTCGGCGATTGCGCAACCCGCGTATGGTGCGAGGAACTGCATGGCAGCTGCATCGGAAGCGGAGGCGGAAACGATGGTGGTGTATTCCATCGCACCAGCGTCTTCGAGAGTCTTCTGAATACGAGCAACGTTGGAGAGTTTTTGACCGATGGCGACATAGATACAAAACATCGGCTTGTAGTTCTGCAGCTTGCCTTGCTCAGCAGCTTTGTTTTGCTGGGCTTGGGAAATGATGGTGTCCACAGCGATGGTGGTTTTACCAGTTGCACGGTCACCAATGATCAACTCGCGCTGACCACGGCCGATTGGCACCATCGCATCGATGGCCATGATGCCGGTCTGCACTGGCACGGAAACGGATTTCCGTTTGATGATACCAGGAGCGATTTTCTCCATCGGGTATTGAGCGGATGCGGCGATCTCGCCTTTGCCGTCAAGCGGTGCGCCGAGGGCGTTAACCACGCGGCCGAGCATGGCTTCACCAACTGGAATGGAAAGAAGTTTACCGGAAGTGCGGCAGGTTGCGCCTTCGGTCACGGCGGTATAATCGCCGAGAAGAACGACACCCACTTCACTTTCCTCAAGGTTCAGCGCCATGCCCGTCACGCCGCCATCGAACTCAATCATTTCATTGAGCATGACGTCGGAGAGGCCTTCGACGATGGCGACGCCGTCACCGACTTTACGGACGACGCCGGTATTGGTTTTTTCAACGCTCGAGCTAATGCCGGCGATTTGTTTTTCGATGTCCTGGAGGATGCTGCTCATAAGATAAGGGTGAGGAGTGAGTAGTGAATGGTGAAAAGGGAAATGTTAGAACGCTTTGGAGAGACGATCGATTCGACCTTGAACGGAACCGTCTAGGACGTCGTCGCCGACTTTGATGCGAAGCCCGCCGAGGAGCTCTGGTTTGATTTTGTATTCGATGGTAAGTTTTGCGCCATAGTCTTTGGTGAGACCTGCGACGACTTTCTGACGCTCGGCATCGTTCAACGCGGTGGCGCTTTCAACCACCACGGCACGACGAGCTTGCTCGAGACGCGTGAGGCGTTGGATCGAAGCAAGGATCGCTTGGAAATCGCGTGGTTTTGCAGCGATAAGTTTGGAAACCAGATCCCGCAGCTTGTTGTCATCAAGCTGGCCGTTCACTTGGCACAAGCCGTAGAGACGGCGAGCGGTGGCAGCAGCGATTTTGGAGATTTTCATCGTGGTCTGGTTGAGAGAAAGGAGAAATTAGTTGCCAACTTTGGCGAGGGCTTCTTCGTTGATGCGATGTTGGTCTGCATCGGTGAGGACTTTGCCAGTGACTTGGGAAGTGGTGCTTGCGACGAGGCGACCGAATTCGCGTTTCAACTCGGCAGAGATGCGCTCGCGGTCGGCGTTGGCAGCGGCCTCGGCTTTCGCAAGGATTTGCTGGGCTTGAGCGATGGCGTCCTGCGCTTTCTGTTCGGTGAAAGCAGCGGCGCCTTGTTTGGCTTCGGTGATCAAACGCAGAGCATCTTCATTGGCCTTGGCGATCGCAGCAGCGGTCGTGGCTTCGGATTCAGCGAGTTGTTTCTCGATGCGCTTGAGTTTTTCTTCGCCAGCAGCAATGCGCTCACGGCGTTGCTCAAGCATGGCGGTAATGGGCTTGAAGGCAAAAATCTTGAGAGCGACAGCAAAAATGATGAACCCGATGGCTTGTGAAATCAGCAATTGACCATGCATGCCGAAATCTTTGCGCAAGTTATCAGCCACTGCCTGAAGATCGGTGGCGATGCTAGCGGTTTGTGAAAAAAGGCTGATGAGTTCCATAGGTTGAAGCGTGGCTGAAATTGAAAACTAAGAGAGCGAGCGAGAAAGAGGAGTTGGGGAGATGGAGGTGAGTCCACCTCCCCAAAATCGGATTATTTGCCGAGAAGGATCGTGATGATCAACGCACCTTCCGCGAGAGCGGAGATGAGGAGAGATTGAACGAGAACCTTACCGGATGCGCCTGGGTTACGACCTACGGCTTCACAAGCCTTAAGACCGATAAGACCAAGAGCGATGGTGGCACCGAGAGCGGCACCTGCGATAGCGATGTTACCTGACATATTGTTATTTCGATTATTTGTTTAGTGTGTTTGGAAACCTCCACAGATCTTTGCCATGGTCCGATTTCCAAAGGGGTTAGTGGCCGTGTTCTCCTTCTTCGTGATGGCACATGAGTCCAGTGAATACGGCAGTTAAAAGGGTGAATACCAAGGCCTGAATGGCTCCAACCATCAGCTCGAGGAAGTAGAAAGGCAATGCGGCTAACCAGCCGAAATAGGTTCCTCCCATTTGAAGCATGAGCTCTAGGAGGTTTTCGCCCGCGTATATATTTCCATACAAACGGAACGTAAGGGAAAGCGGACGGATCATGATCGAAATGACCTCAAGGAACCCGACGAGGAAGAAAATGACAATAAGGAGCATTTTCATGAATCCTGCACCTTCACCTTGATAAACGAAGATGTGAGAGAGGAAACCACCTACGCCGTTGTGCTTGATCGACCAAAACAGCCAAAGCAGGAAGAAAACGCAGGCAAGACCGAGAGTCATGTTGATATCGGCGTTGGCGCCGCGGAGCCATGGCACGAAACCAACTTCATGCCCACTTGCATCAATAAGCTTGTGACCCACTGTCCCTACGCCCGGGAAAAGCCCCATCCAGTTGGCGCAGATGATGAAAATGAACACAGAACCGAAAAACCAAAAGGTCTCGCGCGCAAGTTTTTCACCCATGATGCCACCCAAAAATCCTTGAAGCCCTTCGACTACCGTTTCAGCTAGGTTTTGAAGGCCGCTGGGGATAAGTGAAATCTTACGTGTCGCGAGCTGAGCAACCAGAATGATGAGCGCACCAACCGTCCACATCGCGATCATGGAGTTCGTCACTTTGAAAAAACCAATTTCAAAAACAACCGGTGCTTGAAATGGCAATGTATGAGGCTCGCCTCCCTCCGCGCCGAAAGCTGGTGCGAATGCCAGAAGCCAGAGGCCTAAAGTTGTGACTAAAAAACGCGTCATGGGAGAATACAGGAAAAGTGAGATGCTGGGAAAGTGAGGCGGCGGTTGATACCTAGCACTCCAATCCACCGCAAGATCTATTTGTGAAAATTTTCACAAAGTCGGTTTTTTACGGAAACTCCACGTAGAATCAGGGCTTTTTTAGCATCTCAGGCTCGACGCCCCGCCCTCAGAGCGCTCCTGCTATTTCACAAAACCGAAATTTCCACGCATCAGGCTACAAGCGCGTTATTTACATAGAGAGAAGAGATAAATATGGAAGCCGCACTTATCACTGCGGCTTCCATGCGGTTATTCGATATGGGTTATTAGGAATACATCAGCCACTCACATCCATTTCCATCTGATGCATGAGGTGAGTATGTGGCGATGGGGTTGCAGCAAGATGATGTTTATGGGCGGTGTGTGAGCGGATCATATCGTGCGTGAAGAGCCCGCTTTTCTCATCTTCTCCATTCCCTCCTTTATCCTGTTAGAAAAATGCTAGGTACAACCAGCGAGTCGCAATTCGATCTCTGTTAGACCAGGCATTCCCCCCCCAACCCCCCTGCCTCCAAAGGCGCGCCAGTCAGAAATCGTCCAGAAGTCAAGCAGCTCGTTTAAAAAAATCCTTACAAATATTGAAGATTTTGTCTTGCCAAGACGCGACGCGATTAGCACAAACACCTTTGCCATGAACAAAGCAGAACTCATTGAATCCATCCAAAAAGCCCTCGGAGCAGACGCAACCAAGCGTGCCGCTGAACAAGCCCTCGACGCAGTCCTCGACTCGATCGCCAAAGGCGTGAAAAAAGACAAGAAAGTCCAAATCATCGGATTTGGTACTTTTGAAGTCAAGAAGCGTGCAGCACGTATCGGACGCAATCCGAAGACTGGAGAATCCCTTAAAATCGCCGCTTCCAAGTCGGTTGGTTTCAAAGCATCCTCCGCACTTAAAGCAAGTCTCTAATGTCTTAGCGGCTTGCCGCTAAACAAAAGATCTTCAAAACCTAAAAAACCTCGGCCTGAAATGGGCCGAGGTTTTCTTTTTGGAGATTAATGAATCAAGGTTTTAGAACCAGCCTTTGCGGCCTACCACATAGGTGGCGACAAATTCGTCATCCGTTTTGGTGAGGTAGAGAATTCC